>JAJZJL010000060.1 GCA_021810145.1 Planctomycetota bacterium | reverse complement strand
GCGAGGACGCATGCCGCGTTCGCAAGGGATCGGCTCCGCAAGTATTAGCCGGCATTCGCAATTCCGTCTTGAATCTGCTGCGACTGCACGGTTGGCAGAATATCGCCGCCGCACTCCGACACCACTCTGTCAAGGTGCATAAGGCGCTCAAATTGGTCGGAATTCCGGAAAACTAAAAGACCCTGCGCACCTGCCGCACTGACGGCGCGGTTCCCCATTTTTTTCCCTGCTGCGGTATCATACAGTCGATTTTTCAGGAGCGGCTTATGGCTGGTTCAGGTTCTTCTAGTGTGCCGGGGCAACTATCGTTAAGTTTCGCCGCCGGAGCCGTGGGAGCCATTGTCAATATGCTCGCGGCGTGGATGCTGGCGCGCATGGGGTTGTTCCACCTTCTGGGCTGTGATATTACCATCAGCGCCAGCAAAGAATGGATCTATTCGCGACTGGTGTGGGGCGGCATTTTTGGACTTTTTCTGGTGCTGCCGATTTTGACCAATTCGGTATTGAAACGCGGATTGATTCTGGGATTACTTCCGGCGGCGTTCCAACTTTTTGTTGTGTTTCCAATTTTCCTCAATCAGCGCATCATGGGATTAAACCATGGCGTAACAACGCCGCTGTTTGTTGTGGGCCTTAACCTGCTGTGGGGCGTGGTCACGGTTGGCTGGCTGAAGATGACGGCATAATTCCGCATGGTGGCTGTGGCGCGGAACCGGCCATTACTTTTCCCGCTGAAAACGGTTAAAATACGGCCATGGAACTTTGCGTTAACGGTGAAAAGCTTCTGCTGCCCGACGGAGCTACCATTGCGGCCCTGCTGGAACACTTTAAGCTCCAGCCGGTGCGGGTGGCCGTAGAATTGAATTGCGATATTGTTCCCAAAAAAACGTACAGTCATACCCGGTTGAAATCAGGCGATAAAGTGGAAATTGTTACATTTGTCGGTGGGGGTTAAACAGGAAAAACGATGGCATCCACGCATTTGAAAATAGGATCTTACGAATTGAAATCCCGACTTATTGTCGGCACGGGAAAATATTCCTCACTGGAACTCATGCAGCAATGCCACCAGGAAAGCGGTGCGGAAGTTGTTACCGTGGCGGTGCGCCGGGAACGGCTGGTGGACAAAAACTCCGGCCGGAATATTCTGGATTTTATTGATCCCAAAAAATACATTCTTCTGCCCAACACCGCCGGATGTTTTAACGCGCAGGACGTTGTGCGCGTGGCCAAATTAGGCCGCGAAATGCTCACCGATTCAGGCTATCGTGGCGCGGACTGGGTAAAACTGGAATGTCTGGGCGATACCAGGACCCTTCTTCCCGAACCCGTTGGCACACTTGAAGCACTGAAAATACTTGTTCAGGACGGCTTTCAGGTGCTGGTATACTGTTCCGATGATGTCATGCTGTGCAAGCGCATCAAGGAAGCCGGGGCGGCGGCGGTTATGCCCGCGGGTTCGCCGATTGGCTCCGGGCAAGGGGTGCTGAATCCCAATGCGATTCGCATCATCCTTGAGCAGTTGAAGGAAAATGATCCAACCTATCCGGTCATTGTGGACGCCGGCGTGGGCACCGCCAGCGACGTGGCGGCGGCCATGGAACTCGGTGTTGACGGCGTGCTGCTGAATACCGCCATTGCCGGTGCTACTGATCCCGTAAAAATGGCCCGTGCGATGATGCTGGCCACGGAATCCGGACATTTGGCCCATCAGGCCGGACGTATTGCGCGCAAACTCTACGCCACCGCCAGCAGCCCCTGGGAAGGCCGCATCAACGTCTGATCCGCAATAAATTCCGCCATTGCACATTCTGCTTCACTCCATGCTCGCAGATGAATCCCGGCAAGGAGGGACAGGTTCCAGATTCGAGGTTTGAGGCTCGAGGTTCTGATTGCCGACCCACGAATTCCACGGAGACAGCGTTATCAGTATTAAACAGTATTGATCAGTATATTCAGTATTGGTCAGTATTTTCAGTACGTGTCCCATGCGCCGAGAATCGTTGTTCGTTGCTCCCCGGCGCGCCGGGAGTCATTGACGATGCTCACCGCCTTCGCGCTTTGCATGTTGAAAGCGATGGAAATCGCACATGGATGGCCGGGCGCCATAAGCGGAGATCGCCGCGATTGCCGCGGCAACTGATGATGCCAATGGGCAAGCGCTGCCACAGGTCCATTATGCATCGATGGATGCTTGTCAGGAAAGGACGCTTTAAGTGATATATAATGTCCACTGTTATTGTTCTTTTTTAAAGGATCGGTGTTTTATGATTCAAGCCAAAGGTTATGCCGTACAGAGTGCCACTTCCCCCCTGGCACCTTTTGCCTTTACCCGCCGGGTGCCCGGCCCCAATGATGTACACATCGAGATTCTCTACTGCGGCATCTGTCACACGGATCTGCATCAATGCCGCAATGACTGGGGTGGTTCGACTTACCCCATGGTTCCCGGCCATGAAATTATTGGACGCGTGAAGGCCGTCGGCGCGGCAGTTACAAAATTGAAGGCTGGGGATTTCGCCGGCGTCGGCTGCATGGTGGATTCGTGCCGGCAATGTGCGGCCTGTCAGGCGGATCTTGAGCAATACTGCGAAAATGGAACGCTCTGGACTTACAATTCAAAACAACGCGACACCAACGAAACCACTTATGGCGGTTACTCGGATCAGATTGTCGTTGAAGAACGCTTCGTGGTTAAGGTGCCGGCCACACTTGATTTGAAAGCCGCCGCACCGTTGCTGTGCGCCGGCATTACCACCTATTCACCGCTGCGGCATTGGAAAGTCGGTCCAGGGCAAAAGGTGGGGGTTATCGGCCTGGGCGGCCTGGGGCACATGGGCGTTAAATTTGCCAAAGCGATGGGATCGCATGTGGTTATGATCACAACATCGCCGGATAAAGCGAAAGATGCCTTGCGGCTCGGTGCCGATGAAGTGTTGATCTCGCGCGAGCCGGCCGCGATGACCCGGCATGCAAAAAGTTTCCATTTCCTGCTGAACACCATTCCCAACGGTCATGATCTCAATCCGTACGCCGCACTGCTGAAGCTGGATGGCACGATGGTGCTTGTTGGAGCCTTAACCGCGCTTGAACCCCCGCTCGCCGGCGCGAGCATTATTCATGGCCGCCGCAGGATCGCAGGCTCGGCCATCGGCGGCATGGCCGAAACGCAGGAGATGTTCGATTTCTGCGCCAAACACCATATCGTCAGCGATGTGGAGGTTATAGCGATTCAAGATGTCAACAACGCATTTGAACGTCTGAAGAAAAATCTGGTGCGGTATCGCTTTGTTATTGATATGGCAACATTACGGGCAGGAAAATAAAAGTATGTCCGGAAAGCCGCGGGCGTGCTGTTCATTTGCAAGCTTGAGTGCGGTAAGGCGGCGAGTTTGATTGCCATGTGGCGGTGCCTGCCGGGCGACCCCCGGAAAATTCGGCTGGGACCGACCGTGCCCGGATAAGACCGCGTGTATTTGCCTTCACGGGAAAATCATGTAATATCGCAATCGTGTCAGGAAACGGTCGTTGTCGTTTGGCCGGGCGAAGTGCGTTGATGCACGGATGCCCGGGAAGAGTTGTTGGCAACTTTATGGAATTTTCCTCATGCGAACCATGTTATTACCTGATGCCCAACGTTATGCCACGCTGAATGCCGAAGCACTGCGATCAGAATTTCTCATTGAATCGCTATTTACCGCAGGGCAGATCGATTTACACTGGTGTGAAGCGGACCGTGCCATTATCGGTTCAGCGGTACCGGCGGCGCAAGGGTTATCGCTTGAAGCGCCACCGGATATGCGGGCAGCCTTTTTCTGCCAACGCCGGGAACTCGGCATACTGAACATAGGTGAAAGCGGCAGCGTTACGGTGGATGGGAAGGCTTTTAAGCTTGATAATCTGGATTGCCTGTATGTGGGCATGGGCTGCAAAGACATTCGCTTGAGCAGCCAACGCCCCGAGGCACCATCGCGCTATTATCTGCTGAGTTATCCGGCGCACAGCAGCCATCCGATTGCGTTGGCCCGCAAAGCCGATGCACAGGCGGTGCAGCTTGGCTCCGCGAGCACCTGCAACAGCCGCACGATTTACAAATACATCCATCCCGACGGCATCAAAAGCTGCCAACTGGTCATGGGCTTTACACAGTTAGATTCCGGCAGCGTGTGGAACACCATGCCGCCGCACACGCATTTACGCCGCTCGGAAGTGTATCTCTATTTTAATATGTCCGCCGACGCCCGGGTTTTTCACCTCATGGGCCGGCCCGATGAAACGCGTCATCTGGTCGTTGCCGACCAGCAGGCTGTTATTTCGCCCGCCTGGTCCATTCATGCCGGTGCCGGTACCGCCGCGTATGCATTCTGCTGGGGTATGGGCGGTGAAAATCAGGCATTTAATGATATGGACACTCTTACCGTCGGCGATTTAATCTAACGGAGATTATCCAACATGTTCCACAGACGCGGAAGTCCGGCCCTGCTGGCTGGTCTGATCATTGCGGCAACTTTGAGCCAATTCAGTCAAGCTGGTCAAGCCTCCACGCTTACGCGCGCTGAAATTCGGTCGCAAATTCAGCGCTCTGCCAAGGTTGAAATCTCCATGCTTCCGCGTTACCCGCGGACCGGCTGGGTACACGGCGTATTGTATATCGGCTTAATTGATTTATACCGTGCCACGGGAAATAAAAGCTTCCTTGAGCCGGTGCTGAAAATCGGTGAGCGGGTGCATTGGCACCTCCGGCACGCGAGCAAAAAACTCAACGGCCAGATATCCGGCAACTCCTATTGTTTCGGGCAGGCCATTACCAGCATTTATGCGCTGCAGCCGGGCAAAGCAACGCTGGTACCGCTGCAGGCACGGTGCAATCAGATGCTGAAATATTTCCAGACCGCCGGGGATAATCCCAACAAGCTGGCGTGGTGGTGGTGCGATTCACTTTTCATGGCCCCCACAACATTCGCTCATCTTTCCGCGCTCACGCATAACGCTCGATATGTCGATGCCATGAACAGGCAATGGTGGCTGGTAACACACCTGCTGTATGACAAAAAAGAGCACCTGTTCTTCCGGGATCACCGCTTTCTCAACAAAACCGCCGCCAATGGGCAAGGTATTTTCTGGTCGCGTGGCGAAGGCTGGGTGCTGGCCGGCACCGCCCGTGTGCTCAAATATTTGCCGGAAAACTTTCCAGCGCGTCCGCGATATGTCAAATTGTTCCGGCAAATGGCCACGAAAATAGCTTCTTTGCAGGGACCCGATGGAATATGGCGGCCCAGCCTGTTGGATTTCAAGGAATTTCCAACGCCGGAAAGCAGCGGAACGGCTCTGGATTGCTACGCTCTGGCATGGGGAATCAATCATCATGTGTTAAACAGAAAGCAATTTCTGCCGGTGGTCGCCAAAGCCTGGGCCGGTCTGCTGGCCATGCGCAATAAGGCCGGCGATCTGGCCCATGTTCAAAAGCCCGGCGATCGCCCCGCCATGGTCACTGCCAGCGTAACAAAACCTTACGCATCCGGCGCATTTATCATGGCGGGCGTACAAATGATGAAACTCGCCCCGCTGAAACTCCCGCCGATACCCAAACTAAAACAATAGCCCGCGTTCTTGGCCAATACGGTGGGCGTAAGAAGTTCAGACTGACCTGCCAGGCGGGCCGTTATTGCCCGACGGAGGGTGTGGTTGGGGTTGTTGCCGGTGCCGTTGCCGGCATACTCGGCGGGCGGTAGGAAATTTTGCACAAGACCGTTCGCGGGCCATCAATGAGATTCACGCCGGTGGGCAGTTCATAGCGGATATGATGCTCCACCCAGCCATCGGTGGTGGTGATGGAAGGCGTGATATTTAAAAATGCAACCACACGGTCGCGCACGGGCGCCAGATCGCCGATGAGCATTTTCCGCCCCAGTCGCTGCAAAGCGGGCTGAGAACCGGCCACCGTCACCGGCACGGTTTCCGGGCGGATGGAAATGCTGTAGCGATCGATCAGCCAGGACGGACCGCGAATCCATACCGGCACAATGCCCAACTTCAATTTATGCGACGGTTCAGCCGGCACGGTGAAGGTTACCAGAACCGTTGCGGGCGACACATTGACCTGCGGATTAACGGCACCGGGATAGCGCACCAGCAATTGGGCCTGGATGGTTTGTCGGGTGCGCGGTGGCAAGGTGGTCAGATCAGACAGCGGCTGGGCCACCACACGCAACTGATCCTCTCCGCCAATACTGGTCAACAGGCTTTTGGGCAATTGCACCTGCGCCACCGCCGGCGTAATGCTGGCGGAAACATGATGCAGAGCGGAAAAGGAAATGGGGCGGGAAATCGAAACCATTTGATCAAGCGCAATCTGGATGCGGGCGGGCGTGGCGGACAGGACCGTGACATGACGCTGGCGGAAATAAGGCAAATCATTAAGCACACGCACGGAACTGATATAGTTTTTTGATCCGATCTTTAAGCCGCGGATGTGCCGCACAACGTAAGCCAGATTGTGGCGGTCGTCACGCGTAAAAATGGCCCGGCCATCGGCCTGATCCCGAATCTGCTGAACCTGATCGCGAGGCCCCTGAATATTGACGTGGAACTCGCCATTGGAAGGGCTGACGATCTGCACGATATCATTGGCGTCGCTCGGGGGAACCACCACGCTGATCCGAAAAGACAGGTTGTTTTCAATGGCGGTGAGATGGGCGTCGGCGTACATCCATAACAGCAGTGTCAGCAGCAGTGTCAGCGGCACGACTTTCAGGCGATCCAGGACTCGGCGTTGCGGTTGTGGCATAACTTCATTCTTTCAGGCATACGCGGCGGTACAGCATATTCAGCGGCACGCAATATTGCTTGCGGCGGCGTCCCGGCTTACGCAGCGGAGCGGCGCGGTACGGGGTGCTCCGGTTTCTGTAACGCATGGGTAAGCGCTTCGCGCAATTGTTCACCGGTGAGGTCACGCACAAACTCACCGCGCTGGGCAATACTGATAATACCGGTCTCTTCGCTGACCACCAGGATAATCGCGTCGCTATCATGCGACAGGCCAAGTGCGGCCCGGTGCCGGGCACCCATTTCCGGGCTGACATCAACGCCATCGGCCAGCGGGAACTGCACTCCCGCGGCGGCGATTCGGCCGTCACGGATCACCACGCCCATATCATGCAGCATGGAGCCGGGCCAGAAAATGGTATTTAATAATTCCGGAGACACATCCGCATTAAGAATGGTTCCCTGTTCCAGTAGCGCCCCCAAACCCACCTCCCGCTCCACGGCAATCAGGGCACCGATGCGATTGCGCGAACAATATTCGGCGGTTTGGCACAGGCTGTCAATTAATCGCCGGGAGGCTGAACTGCCCGGTCGGAAAAAGCGCGCTTCCCCCAGACGGATTAAGGCCCGGCGCAATTCGGGCTGAAAGACCACCACGATGGCAAAACTGGTGAATACCAGCAGACGGCTGAAGAGAAACTCAACCTGCGGCATTTTATTTCCGCCGAGTTTGATAATCGTGTAGGCAATGATCAAAAACAGCGATACGCCCTTGATGAGCCGCGCGCCGCGCGTGCCGCGCAAAAATTCCAGCACCCAGTAAACGACCACGCCAATTAACGCCAGTTCCAGCGCAACAACCCACCAGGGATAGGCCGTTAATCGATTCAGCAGCGTGTGCAAAAAATCCAGCATGCGTATACCAGTATAAACCCCTGAGCGGCGATGGGAAACCTCCGGGAACCGGATACCGCAACAGGATCTGATTTACCGGCTAGAATATGCCAACGGTAACCGGCTGCAGGCACGAGCTGTAAAGGGGTTCAGGAAAATGATTCAAAACGAAAACCAAGCGGCCATATTGGTCACCGGAGGCACTGGATTCGTGGGGCAAAGTGTCGTGAGACAATTGGTGCAGTCCGGTCGGCAGGTGCGCGTTCTGGCGCGAAACATGCCCCTGCGGCAGCCGGAAGATACAGCCGTCGAATATCGGCGGGGTAATGTGCTTGAGCCGCCAAGCCTTGAAAGCGCCATGCAGGGTTGCGCGGGTGTGATTCATCTGGTTGGCATCATTCGGGAAACGCGGCATCAAAGCTTCGAGCAGGCCCATGTGCAGGCAACCGACAACGTAGTGAAAGCCGCAACGGCAGCGGGTGTAAGGCGGTATGTTCATATGTCCGCACTGGGTACGCGGGAGAATGCCCGGGCAAAATACCACAAAACCAAATGGCAGGCGGAGCAACTGGTGCGGGAGAGTTCATTGAATTGGACCATTTTTCGACCGGGACTGATTCATGGCCCCCGGGGCGAATTTACCGCCATGGTGGTTCAGTGGCATGCCGGAAAGGCCGCGCCATTTTTTTTCATGCCCTATTTCGGCGGCGGTCTGCTGGGGCAGCGCCCCGTTACCCGCCTGCAGCCCATTCTGGTTGATGACGTTGCGGAACTTTTTGTGCGGGCTTTGGATACCACGAAATCAGAACATCAGACCTACGAACTCGGCGGCCCGGAGCAAATGACCTGGCCGGAGATGCTGGAAGTATTCAACTCTGTTTTGCCCGGCCCGCGCCGCGCCATAATGGGCATACCAATATGGCTGGCCAAAGTTCTGTCCACCTTCCCGCTGCCCGGACTGCCATTCAATCATGATCAGGTTCTCATGGCCGGTGAAGATAATGTATGTGATATTTCCGCCATCACCCGCGACTTTCCGGGCTTTTCGCCCCGGAAGCTGGAGACAAGCATTCGAGAATATATGAAACCCATGGGAGGGTAATGATGCGCTATTGTGCCGCCAGAGGCACAATTAACAAAATGGTTTCGCGCCGCGGCACATGATTTTGCTGCGTGAGAAAACAGCTTCCAATGGAGGTATTTAATGCACTGATATCCGCCGGTGCCAGTACGACGAAGTGTTTTGGCTTAAGCAGAAATGAAAACTGCAGATCGGAAAATACATGCCGAACCGGCCCGGCACCGGTGTGAGCGCCAAAATTGCCGTTCACGGTCGGTGCCGGTGGCACATTCAGCAGCACCGCGGGCTCCAAACTGATAACCGTGATCCCGTATTTTGGATTGGAATTGGCTGCCGCCAGAAATTGATCATCGCAATTCCTGTAGGTGCGTACAACCAGAGGCTCGGCGGCGGTGTGGTAGGTGAGCATTTGGCTGTGAACACTGGAATGCACGGTCAGTATCGCCGGCGCAATGTTGGCGATCTGGCAATAGATGGCCTGCGATGTGACCCCCGGGCCGTTAATGAGTTTGCGAATGGCGGTCCAAGCCTTGAATGGACCTTCGCCGGTTTTAAATCCGTTGGCCGCCAGAAGTTTGGCGGTTCGGGGGCCTGTCGGGGCTTTGGTTAAAAGCTTCCAGACGGCGGGGTTCTGACTGAATTTACCGATGGGCAGATTCACTTCAATAACCTGGATCAGCGCGGCGCGCGGGGCATTGGCCTGCTGAGACTTCTTCGGCTTGGGCTGCTGCAATTTGGGAATGGCATAATTGGGGTGATGCAACGGGAAATATACCCGCCCCTTCTTGATGACCGTACAACCGCCGAGCAGGGTTAAGCCGCAAGCCAAAAGAATGCACAATAAGAAGCGCGGATTAATCATGCCGGAGGTTCTACTCATGATCATTATCATAAACGCCAACCGGACCGCCTGCCAATGCGGCACGGGAAAGTGATATCACATTTCATGGACGTACCCAGGCACAGTGTTTAACCGCAGTTTGAGATTCTGCATTCGCGCGGTATATCACAGATCGGGCGAGGACTGGAACTTTGCCCGGCAGTGGCCACAATTGGCGGTTTTATGGTAAACTCTTTGGAATCTTAAGCGGCTGGAGTTGGCTGCCACGACGGCGATGGACGCCACGCACCATAAACGGTAGAGGAACCCCATAATGCTCGAAAATGAATCACGGATAACCGATCTGCAAATTGAAACGGAACTTTCTGAAAGTTACCTTACCTATGCCATGAGCACGATTATGGATCGTGCCCTGCCGGATGTCCGTGATGGCCTGAAACCCTCGCAGCGGCGCATTCTTGTGGCAATGAATGATTTGCAGCTGGGACCGCGATCCAAACACCGTAAATGCGCCAAAATCGCCGGCGATACTTCCGGTAATTACCACCCCCACGGCGAAGCGGTGATCTACCCCACGCTGGTGCGCATGGCTCAAAGCTGGAACATGCGGCATCTGCTGGTGGATGGTCAGGGAAATTTCGGCTCGCTGGATGGTGATCCGCCGGCGGCCATGCGATATACCGAAGCCCGCATGGCCGAGGCCGCAGCCGAGATGATGGAGGATTTGAAGGAAGACACCGTTGATTTCATCCCCAATTACGATGAAGTTCGTATGGAACCGACGGTTTTACCGAGCAAATTTCCAAATTTGCTGATCAACGGTTCGCAGGGCATCGCGGTGGGCATGGCCACGAGCTTGCCCCCGCACAACTTGCGCGAAGTATGCGACGGTATCATCAAACTCATTGATGAACCCACGGCCACGGTGCGGGACCTCATGAAAATTATTAAAGGCCCGGATTTCCCCACCGGCGGCGTGATTTGCGGAAAATCCGGCATTTTGGACGGTTACGAAACGGGCCGCGGCAAGGTAACGGTGCGCGGGCGTGTTCATACCGAACAACTCAAGGGTGGCAAGGAACAGATTGTTATTACCGAAATACCATACCAGGTTTTAAAGAAAACCATTATTGAATCCATCGCGGAACGGGTAAAGGAAGAGGAAATCAAAGATATTTCCGACGTGCGCGATGAATCCGATCGTGAACACGCGGTGCGGGTGGTCGTGGAACTGAAGCGCGATGCGGACCCCAATGTGGTTATCAATCAGCTTTACCAATACACCCCGCTGCAAAGCACCATTTCCATTATTAACATTGCTCTGGTGAATCGGCAGCCGCGGACGCTGAGCCTCCGCGACATGATTGAGCAGTTTATTCTGCACCGCAAGGAAGTCATTCGCCGCAGAACGGCATTTCGCCTGAAAAAAGCCCGGCAACGCGCTCATATTCTTGAAGGATTGATTCTGGCGCTGGCGGATATTCACACCGAGGAAGTCAATGGCAAATCCACCGGTGGTAAAATTGAATTAATGGGTGTCATTGAACTGCTGCGCAACCGCAAGATCAGCCCCGACGTTCCCACCGCCAAAGCCAACCTCATGCGCAAACGCTTCACGATTGATGAAGCTCTGACCTGGAAGGCCGCCATTCCCAAAGCGTTTAAGAAACGCATAGACCTGGCGACCGCGGATATTGGCGGCATGCTGCTTTCCTCCGCGCAAGCCGATGCGATTTTATCCATGCAGTTGCAACGCCTGGTAGGCCTGGAAATTGACAAGCTGACCGAAGAATACAACAAGCTCGTGGGTGAAATTGAAGATTATGAATTGATTCTCAGTGATGAAAAACGCGTGCTGGATATTATCCGCGAGGATACCATTGAACTGAAGGAAAAGTTCGGCGATGAACGCCGCACGCAAATCACCAACGATGCCACCGATATTAACATTGAGGACCTCATTGCCGATGAACAGGTGGTTGTAACCATCAGCCACGAGGGATACATCAAACGCATGCCGCTGGACACCTACCGCAAGCAGGGCCGGGGCGGGCGGGGTGTTGTTGGCGCGGATTCCAAGGAAGGCGATTTCATTGAACATCTTTTCATCGGTTCCACTCATGATTATCTGATGTTCTTTACCAATCTGGGCCGGTGCTATTGGCAGAAGGTCTATGATGTGCCGCAGATGAGCCGGCAAAGCAAAGGCCGGTCCATTGCCAATCTGGTGGAAATGCAGGCGGATGAAAAACTCGCCGCCGTGCTGGTGGTGCGCGACTTCTCCGATGAAGCGAAACACCTGGTGATGACCACAGCCAAAGGCATCATTAAAAAGACGCTGCTGAAGGCGTATGGCAACCCGACGAAGCGCGGCATTATCGCCATTGGCCTGGATAAGGGCGACAGCGTGATCGGGGTGGGTGTCACCAACGGCAAGGATCAGATTGTGCTGGCCACCCGTAGCGGCATGGCGGTGCGCTTTGAAGAAACGGAAGTGCGCGACATGGGCCGGCAGGCCGGCGGCGTGAAAGGCGTGGAACTGGAAAAAGGCGATGAAGTGGTGGAAATGGTCATCGTGCCGCAGGGGCTGGACCATGGGGATAATCAGGTTACGCTGCTGACAGCCTGCGAGCACGGCTATGGCAAGCGCACACGCGTGGAGGAATACCGCCTGACCCATCGCGGCGGCAAAGGCGTCATTAATATCCGCACCACCGACCGCAACGGTCCGGTGGTATCGGTCAAACCGGTAACGGATAACGACGAACTGATGATGATCACGCGCAACGGTCAGGTTGTGCGCATCGGCGTAACCGGGGAACTGCGTGAAATGGGCCGCGCCACGCAGGGCGTGCGGCTGATCCGCCTGGATGAAGGCGACATACTGGTCAACGTGGCCCGCGTAGCCCCGGAAGACAAAGACGACGACACCCCGCTGCTGGACGGTGCGGGGAAATAGTTTCGGTACCCCAGTATGAGGAGTAATGGTGCTCGATTCGCTGACCATTTCAAATTATCGCTGCTTTCGGGAATTCCGGGTTAATAAGCTGGCTCGAATAAATCTGCTTTTGGGTAAAAATAACTCCGGAAAAACAGCGATCCTTGAGGCGATCATGCTTTTGGCCACGCGCGGTGATCCGGGAATATTATTCCAGATCTCCCGGCGAAGGCAGGACGAGCTTGTGCAACTTCCGGCGATCCCCGGTGTTCCGTTGGTCGATTTCGCCCAGTTTGTGCACGGACGCAGTACCGCCATAGGTGAGAGTGACTTTTATATCTCCTCGCAACCCGGACCTCCGGGTGTCGGATTTAAAGTTGACCCGCTAGCCACGGGGACGCCCCCAACCGATCTCCGCCTGCCGGCGCCCGACGCACTACTCCGGATAGGGTCTGTGTTGGATGGTAAATTCACCGGCGAAACATTCGTGTGGCCGATGAGCCGCAGCGGCGCTATCCTGTTTCCGCCCAATCGGTTCCCGGAACATGCTCAGACTCGCTACGGTGCTGCGCAGCACGTAATGTATCTCGGCCCCGGCCTGCCTACGTCCCAGGAACTTGGCACCATGTGGGGCTTTTTGCAGATGACAAGAGGATTGGAACAACAGGTATACAAAATCGTGCAGTTGATGGTACCAGAAATTGTCGACATCGTCTTTCCGCCAGTTGGCTCGGATAATGATTTTCGCGGTGCCGTATTGGTTGGAATTGAAGGCCAGAAGAATCGCGTTCCGCTTGGCAATTTCGGCGACGGGGTACGCCATCTACTTCAGGTTGCCATTGCAATATGCTCGGTTTTACAAGGGGGCATCCTCTTACTTGACGAATTCGAAAACGGCCTTCATTACTCTCTGATGCCACGGCTTTGGAAGGCGATCATTCAGGCGGCCAAGGATCGGGACATACAGATTTTCGCGGCAACCCATAGCAATGATTGTGTTAATGCTCTCGCCGGCATTGCTGGAGAGTCGTCCGATCTCTCTACGCAGGTAGCCGCACACCAGATCGACAGCCAGCTCTCGGATGGCATCACATTTTCAGGCCATGAGATTCGCATTGCCGTTGAGCACGAAATTGAGGTTCGCTGATGGCAGTCGGCAATATTTCTCGCTTGCATGTCGAGGGGACCGACGACCAGCATTCCATTATTCACCTGTTGCAGCGCAACGGAATCCAGTTTGATCCTCCGCCGGTGGATATTCGCATTGAAAGCAACGACAGCAGATTGCTTGAGGCTATCCCCATTGCGATCAAGGCTGGAAAGAGCAAGAGTATAGGTTTCGTAATCGACATCGATACCACACCAGCCGATCGTTGGGCTGCGATTCGAAACAAGGCGCTTTCAATCTCCGGCGACTTCCCAAGCCTGAAAGACTCTTTTCCGGAAGAACCATCCCAAAACGGGACGACCCTTGACATACCGGAGATTAAAAATCGTACGGGGTTCTGGTTGATGCCGGACAACCGAATGCGCGGCGGAAAACTGGAAAATCTGCTTGACACGCTGGTCATGCCCGGCGATTCGCTGCGATCGGTCGCGGAGATCGCCTCCACCCAATCACGTTTATACGGGGCCGAGTTCGCCCCGCGGGATCAAATCAAGGCAGCACTTCACACTTGGCTGGCCTGGCAGAAAGAACCGGGGCGCCCCTACGGAACAGCGATCAAAGCAAAATATTTCCAAAGCGACAGTCCAGTCGCCAGCGATTTTGTATCATGGTTTAAACGCCTCTTTGAGATACAATAGACACTGTGGAGCCCCAACGCCTCCATTCGATTAGGTCGAAGGAAAAACACGATCGACCCAGCCCCGTCCGCGTAGCCCCGGAAGACAAAGACGACGACACCCCGCTGCTGGACGGTGCGGGGAAGTGATGGTGAGCCTGCGGGGGTCGCGGATACTGCAAGTTACGATTCGGCCTTATTTCTCAACTGCCGTCTTGCTTGATTACTTTCGGCTGGACGACCTTGGGAGGCTGGCGATTGCTTGCGTGCGATTCTGGTCCTCTACCGCGCGGACCGGATCGACGAAGAGCGGACCGGAATCCTTCACCGCAGGACAAACACATCCCGCTGAAAGTTAATGCGTTCACGGTGCCGCCGAAGGAATTCTGGCGATGGCTGGAAGTTTTTGGGTCGCCGAAATTTTGTGTGCTGATTCAAGATTACAGTCAAGGCCTCGCTGGCGACGGTCCTGGTCCATACGCGTGCGTCATCCGCAAGGGTAAAGTATCCTTGCTCAAAAAGTCCATCATGAACAAGGCACATGCTGATGACATTATGCAGATTCGCCCGATTTTCCGGATCGTCCGCCCACCTCGCTATATGTGCTGCGCGCAGAAGGGTTTCCTCCCTGACATCGCACAATGCGCAACACCCTTGATAGTTTTCCAATGCCAGTTCCCGCACGCGATCCTGGCCTTTTCGTCGGCGCGCCATCACCGCGACATCTTCCGCAACAATATCACCAAATCGTAACTTCCCATGTTTAATGGCAAGATCAATCGCTTCATTTGGAAGGTCTTCCGTTTCGGCCTGCAATAGGGAATCAAGGAGAAGATATTTTCCGTCACTTAGAAATGCCACCAGGTGCTCGTCGCGCAGTTCTTGAAGAACCCTGCTGACGGTTTGGTCCGGTGTTTTGCCAAAACTGCCCGTTGCGACAATCATTGCGGGAAGTTCTTCCGACAGGAAGGCCGGACGCTCAACCGCCCGCGTCCCATGGCGTTGGCCATATCGATGCAGAGCTTTCAACACAGCCTCTCGCCAACGCATAAGCAACTCACTTGATTGCACAACAGACTTATTTTGATTAAGTATATCGCAAGATTATATCTTGTCGCCTACATTTGCGATAAAACCGGCCAGAGCCATGGAATCACATTTGCGGAACGGAGCCCATTTCAGGATGAAAACCTTGCTCCTCGTTGATTAATCTATACCACAGATCCCAAGGGGCAATTGAGAATTACTCAATTTACCGCGGCTTTTTTTCACGCGGTGTGACAGCTTGCCAGCGCAATAAAATATCAGGGCCAATTCTTTCGGGCTGAGCGAATTCCAGCATTGTGGCCTTGCTGATGGATTGCAGCACAATGCCTTCCACCGCGTGACGGGCGCTTTGATCGCCGGCAATTTTTGGCGCAATAAATACCAGCCCCTCGTCAATGAGTTCGTTTTTCAGCATTGAACCCAATAGTGTTGGCCCCCCTTCAACGAGGATATTGGTGAAGTTCCTTTTTCCCAGTTCCGTCAGGACTGCGGCCATATCAAG
This sequence comes from Planctomycetota bacterium, assembly GCA_021810145.1. Lineage (GTDB taxonomy): Bacteria > Planctomycetota > Phycisphaerae > WQYP01 > WQYP01 > JAMDCX01. The sequence continues at coordinate 11,377 of JAJZJL010000060.1, read as the reverse complement.
GTTTCCATTTTTGTCCGCCCGCACCCCGATACACGCCACGCCGTGCTGAGTTAATTTTTTCATGCGCAGCAGGGCCGCACCGGTAAGTGACATGCGATGAAAGACCAATGTTGGAACGTTCGTCGCCGTCAGTACCAGTCTGGAATTCAGCGGCAGCCTGCAGTGGCTGTCAATGATAATGCGTGTTGCGGTGCGACGAATATCCGTTTTCTTCCGCGGGCGCGCGGTAAGCATTGGATCGTCAGCCAGTGCGGTTCCAATTGCGACCATAATGCCGTCAACGTGGCCACGGATATGATGAACCCGCTTGCGGGATTCGGGGGAACTGATCCACTGCGACTTTCCGTAGCGATCAGCAATTCCGCCATCCAGCGTCTGCGCCCATTTGGCAATGACGTACGGTTGCCGCGTGGTAATCCATTTTATGAAGGGGCGATTCAATTGTCGGGCCTGCGATTCTAACACGCCGACGTCAACGCGAATTCCGGCTCTCCGCAACTGCGCAATGCCCCTGCCGCACACCAGTGCATTGGGATCCCGCATGGCCACGACCACCCGTTTGAGTCCCGCGGCAATGATGGCCTGCGTGCAGGGCCCGGTCTTGCCGGTATGGCAGCACGGTTCGAGGGTAACATAAAGCGTGCCGCCGCGCGGTGATACTTCGGCCGCATTTATGGCATTTATTTCCGCATGCGGGCCGCCAAATCTCTGGTGCCAGCCTTGCGCTATAATCGCTGCGTTGCCTACCAGCACGGCACCCACCATGGGATTAGGCTCAACAAACCCCTGGCCGCGCTGCGCCAACCGCAGCGCCAGCCGCATGTAACGCAAATCAACCGCCGATTGTTCAGAAACGGACATACTATCTCCAATCCAGTGCCGGTTGATGCTGAAAACCGGCACTCGGAATTATATTTACTTTTTACCATCATACCGGATATAATTCATGTGTAATCAGACCGATGAACTTTCTGCAGGAGTCTCATCATGGCGCGTTTTTCAAACCGTAAACGACTTGGCAAATTCCTACTGGCATGTGCGACGGCAAGCGTGGCGACAGCATTGGTTATGGCTGCGCCAAAAGCCGCGGCCGCCAATCAGGGCATGTCAACGGCCGCATTAATGGATACCGTATTACCCAATACGGTCATGCATGCCGTGCCAATGCGGGATGCGGTGCAATACCTGCGGAATATGACGGGGGCCAATATTTTCGTTAACTGGAACGCCCTGCAGAGCGCGGGGATCTCGAATATTACGCCCATTACGCTGCACCTGCGCAATGTCTCCATGCGGAAAATTTTATCCGTGATGCTGCAGGAAGCATCACCCAATGCGGCGCTGGTCGATTACGTCAGTCAGAATGTTTTAACCATCACCACCCGACAGGAGGCCAACACGCATCTGGTAACAAAAGTTTATCCCGTGGGCGATCTGGTTATGACGGTGCCAAATTTTACCGCCCCGACGTTTAATTTGCAGAATCAAAGCAATACCAGCGGCGTGCAGGTCAGCAGCGGCAGCTCCGGGGGCGGCGGTGGTGCGGGAAGTTCCAATTTATTCAGCGGCAATGGTGGAAATGGAACGGGCGGGATGAATAATACCACCGAAAGCACAACCCAACGGGCCAAGGCGCTGGTAGCATTAATTGAGGGTACGGTGCAACCCAATATATGGACCGCCAACGGCGGACCGGCGACGATCATTTATTTTAATCGACAACTGGTGGTCAGCGCGCCGGTTTATATCCAGCAAATGATCAGCGGAAGCAATTAACGCTTACTGATGCGCACTGGCTCCGGATTGTTAAACCAATCCGTTTTTTGGTAGTCCGGCAGTGAAAAATCCAGAGAAACTGTGGCACATTGTTCCTAAGCGCCGGTTTGGAAACTCCACCGGCAGCGCCTTGGGGCGGCAAGCGGAAGTCTGCGGCGTCCTGAATCCTCAATATATTCCGGAATATGCTTCGGATCCGCGTCCCTGCATCCATCCATTTGCCAAGCCAATGAACCCGCATCGGACGTTTCAAAAAGCCTCTAAGCGAGCGATATGCTTCGCATTGGTGAATGTATCGCTTTGTATCTGGACTACACCGTCCTGGGCCATTACGCATGCAGTTCAGGTAAAGCATCATTCAGTGGTGCGTAAGGCCCCCGCCACATCCGCCCCGGCAACGCAACCGGCGGCTCCATTGCCCGGCAACAAAACGTTTCGCCCCGCGGAGATCGGCAGGGTTATTTTCGTGCAAAATGAACCGTCATTGCTTGAGCATGTATTGCCGCCGATGGTTTTCCATCATAAGACACTTTCGGAGGTTCTCAGCACATTCAGCACGTTGACCAATACCAATGTTGCCGCCGGTTGGGCCGCGATGGCTCACGCCGGAATCAAGTTCAGCCGTCGCCTTACTTTGCGGTTGCCCGGACAGGGATATAAATTGGATCTGGTGGCGGCACTTAAATCTTTTGCACCGAATGTTCGCATGGTCATATCAGCGGATCAAAATGTCATTTTTGTCAATACACAAGCGGCGGATAATCAACATCTGATCATGCGGACATACTGGATTCAGGATTTAATTGCCAACATTCCGCGATACATCAATCCGCAATCATTCGGAAAGAAACGGCCTGCGGAGGGCAGCCACGGAAAACGCGCACCGCAGGAACATGCCGCGGGTGGCCCGACCAAAGCCGCTAAGGCATCCGGTAATCGATCCGCGGGACAAAGCAACCCGCCGTCCATGGAAAGAAATATCCTGCAACTGATCACCGATCATGTCGAGCCGAAGATATGGCTGAATCACGGAGGAAAAGCCACAATCAGTCAAGTAGGCAACAAAGTCATTGTCATCGCCCCGGCCAGTGTGCAGGCCCTGTTACAAGGCCCATCGCATTACAACCCAAATGCGGCACCACTTTTCATGACCGTTTCATATTAACTTCCGTAAGAGCCTGTCGTTTTGTCCGTTACTGATCATCATGACCGTTCGTTACGCTGATCGCCCCCCCATGGACCACGGAGCAAATAGTGAAAAATCCTGGCGTGTTTTCACCCCACAGCGGCATGTATAGAAAAAGGGGGCTGAAATTGGGATTTCCAGCCCCCTTTTGAGTATTCAAAGAAAACGCCATCCGCGGCTTACTGAGCCTGCTTCAGGATCAGCTTGGAAGCCTGATTGCTGGCGACATTCAACGCGCCGAGCGTTTCCGCGGCGGCGGTACGAACCTTGGCGTTGCTTTCATGGGACACAACATGAATCAGATCATCAATTTGCGAACTGCTGAGATGGTTACCCAGATTACGGGCGGATTGCGCCAAGCTCATATAAAAAGCGTAGCGAACCGCTTCCGGAGCAGAATGACTGTTCAGCGCCGCATGCGCCAATATTTGCTGGGCTTCGGGATTACGGATTTGTCCCATCGTTTCAGCAACCGCGATAACCACGCTGTCATGCTGAGATCGCAGGGCCAGCTTCAGCGCCGGAATGGCCCGGTTGACGTCATAAAGGCAGGAACGGTTCATCGCCATGAGCTTTAATTCATGCGCGGCGGTTGACGCGAATCGCACCGATTCCTGACTGCTGATGGGCTTACTGCCCAGGCGCGTCAAAATCTCGGTAAAGGCCTGATCGATCGCGCCTTTTGTTGCCCCGGTCGGAATGACACCAATGGTGCGGTCGTTGACAAATTCCGCATGAAGCTTAGGTAGTTCCGAGGCAGATCCCATTACCAGCATGGGAGTAGAACGCAAACGATAATCCGTGACCGCATACTGCTGATATTGCAACGCCGCCGGGCCACCCGGCACGATCACCAGACCAATGTACGGCACGCCGATGGAGTCGTTAACAGCCTGAGCGAGAGTGGCGGCATCAATGACATGATAGTCCGTCCGAAGACGGGCCTTCATCTCGTTGCGAACCTGAATATCAGGATCAACCAGCAGCACAACCGGCTTGGTGGACTGCGCGACAGCTTCCGCAAGCGTTGGAATTACTTCCGATGAACCGGTGAATGCTTTGGCGGGGTTGGCCCGGGCCAAGGCGCTGGCCGCTTCAAAGCGGACCGCTGGATCCGGGTAGGCAAGAGCCTGAATCAATGGAGATGGATTTTTGCCCCCCCCCACCAGGCCTTCAACACCGCCCGTCTGCTGCAACGCCATGAGCGTTTTCAGAACCAGCGGGCTGTTATCCGCATTTAATGCAATCTCCAGCACCGGATTGAGATATCGCGGACCCGCGGCTACCGCGTAATAATGGGCACCAGGCATTGAAGGTTTCATGGTCGGGTCTTTGGCACCGGCGGGAAGATCGACTTCGCGCCGCAGATCCGCAGCCAACCAGAGACTGATTGCCGCGGAATTTTCAGGATCAAGCTTGAGCACGGCTTCACAGGCCCGCATGGTTTCGATATCTTTCCAGATCGGAGTCGGTACGGGAACGCCGACAACATCATTCAGGCCTTTGTCATAATACCAGACCGGATTGGTTGACTCATTGGGATGATTGGCCGCAACTGACGGCTCGTTGTGATAATACGCTTCGGCCAGCCACAGATACAGATCCGCCGCGGTGAGGTGATTAAACCGACCGGTGGGATCAATTTTGGATATGGCGGTGCGTGCCGCCTTTTTCAAGTCAGGCGGAGTATTTTTATCATTGGCAATTTGTACCAGATACGGTAAGGCCTGAGGATATCCGATGTTACCGAGCACCTGAACAATTTGAATTTTTTCCGGCGTAGAGGGTGTGGCAAGCTGCCGAACCAATGGGTTCAAAAGCGACTTGCCAATATCACTCATCATTTGAACGATGGTTGGACCATAACTGGCATGCGACGGGCTGTTAAGGAAATGGACGAAAAACGGTGCGGCAAATTCGCCCGCCGCATATAACCGCTGGCGCGAAACCACATAGGCTCGAGGGCTGTCCACCATAACCTTAATGGCGGCAATAATCCGATCGGGATTGCGAGCAACCATCAGGTGGCCCTTTTCCAGCAATGCGGATATAGCGGAAGAAACCTGTTTCAGCGGTTTATTCTGCTGGTTGCCAATGAGAATTTCCGATACATCGCGCCCGTTGGCCGCGGCATCAAACGCCCGCAGCGCCACCACCGGGGAGGGATTCGCCGCAAGGAAAGCCTTGCCGCTATCCCGCGCCAGGTCTTCCTTGCCGAGCAGTGAATAGTGCAAAAACAGATCCGCGTCGTTGACCAATTCAGTGGAAGGCTTGGCATTCATCATGGCGGAAGAGGGTTGTTGCGCCTGCGCCTGATGCGGCGGCAAAGCGGTAATCAACAGAGCCACAGCCACAGATGCGCTGACCGCCAGACGTTTAAGCAGCCGATTTTTCCGATCCCGCAGATGCCCTGCACCAGCGGACACCGGGAATGAATTTCCCGATGCGTTGTGATAAATGTGTTGTGCCCGTTGGGTAGACCGCGATTTGAGCATAAAGCCTCCGAAATATGTTGTGCGTTCGATATCATTTAAGGAGCCGGTATAACCCGCTCCGCCTAACAGCTTCCCCGGTCACATCGGTTTGACAGAACCGCAAATCGAAAGCAGACGAACCGCCCATTTTGTCCGTTCGCTCACGCCGCAGCGCCGTCGCGCCAGTCGGTGCCATGGCCAAAAATGGAACCTTCCCTGCCACGGCGGGAGCCGATTATAGACCACTGGGGCAGGGTGTCAAAGAAAAAAACGTCCGGGACCCCGAAATCGGGAATCTCCGGACCTCTATGGTTCCCGCTTCTACCCGTTTGCCACTCCGGTTATGCTTGAGAAAATGATAAGCGATACCCGAGAATTTCTATCCCCAGATGGCCCGGTAGCCCGACGGCTGAAAAATTTTGAACTTCGCGCCGAGCAGGTGGAAATGGCTGCGGCTGTGGATGACGCCTTTGCGAACAACCACCACCTCGTGGCCGAAGCCGGCACGGGAGTCGGTAAGTCGTTTGCTTATCTGATACCAGCCATTCGGCAGGTGGTGGAACGGAACCGCCGGGTGGTTATTTCCACCCATACCATCAGTTTACAGGAACAGTTGATCGAAAAGGACATCCCCTTTCTGCGAGCCGTCGGGGGGCAGGAATTTTCCGCGGTACTTTGTAAAGGGCGGGGGAATTATCTCTGTCAGCGCCGGCTGGAACAGTCATTATCCAAAATGGAAGTGCTGTTTTCAGATATCCGTCAGCGAGATGATCTTGAAATGATCCAACGCTGGAGTGAAACCACCACGGATGGATCGTTATCTTCCCTGCCGCGCCAGCCCATGTGGCAAACCTGGGATAAGGTGGCTGCGGAACACGGCAACTGCATGGGGCGGCGATGCAAATATTATGACGGCTGCTTTTACCAGGCCAGCCGCCGGAGAATTCAACATGGCCAGATATTAATTTGCAACCATGCACTGTTTTTTGCGGATTTAGCCCTGCGGCGCGTGGGTTCGGGAATTCTGCCGCGATATGATCTGGTGGTGCTTGATGAAGCCCACACCATCGAAGCTGTGGCTGCCGATCATCTTGGGCTGAAAGTATCCGAATCGCAGGTGGAATATCTGCTGGGAAATCTCTTATCCATCCGGCAGGACCGTGGTTTTCTCATGTCCATTGATGCTAAGCTGGCGACACCGGCCAAAATTTCGGTGGATGCGGCCCGTGCCGCAGCCGGGACTTTTTTTGAAGACCTCGCGCAATGGAAAAAACAGAAAGCACCTTCGAATGGCCGCATCCGGGATCAGGGAATCGTGGATAACGGTCTATCGACTGCCCTTGATTCTCTGGAGAAATCATTGCGCGTGATCCTTCATGAACTGACCCGGCAGGGTCATTTTGATTTCTCGCAGGTGACCGATGATCCGACCGATGGCACACCGGCCACCGGAAAGCAGCAGCAGATTGAACGCGATATTTTTGAGCTTACCAGCCTGGCCAACCGCTGCCATGCCCTGTCCGTTTCCGTTAAAGCGCTGCTGGAGCAGCAGCATCCGGACACGGTTTACTGGATTGAGGAAACCGGCAAGACCTATCGGAAAATTGCCCTGAATTCCAGCCCAGTGGACGTCGCGGCACATTTGAACGCCAATTTGTTTAATTCCGATCAGATTAAATCAGTCGTTCTCACAAGCGCCACATTGGCGGTCGGCCGGGGTGGAAGCCCGTCTGCAAAAAGCAATCATCAAAAGCTGAAATTGTCCGATCCGCCGGTCGATGCGGGATCCAAACGCGACGCCCCGGGTTCGGACTGCCAGCCAGAACGTTGCGATTCTCAATCGCAAAATTCCGGTTCAGCCGGGGCGGTGGATAAGATGCAATCGCCATTTGCTTATTTTCGAAGGCGCATTGGCCTGGATACGGGGCGGGAGATTCAACTAGGCTCACCATTTGATTATCCAAACCAGGCCACGCTTTACCTTGAAACCAACCTGCCGGATCCGGAAGAGCTGAGCTTTCTACAGGCGGCCATGGACCGTGCCATGCACTACATCCGCCAAAGCCAAGGGCGGGCATTTATTCTGTTTACCAGTTATGCCACTTTGGGAAAAGCATCCAAGATCCTTGCACCGCAACTCTCGGCACTGGGGTATCCGATGCTGGTTCATGGCGGTGAACTCACGCGCGGCCAGCTTCTGGCGCAATTCAAGGCTGAGGATCACAGCGTGCTGTTAGGAACCGATTCATTCTGGCAGGGCGTGGATGTTCCCGGCGAGGCATTATCCAATGTCATTATCACGCGCCTGCCCTTCTCGGTTCCGGACAAACCTATTGTGGAAGCCCGTATTGAAGCCATTAAAGCTGTTGGTGGCCAGCCATTCAAAGAATATTCGATTCCGGAAGCGGTAATCAAATTTCGCCAGGGGTTTGGCAGACTGATCCGTACGCGTCAGGATAAAGGTATTGTGGTGGTACTGGACAAGCGAATTGTCACGCGGAATTACGGGCGGTCATTTTTAGAATCACTTCCCCCCTGCCGCGTTGTGCGGGTATAAATCGCGCGACTGTTAAATAAACGCATCCGTTGGAAGCTCGTGCGATCGGCGTACCGAACCAAAGCTTCCACCAGGATCAGGATATATAAGCCTGCCTGCCTGCCGCCGAACAGATAACAATTATCATGAAAGACTGGATCGGGCAGATGGGCGGAATCGGAAGCTCGCGCGAATCGTTCGCACTTGTTTTTTTTATGATAAAAAAAAACAGCCAAGGCATAAGCCTTGGCTGTTATCAAAAAGTCAAATAAACATGGGTATCATTTCCATTCACATGGAGAGAAGGACGCCGCCGAACTGTGTTACCACAGCCGGCCCGACAGACATTACAGTCCAACGGACGAGAAAGTTCTGACGATCACGGGTGGATTGCTCCACTAATCTCAACAACAACCGATCTTTGGATACAAACTTACGTTTGAGCCAATTTTCCAACATATACCAGATGAGTCAATTGCCGTGAGGAAATTGATTTCAAATGCGACATGTCAACGAAAGCAAGGTAGCAATCTCGATGTCACATGGACATATTGGCGTTTTAGATAAACTAAAATCAGGAAGTCGAATAAGACCGTGTTCTAAGTAAATCCCTTAGAAAGGAGGTGATCCAGCCGCAGGTTCCCCTACGGCTACCTTGTTACGACTTAGTCCCAGTCACCGGTCCTGCCGTAGCACCGAAAGGCGTTTCAGGCATTACCAGCTTCCATGACTTGACGGGCGGTGTGTACAAGGCTCAGGAACACATTCACCGCGGCATAGCTGATCCGCGATTACTAGCGATTCCAACTTCATGAGGGCGAGTTGCAGCCCTCAATCTGAACTGGGCCGTTTTTTATCCGATTTGCTCCACCTTGCGGTCTTGCTTCGGTTTGTCAACGGCATTGTAGCACGTGTGCAGCCCTGGGCATAAAGGCCATGAGGACTTGACGTCATCCCCGCCTTCCTCCGGTTTAACACCGGCAGTCTCGTTAGAGTGCTCAGCATTACCTGTTAGCAACTAAAGATAAGGGTTTCGCTCGTTATGGGACTTAACCCGACACTTCACAGCACGAGCTGACGACAGCCATGCAGCACCTGTACTGGTTCCGGATTGGATACCGATCGTTCATATTTCTACGTTCTACTTCCAGCATGTCAAGCCCAGGATAAGGTTCTTCGCGTTGCTTCGAATTAAGCCACATGCTCCACCGCTTGTGTGAGCCCCCGTCAATTCCTTTGAGTTTTAGCCTTGCGACCGTACTTCCCAGGTGGCAGACTTCTCAATTTCTCTACGACCGCAACGGGGTCAGACCCGCTGCAATCTAGTCTGCATCGTTTAGGGCGTGGACTACCGGGGTATCTAATCCCGTTCGCTCCCCACGCTTTCGTGCCTCAGTGTCAGAACCGGCCTAGTTACCCGTCTTCACCACTGGCGTTCCAGACGATATCTACGCATTTCACCGCTCCACCGTCCGTTCCAGTAACCTATACCGGCCTCAAGCACGCCAGTATCAGAAGCTATTCCCGGGTTGAGCCCGGGGATTTCACAACTGACTTAACGCACCACCTACGCACCCTTTAAACCCAGTGAATCTCAGTAACGCTTGGGACCTCTGTATTACCGCGGCTGCTGGCACAGAGTTAGCCGTCCCTTTCTCTGGGCTAGATCAACTTTGGAGTATATTACCCTCCATCGCTTTCATAACCCTAACAGTGGTTTACATTCCGAAGAACTTAACCCACACGCGGCGTCGCTCCGTCAGGCTTGCGCCCATTGCGGAAGATTCGTTGCTGCAGCCCCCCGTAGGAGTCTGGCCAGTGTCTCAGTGCCAATGTGGCTGGTCGTCCTCTCAGACCAGCTATCCGTCATAGCCTTGGTGAGCCGTTACCTCACCAACTAGCTGATAGAAGATAGCCCGCTCTTAAACCGACAAGCCTTGCGGTCCTCATCTTTGGTTATCTCGGGATGCCCCGCTATAACATCATCAGGAATTACCCAATCTTTCGACTGGCTATGCCTGTGTTCAAGGTACGTTAGCTATCCATTACTCACCCTTGCGCCACTGGGTATTGCTACCCCGTGCGACTTGCATGCCTTAGCCACGCCGCCAGCGTTCACTGTGAGCCAGGATCAAACTCTTCAATTAAATGTCGTTTTTCCGATGACTCGTGCCTTGCGGCCCTTTTATCGGATTCGTGCAAGTTTGAAGGTTTGCCTATTGGCAAAGCCTAATATCGGACAACTTCCGGATTTGCACCCGGTATTCTTCCGACTCGCTTCAAATAACCCAACTGGCTAAAGTTGAATTACCGAAGCGATACTCAGGATTCTCAAAAGTGACTTGGCTTGCGTTACAGATGCAGGGAGTGCATCTGTAACGACTTTTCAAATCGACTTGCACACGAGAATGCCTGAATGGCAAGCTTGTTTAAACTTACCGTTTCATGACGCAGGCCGGTCCGCTAAAACCCCTCGCGGAGTTTTGTGCATGCGGCTCCAGCCTGCCACATTCTCGTGGCGTCCTTAACCATGTTTACTTGTCAAAGAGCAAAGCAATAAGCTTCCACAACTCTTCCAAACCAGCCTTGTGGGACAACAAATCCCGCGGCTGACCTTCTGAGCCGTCTTCAACACGGAAAGCTTTTTTGGATCAAAGCCCGGTGTTGGTCCCTGCGGAAACTTTCGTTCCCATCAAGGAGGAACTATGTTACCAAGGGTTTTGTTTATGTCAAGCGTGCTCGAAATTTTTTATTTCCGCCGCCGTAACTTTTGCTTCAGACAAACGAATTTGTCATTCGCATAAGCCACATCAGAACCACCCAATCACTTACGCGATTGGATTACCATTCCGATGGATGAATAATAGCAGAACCCAAAAAAAAGGCAACCGCACCACAATAATTTCTTCAAATTGCTCCCTCCACAATGCTCCTGCACCGCCGACCATAAGCATCCCGCTTTATCACCCTTCACTGATTTTACGCCGCACCAATGAGTCGTCCCGGTTGAAATGCCTAAGAGCCTGTTTGGAAACTTCGCCGGCAGCCTTGGGGCGGCAAACGGCCGTCTGCGGCGTCCTCGATTTTCAACATATTCCGGAAATGCTCCGGATCTGCGTCCTTGCATCCATCGATTTGCCAAGCCAATGCACCCGCATCGGACTTTTCAAACAGGCTCTTACTTGCGCGGTTGGGTCATAAGCAAGCACATTACACTGCCCCTCGTATCCGCGGCACCCGCGTTATCAGCGGTCTTTTTCGTGGAGCCAAAACACGGATCGGGGACCGCCCCGGCGCGCACGGGGTAAACTCTCTAAGCGGATAACGCGGATAATGTATATCGGTTTCATTGCATGGATGCACGCGCTAAGGTCCGGGGTTTCACGCCTGCTTGAGCGGTTGTGT
>JAJZJL010000178.1 GCA_021810145.1 Planctomycetota bacterium | reverse complement strand
CAGCAGAATCTGCTTGCCTTCGGCACTGACCAATTGGCCTTGAAAGGTTACCAGTTCATCCTCCGGGTACGCTTTTCCGGTAACGCTGCACCGGCCCATGCCTGTTGCCGGTTGCGGATTTCCTTGCGAACCTTGCTGTTCGGAAGTTGTCTCGTAGGGGTTGTCAGTCATCATCCAGTCTCCTGTAGGAGCAATCCTGTACTAACCTTCATAAATGACCCGTGTGGCACAGATGCGGTCATGCAGAGATCGCTGCGCCCGGGTATCGACCAGGGCGCAGATGATATCTGCCAGTATCCATGCCACCGCAATGCATTGAATCATTCCGATGTAGGCCAGGGCTGTCACTGCGGTTGCTACAAAAAATATCAGAAAGCCCAGCGGAAAAAGAATCATTCCGCCAAGATAAACGACAGCTCTGGCCAGAGCCTTTTTCCAGGAAATCTTTGAGCCGTCCAGATTAACCACCCGCAGGTGTCCTACCAGCTTGCCGATGGTTTGCCCGGTCCACCCATGCAGAATGGCAAAGTATGACACTTCAATGACCATGATCATCAGGTAAATGATTGAAAGAGACTCAAATGCGAATGTCTCCACGTCTACGGCGGTCATTTTGGTCCCTGCCTTCGTCGGTAGCAGTTGAGGGGCCATCATCGTCGTGACAATCATTTCAATCATAAACCAGGCGAACATGAGAACCAGTCCGTCAACGAACAGGCAACCGAATCGCCGCAGCACCGTGGGCCGCACATATTCTCCCGGTGCGTTGACTCCTGTGCGCAGGCGATCCAGCAAAATCTGCTTGCCTTCGGCGCTGACCAATTGGCCTTGAAACATGATCAGTTCATCACCAGCACACCATTTGCCAGTGATGCTGCACTGCTGCAGTCCCGGATCGTGCCTGGAATCGCCGGCCGGTGGCGCTTGTGAAGCGACCGTTGGCGGTGATGTACTTGGGCGATCAGCCATGGTGCTTCTCCGGAATTCCCTGTTTGCCCTGTCCACAATGCCGGTGAAAAAAAGGATTTGTTGATTTTATATCCCTGCGGCCCTTCGCCGTCAATAAAAAAATCGCCTTGCACTTATCAGTTGGCCAGTGACGCTTACAGGCCAGCGGGCAACGAAGGTAATGCCCCAGCCTTTTTCCGAGCCATCTCGCCTTTCCCACAGTTTTGAGGACGCCCAATAAACCGGACAAAACACAACGATTGCGGATATCGCGAAGAGACCGTTGGCAATGACCAATGACCAATGACCAGTGACCAATAACTGGTGACGGATGTTCAGTGATTCCCTGTGCGGCAGGTATTTGCTGTGGCCCCGGTGTTGGGGTGCACCGCAACTACGCTTTGGCGTTTCAGGTGTTGGAAATGCCCGGATCAAAACATCGAATATGCGCGCTATCCGCGCAGGAGCTTTACCCCGTGCGCGCCGGGGCGGTTTTTTAACGTTCTTATCGTCCGTGCTACCTCGGGGCGAAGACAAACTGGCGACAGCCCTTGCCGTTACTTGTAACGATGCCTTTGCCGCGACGGGATACGGCGGTGCATGGGACAGCATCTGCGATCAATGTTTTTCCCCGGACCGCTGACGGTCGCGATCGCCAAAATGCCGAGTTCCTCTTCAAGGAACCACCCCTCCCAATCTGGCACAGTGACTGTCCGAATCGTTTGTTGCCAATTTTTCAACCCGGCGGGATAATGCAACCATGGACATCAATCAGTTCATCGCCCGGCGGGAAAATCAATGGAAACGGTTGACTGCCCTGACCGACAAGGCCGCCAACCTGACCATCGCCGGGCTTTCGTCAGCCGAGGCGGAGGAATTCTTTTCTCTCTACCGGCTGGCATCGAGCGATTTAAACCTGGTGCAGACCCGCGGCGGAAGTTCCGCCCTGCTGGATTACCTGGAGAATCTCGTCGCGCGGGCTTACCAGCACGTGGCTGTTCCGCCGCGCGGCAGGTTTTTCGCCACGTGGTGGCGGATTTTGCGTTACGAATTTCCTGCCGCCGCGCGAAAGCAATGCGGGGCCTTGGCGTTGTCGGCGATGATTATGTTCACGGGAACCGTTGCCGGATACTTTATTACCGCCGCCAGACCGCAAACGGCTTTGACTTTTGTGCCGGCCCAATTTTTCCGTCAAAATCCCGCTCAGCGCGTGGCCGAGAGAATCAAACGGCAGACGTCCGCACATTTCCATTACACCTGGGAGGAAAATCTGCTGTTTTCCGTTTTTCTTTTCACACATAACATTGAAGTGGCCGTGTTGACATTTGCGTTGGGGGCGTCATTCGGCATCGGCACCCTGGCGATGCTGTTTTTCACCGGGGCCATGCTCGGCGCTCTGGGGCAACGCTATCAGGCGGATCGAGTGGGAACCTATTTTATTTCCTGGGTGGGACCTCACGGCGTACTGGAATTGCCGGCGATATGCGTTGCGGCAGCCGCGGGACTGATTATAGCGCGGGCGATGTGGACACGCGGTGGACGCCACGGCGGAGTTTGGGCCAGTGTGCAGATGCAGCGCAACGAAATATTCTATCTGTTGATCGGTTGCGCCCACATGCTGGTACTGGCGGGCATTATAGAAGGAGGGTTCAGCCAGCTTACCGCTCCGGTGATTCCGTATTTTGTAAAGATATTTTTTGCCGCGGTGCTGTTTGCCTCACTGATCGCCTATTTATTTTTCATGCCCCTGCGTAAGCCGGAGATGCACGATCAGAGCGTGTCCGGATCGTTGGCCTTGGAGACCGGATAGGCCCGGCGGGAATTTTCCCGGACTGGCGATGGTGCAGCCGGCGGGGCCTGTGCTGTACTGAAATGGTTTGCCGGTAAATGGATCGCGGGGAATGGCGCGGAGATATTTTGGAGAAAGTTGCGCCAGACCCTCGGGGAATTTGCCATGGTCACGGCGGTATGACGTAAGAGCAAGCGAGAGCACATCCAAAAAGCGCCAAGCATGCCATTTAGCCCGCAGCAGGCCCCATTCATCAGGACCAGACCCGCAACAAATGAACGCAACCAATCGCTTATAGGCTGGCTTGCTTTTAGACAGTTGATTGCACCGAGTTTGAGCCTTGAAAATGGCCGTCATGCTCGCATGCCACGGTTTAATCCTGAACGCCGCGATTTCCTGGTCATATAAGCTGTTGCTCAGAATCATGGCATTGACGAAATATTGCTTCGTCCATACCTTAAGCCAATAGAGCTGCTTCGGAGCAGGGTATATGGTGTGCACCAGCGCGCTTCTGATTTTGGGATACGCCGCGCAAAGCTCAAAAAAATCCAGACTGCTCCACCGGGCATTTGTGTTGAGCATCGCCGCCAGAGGATAAAACCGGTGCAACCGCTGGATATTTATCAAATTCAGCGATATTTCCCTTGCCGGAATCTTACCGGATTGCACCGCTGCAATATCCGCTCTGCAGGCCATTTCATCAATTGACCAGGCGTTATTCAGGCACACCAGATCACCCTGCTGGGACAGGAGGCATGCCAAATGGTGCATCGCCAGAAGATCGCGACAACAAGCCCCGACGTTACCACGGTGAAGCTGTACGGCGGCATCAGCATTCAGCATACGGGCCACATCGGTGATTGCCGGCAGGTAATTCAGGCCAACGGAAATCAGCAGCCGGTTACGTATAAGATGAAATCCGCTGGATAACCGCGACGTAATAAGAGGAACGTAAAAATGCGGCAGCTCGCATGCCGCACGAATGTCGGCCAAGCTCGCTTCGTTTGCCGCAAGCCACATTTGAACAAGTCTATCGGATTTTGCGGAAGTCCAAGGGTGGCGCAGAAACATTCTGGCAAGCGACTGGGCCTGTTGGGATAGCGGCGCTGTTCCAGGCGCGTTTGCCTGCTTGTCCATACAGAAAGATGCTAAAGTAATGATATGCCCTTGCGAAGCGCCCCGCTGTGGAATATGCCAGATCGCCAATAAATGGCGCTGCCACCGATTTTGTCCGGGATAAGCCGGAGATGCCGGATAAGCCGGCCCCCAAAGAGTTTTATTCCCGCAAAACACCGGCCCTAAAATATCATAAAACTTAATTGCCGCATTATTATCAGTGGTCACATTTTTTGACAGTAAATTATTTTCCGCGGCCAGGTAGTCAACTAGCCCATCAGATGACTTTGGCTTTGTCAGACGCGTGGTCTGGTATCCAATGGGAACGCGGTAACTTTCATTTGCTGCCATCGTATGCAGCAATCTATTCAATGTTGAGCCCGCAGTCGTGGACGATAACGAAAAGTTGGCAAACACGAGCACCAAGGCAATTATTGTTATCACTCTACCGAAGCTGCGGACAACGAAATTCCCGCATAACCAAAAATATGACACGTTGGTTTTCATGGCGATTCAACCTCAATGCAGCATTTCATTTTGGTCTGTCCGGCTTCCACGGGCGCCGACTTTACTTAAATGTACTACCATCGGCAAATAATGGAAATGTTTCCCTGTCACTTCCAATCGCTTCGGAAATCGGCCCGGACTGGCGATGGTGCAGCCGGTGGGGCCGGTGCTGTACTGAAATGGCTTGCCGGTAAATGGATCGCGGGGAATGGCGCGGAGATATTTTGGAGAAAGTTGCGCCAGGCGGTCGGGGAATATGCCATGGTCGCTGCGGTAAGCCGCCAAAGCGAATACTAAATAATCCATGCGCGATCTTGCAGCAAGATTGGATGTATTATTAATGATCAAAGGTTCATCTTTGAGCAGATTTTTTACCAAATAAACGATTATTGGATTGCTGGATTTATGCCGCCAGAAAGCTTCATCTTTTTTTAATGCAATTAACCGTCCGATCAATGAATGAATTTTGAATGTATTTACCAATCGATCCTGAAAATGATTCACTATAATCATAGCGTTTGCATAAGATGACTGTGACCATCTGTTTTCAGCCGTGACGAATGCTACGCCAAGGTAGCCGTGGCCGTGGCCGGTTGCCGCCGTGGGCTCCGGCATAGCGCAGCAGACCGGCGCTCGTCGTGATAGGGCACGCGAGTTGCACGGGGGCGAACGGGGCGGATTCGGCGGGGCGAGGGATGGACGATCTTATCGGGAGCATGCACTACAGTACGCCATTCAGGAAGAATTCAACCGGATTTGAATACATGCGGCGGCGGCAATGTCCAGAGCCTCCAGTGGGATCAGGACATTGCGAATG
>JAJZJL010000059.1 GCA_021810145.1 Planctomycetota bacterium | reverse complement strand
CCAGTTGTTAAACCAGCCGGTTTCGTATCCGTCAATGGTTGTGGCATTAAAAAATCTGTCGGTGTTGGAGATGATTCCGCGGGTTACCGTTCGAGACAGACCGTATGGCGTGCCGATGGCCAGCACAGGTTGGCCAAGTTGCACATGGCTTGAGTTCCCCAGGGTGGCCCATTTGAAATGCAGATGTCGGGCTTTAATCTGGGCCATATCCATCTGCACAAGCGCCAGATCCGTCCAGTGATCCGAACCGATGAGTTTGGCCCGCACGCGCTCCTGATCCGGCAATATGATTTCAATTCGGCGTGCCCTGCCGGCGACGTGGAAATTCGTGAGCACCTGCCCCTGTTTATCAATAATAACGCCGCTGCCGATGGCTCGAAAATTTTCCGGCACCCCATTCTGGAAATCACGCATGACGACGTTGATGCGCACAACCGCCGGAGATACATGCGACAATGCGTATCGCGTTCGCCAGGATGGCTTGTCATTAACCATCCAGGCCGGCGTTGCGGCACATCCCCCCAGTTGAGGAATAAGCCATAAGGCCAACAGCAACACCCAGAGCGTGCGCAGGGCTTCAGCTTTATTCAGGTAGCTTCTCATGCGGTTGAGCATTCAGGTACTCCATATCAAGTTCAGGCTAAAGTCACCTGCCGTGTAAGATCGGCCTGCGCCGCCCATTCTCCTGGCGTTATACGTCCAATCGGCTCGCGATGGTCATATTTTTAACCGGTTTATTGGACGCATCCAATACCAGCACACGAGCTTCATGTCCGGCGGCTTCTTCCGGTGTCATCTCGGCAAACGCCATGATGATGATCTTTTCTCCCGGTTTGACCAGGTGCGCGGCAGCGCCATTAATGCCAATCACACCAGTACCTTTTTCTCCGGCAAGAATATAGGTTTCAAACCGTACACCATTATGAATATCGGCCACCAGTACACGTTCATTTGGCAATAATCCGCTGAGCCTGAGCAAATCACGGTCAATGGTGATACTTCCAACGTAATTGCGATTGGCCTGGGTAATTATTGCGCCATGAATCTTGGCTCGCAGTAAAGTTAATAACATTATTCATTCCGAATCCGGCCGGCAATATTCAGCCATTCGGGCCGGCTCTTTTCGACAGTGTACCGCAGATGACCCCGTTTCGTCCATAAAGCGGGCACGGTGTTCGATCCGCCAAACGGCTGTCACTGGCGTAAGGGTCCCGGAGCCGTTAGCATCAAGATCATGGCAACGCGCAATCAGACAATCCGAATCGGTACCCGGTCCAGCCTCCTGGCACGCACACAGGCTAGTATGGTTAAGCAAATGCTCGCAACCAGAATCTTCAGCAGGCAAGCGGTGGAAATTGAGCTTGTTTTCATAACGACTTCCGGTGATAAACAGCAACAGCGTCCCCTGGCGGAATCAGGCGGCAAGGGGCTGTTTATCAAAGAAATTGAAACCGCTTTGCTGGAAAATCGCATCGATCTGGCTGTTCACTCCGCCAAAGACCTGCCGACCGAACTGGCGACCGGAACCGTCATTGCCGGGACACCCCTGCGGGCGGATCCGCGGGATGTATGGATCGGATTTGAGAATAAATCCATCAGTGAACTTCCCAACAACGCTACGGTTGGAACCTCCTCGCTGCGGCGGCAGGCTCAACTTCTCGCCGCCCGCCCCGATCTGATTGTCCAACCGCTGCGCGGCAACATCGATACCCGCTTGCGCAAAGTGCACGAAGGCACCATTGCCGGTACGTTTCTGGCCAAGGCGGGCCTGGATCGGACTGATTTGCTTCCCGAACATGCGATTTGCCTGCCGCTCGATGAGTTTATCCCGGCAGCCGGCCAGGGGATTCTGGCGCTGCAGGCCCGCAGTGAGGATTTGACCATGCGTCAAGCCGCGGGATCGATTAATCATGTCGCCACGGCGGCGGCTCTGGCTTTTGAACGTCGCGTGGTTGCGGCACTGGCCGGAAGTTGTCTGGCTCCGGTGGGAGTTTGCGCCATGCCGCGCGGAAATCCGGTTAATAGTCTTACGGGGTGGATCGTCCGGGCCTTTGTGGCAACCCCAGACGGAAAAAAAATGTCACGGGCCACATTGCTTACGGAGGATCCATCGGACGCGGGGCTTAACAGCCTGTACGATTTATTGATCGATACCCTGCAACGGCGAGGTAGTGCGGAAATCATGAGCCTCTTAAATCCACAGTGAAAACGGAAATTCAACGCCGCGCAGACTTGCAACGCCGGGCTTGGGGTTGCATACTCAAGCAGTGAATGATGCGGTTCCCAGGGAACCGGAATTTATAAGGATATGATTATGCCGAAACTTACAGTTGACAATATTGGTGATTTTGATGTTCCCGCCGGAATGCGACTGGTCAATGCCCTGACGGATATTGTCAAAATAGATCAGTTTCATGCCTGTGGCGGCCACGCCCGCTGCACCACTTGCCGTGTTCAAATCGAGCACGGTGAGCCGACCAAAATCACGGAAGCGGAAAAGAACGTCATGAAAGAACGTGGACTGGCGGCACAACCGGGATTGCGGCTGAGCTGCCAGATTCTATGTGAACAGGACATGACAGTTCGCGTTATCAGCCGATGGAAAGGTACCGGAGCCAAAGATGCGGGCAACCGCCCGGCCGATGCCATCGAGCCACCGCCGGTGTGGATTGAGAAAAGCGCTGGCTGATAACGCGCAATCTTGGTACACTGCGGGACTGACGATTTTGAGGTTATGACATGACTGCATTCACAACGATCCCTTCCCTGCTGGCGCTTTACCGCATTGACCGTGATTTACATGAATTCAAGAACCGCCTGGCGGCGGTCATGAAAGATCAGGTGGCGATTGAAAATAACATCACCCGGCTCAACGCATCTCTGCAGGAGCTTGAATCCGCCGGACGAAAACTCCAGGCTACCATCAGCACCCATGACCTGGATATGAAAACGCGGCAGGAACACATCGAAAAAATGCGGACAAGTTTGAATAATGCCAAGACCAATAAAGAATACTCGGCCATCCTTGTCCAGATTTCCGCGGAAAAAGAAGAAGTCAGTAAAATTGAAACCACCATTCTGGACTTCATGGGGCAATTGGAAACCAACAATAAATCAGCAACCGCTGTGCGCGACCAACTGGATCTGGCACAAAAGAGCCTCGATGACTCGCGACAAAAAAGCAGCCAGCGCGTTGCGGAACTCCAATCACATCTCCAAGAACTGGAAATCCAGCGCACACGGGCAATGGAATCCGTACCGGCCGAATCACGAAAACAATATGACCGTATCTGCCAGCGCTACCCCGGCGACGCGATGGCTCCGGTGGATTTCAATGAAAACGACATGGAAACAATCACCTGCGGCGGTTGCTTTATGGGTTTGAACATTGAAGATGTTAATCTGCTTCGCGGGCGGGATGAAATTCGCAAGTGTCGGTCCTGCGGTCGAATTCTTTACCTGCCGGAAATGCTTCCGCAGCAGGCATCTGCTTCCTGATAATTTCGGTTATAACCAGTAATAACGCCTTTTGAACGCCGGGGCGAAGTCAACTTCCGGGTTCTTCGGCGAAAGGTTGGAGACAGCTCTGTGGACTATTCAATTCTGCTGATGCAGTTTGACGGCGGATCGCGCGGAAATCCCGGTCCGGCAGGGTGCGGCTTAACGCTGATGACTCCGGCGGGCGAGATGGTCTACGAACTTGGCGATTATCTTGGCAATCACACCAACAACTACGCGGAATATACCGGGCTGATTCGCGGAGTGGCGGCGGCGGTAAATCTGGGTGTCAGGAAACTGGAAATTCGCGCTGACAGCGAACTGGTTGTCCGTCAGATTTTGGGCATCTATCGAGTGAAAAACGCTTCGCTTCGCCCGCTGTATCAACAGGCCATGGACCTGTTAAGTAAAATTCCCGCGTGGTCTATTCAACATGTTTACCGCAATGCCAACGCGCGGCCCGACGAATTGGCGAATATGGCCATGAATCGTAAGCGCGCCGTTTATGGCGGCCCGGCAGCGGAACTTCTGCATCCAGCGCAGGATCAGCGACAAGCGTCCGCCTGAAAAAACATGCCATTTGTCATTGCTTTCTCATCCGCCGTATCCGCAACTCATGCCATACCAACAGAGCGGCCTGATTTCCCCGAATAAATTGAACTGCCCCCCCACCACCGGCCCCAGATTCGACTCTTCGCCCGCGCAAGGTGAACCACCGCCATCAAAATAAGCGTCAGCTATAACCAGTCAGCAGTCACTTCCACCATTCACCGAAAATACTGGTAATCCAACATTGATTTATTGGGCGATACAGGATTCGAACCTGTGACCTCATGCGTGTCATGCATGCGCTCTAACCAACTGAGCTAATCGCCCGGGTCAATGAACATTATCCTACAAAGCCTTGATGCATGTGTCCAGAACACCTGGCATCGGGCATTTAGCACTTAGCATCGGGCACCTGGAATCTGGATTTTAGTAGCACAGTGCTTCCAAAGTCTTCTAACTCCTAACTCCTAACTCCTTTTCCGCTCGCCCCGCCGGAGCGTCTGCTGACCGGCGGCGGATAGCCCATATGAGAAATATCAGCCCCAGTACCAGCATGGGCCAGCTATAGATGTCCCCCAGACTGATCCAATGGCCAAAAATCAGCTTGGGTTGATCGCCGTCGCGAAATTGCTCTCCGGTCATCCGCATAATCGGATACAAGGTTGCAAAACAGGCGGCGGCAATTCCCTCTTTCTTCCATTTTGAGCCGATAAAAAAGCACAGCGCGAAAAGCAGCAGCCCTTCCAGAGAAGCTTCAATAAGTTGCGACGGAATTCGGGGATTGAGAATTTCTCGCAGGTGCGTAATGACAAATGCATTGCCCTGCCGGGCAAGGTTAATGAGCTCCATATTGGGATTCCGGTTTATGGCACCGGATAAATGCGGATAGCGAATCATGACTTGCTCGGCAAGGTGGCGGGCCTGCACATCCAACTTGATTTTTCGGAGAAAATCCGGGATCTGATGTAACTGAGCGTTAAGGAAAGCGGATTTACCGCTTTGTGCCAGTTTTATAATTTCTTCCCTTGGATGCAGTCCCAGCGCTGTGGCCAGGCTGGGGTGATGCCATTGCAGATGCCGGCTTAAATATCGAACCATACCGGCAACCGGGTTTTGGATCATAAAATGAGCTAAATTCGGATGCTTCGCGGCAATCGTTCCGGCCAAATGCCGTATTCGCGCATCCAGCGGTTGAGATTGATAAATCAATTCCGTCGGAAACTGCACCGCCCATTTTGCGTGTGAGATATGTCCATATACTTCGCCATTAATAAAATTGGCAATGCGTCCAAAGAATATGCCAATCGGTGCGACCATTGCGCCACAATCCACCAGATTTAGAAAACGGTATCCCCTGCGCCTTGCAAACACATATGTCGCCGCAAAAACGCCAACGATACCGCCATGCGCCGCCATGCCGCCATCCTGTATCTTCAGCAAGCCCCAATAGGGAAACGGCGGAGAGAAATTGGTGAACATGCTGGGCCTGTACAGAAGCGCTTCTCCCAGCCGGCCACCGATTAATACACCAAAAATAGCGACAAAAAGGACAAAATCGGGCAATTGCTCCATCGGCAGCAACATGCGCCCTGTACGGATAAAACGTTTCATCAGCAGATAGGCAATGATAAAACCCAGCAGATAGGCAGTACCGTACCAACGGATGCCAAAGCCTGAATTCCCCCACCGCCAGATAAATGGGTTAAGCGTTTGAATGTAATAAGCCAGCATCAAATTATTGTGTCTCCATTCAAGTTAAACCCCGTCCAGTTCCCGCGCCCCCGGCGTGGTTACGGGAACTTGGAGCCGAGAACATGGAACCTCGAACTTCGAATTTCGCAACCAGCATCTTGCAAAAGCGAATCGCTTCCAAAGTCTCCTAGCTCCTAACTCCTGGCTTCTAACTCCTCTCCTTACCCGCGTACTTTACCGGAAGTTCAATATTTCTTACACTGGCGTATCTGCCTGGTGCCCCGCAAACGATTTGCGGTGTCGCCGATTTGTTTTCCCTGTGACGGAAGGAAATTCTGAATGTCGTTTACCAAGTCGCAACGTCTGCAAGCTCTACCACCCTATTTGTTTATTGAAATTGACCGAAAAAAGCGGGCGCTGCTGGCTGCGGGAAAAGATGTCATTAACCTTGGTGTCGGCGACCCTGATCTTCCCACGCACAGATTTATCATCGATGAAATGGCCAAAGCGATATACGACCCCAAAAATCACCGCTATCCGTTTGATGAAGGGGTGCCCGCATTCCGCCAAGCGGCGGCACGGTTCATGCAGCGGCGGTTTGGCGTGACGGTTAACGCGGATCACAATATTATCACGACCATAGGTTCCAAAGACGGCATTGCCCATTTGCCATTGGCCGTTATTAATCCCGGCGATGTGGTATTGGTCCCCCAGCCCGGCTATCCGGTATATGCCAGTGGAACGATTTTCTCCGGTGGACGGGTATTTCATCTCCCGCTGCTGGAAACGCATGACTTTCTACCGGATCTGGATGCCATCCCGGAAGACGTTCGACAACAGGCTCGCCTGCTGTGGTTGAATTATCCCAACAATCCAACCGCCGCGACCGCACCGCTTAGCTTTTATGCCAAAGCCGTGGCAATGGCCAAACAATACAACTGGATCATCGCGAATGATTTAGCCTATGGCGAAGTGTATTTTGAACAGGCCCCCTGCAGCATTTTGCAGGTTCCCGGCGCGATGGATGTGGCAATTGAATTTCATTCGCTGTCCAAGAGTTTCAACATGACCGGATGGCGCATCGGCTGGGCGGTGGGCAATCCGGCGGTGGTAGCGGCACTGGCTCAGGTGAAAGGCAACGTGGATTCGGGCCAGTTTAATGCCGTTCAGGTTGCCGGTGCTGCGGCCCTGGAACATTATGATCATCCGGACGTGAAAAAGCAGATGGAGATTTACCGTCGAAGGCGTGATGAGCTGCATGGAGGACTCGCCGAAATCGGCTGGAACTTCCGCAAGCCCACCGCGGGGTTTTTCTGCTGGGTTAATACGCCGAAAAATATCGGCTCAATGGATTTGTGCAACCGTCTGCTTGAGGAAGCGCACGTCGTGACGGTTCCGGGAGCCGGCTTCGGTCCGGCCGCGGAGGGCTATTTACGCATGGCGTTAACCGTGGACGAATCACGTTTGCGGGAAGCGGTCAAGCGTATTGGCTCGCTGAAGATCTAAAGGCCAATGATCAGGCATGGCGGCAACAGGAAAGAAGCGATTAAACCCGTGAAAACCGCAACGACACAATTTTCCAGGCACCAGACGGCGGTCGGTATTATTCTGGCCGTGGGCCTGATTGTAACAATTGTGGCGGCTTTTCAGGCGCGTGCACGGGTGATGCACCGTGAAAAAACCGGTTCCACGC
Source organism: Planctomycetota bacterium (assembly GCA_021810145.1). GTDB lineage: Bacteria > Planctomycetota > Phycisphaerae > WQYP01 > WQYP01 > JAMDCX01. The sequence goes on along the minus strand of JAJZJL010000059.1, from coordinate 20,125 downwards.
GTTATGTCAACGACTTTGACCGCTGGATGGTTGTGGTGCCGCCATTTATTAACCGGCATGTGCCGTACACCAGCGACACGTTTCCAACCCCGCCGGTAACACTGGCCATCTTCGGGCCGCTGACATGGTTCTCGCCGCCGAATGCGGAATGGATTTGGGCATTATGCAAATATTTTTTCTCCGTGGGAATATTCTGGGCGGTATATCGCATTGCCCGGCAGGCGGGAGTTAAGTTGTCCATGACCGCCGTGCTGCTTATGCTGGCGGTTTGGTTCTGGCCCGCGTTGCAGGATATCCAGGAAGGACAGACCAATTTATTAATGCTGCTGCCGTTAACAATGGGGCTTTGCGCTGCGCAACAGGACCGGTCGGCCTGGAAGTGGCTGGGAGGGATTCTGGTGGGTTTGGCGGTGTGCATTAAAGTTACGCCCCTGGTATTTCTCATCTACTTTTTGTGGAAGCGCCAGTGGCATGTTGCGGGTGGAATTATCGCCGGCCTGATTTCAGGCCTGCTGTTGATTCCGGCGGCAATATTCGGATGGAGTCAGAATCTTGCCTGGCTGCGAGAATGGACACACATCATGATTGTTCCATACCTCAAGGGCGGCCATCTGACTTATTTTGTGGGTCAGTCCATTCCGGTTTTCATCGCCCGGCTTATTCGGCATGTACCCGCGTTCCCCATGCACCCGGATAAATTGCATCCGGCGCATTATGTAAATGTTATTAATGTCGCCGCTCCGACATGCGATATGATTATCCGTATCGTTCTGGTATCCATAGGGCTGATAGGATTGTGGTGGTCGCGTATATTCTTGCCGACCCTTCGTGATCGGCGATATGTGATGGAAATTGGGGGCGTGGCCGCGTTTATGCTCTGGGCCTCGCCTCGAACCTGGGTACCGCATTTCGTGACGCTTATACTCACACTCACGGCGGTTGGGATGATATTGTCCGATCCGATGGTGGCTTACATTACGCGGCGAAGAGCGCTGATCGCATTATCGATCGCGGCTTTTCTCATGTTTTTAACGACCGATGTGGCGAAAGTCTTCGGCCCCGATGGTCATCGCTGGATGTTGACCATCGGAGTATCCTTGTGGGCATCGGTATTATTGATGCTGGTGATTTTCACCACCCGATTTAAGGATCAGGCAACACCCTCCGATTTACCACAGCGCTTGAAAACGACCGCCGACGGGACCTGAACAGGAGCGCTGATCTTATGACCTCTACTTGCTATATCGCGCTGGGCAGTAACCTCGGCAGCCGGGAAGAAAATCTGCGGCAGGCACTGGCTAAGATTGCGACGATCCCAAGCACCGGAATTGATCTGGTATCTGATTTTATCGTAACCGCTCCGGTAGGCGGCCCTCCGGGACAGAACGACTACTACAATGCCGCGGCACGTTTGCGCACAGAGCTGTCGCCGGAAGACCTGCTGGCGGCACTGGTGCGTGTTGAACAGAATATGGGGCGGGATCGTTTATGCGAGACGCGGCACGGACCGCGAATCATTGATCTTGATATTCTGCTGTTTGAGGATCGGATGATTGACACTCCGGATTTAACCATTCCGCATCCGCGTATGCACGAGAGGTTATTTGTCCTGCGGCCATTGGCTCAAATCGCACCGGATGTTCTTCATCCCCGCATTGGAAAAACGGCCATGGCCTTATTGCGGGCATGTCCGATGGGGTCATGTGGTCCAGCGTGATTAAATACAGGATTGCCAGATGCACATTTGTAAAACGATTGATGAATTTCGGAATTTCCGCCATACGGTATCGGAAAAAAAGGTCATCTTTGTTCCTACCATGGGGGCTTTGCATGAAGGTCATGGCAGCCTGGTACAAATGGCCCGGCGTCTGGCGGGTTCCAGTGGCGTGGTGGCGACATCCATTTTTGTCAACCCCACACAGTTCGGTCCGAATGAGGACTTTCATAAATATCCCCGGCCATTTGAACAGGACGTGGCCAATCTGATCCGATGGGAAGCGGATGTCATATTTTCTCCCTCACCGGAAGAAATGTACCCAGCCGGTAGTGCAACAAGCATCGATCCCGGGCCGCTGGGGAATGTGCTCGAGGGAGCCATTCGTCCCGGGCACTTTAAGGGCGTTTGCACGGTCGTGGCAAAACTGCTGGGAATTGTTGAGCCTGCAGCGATGATTCTGGGACAAAAGGATTTTCAGCAGCAGCGAATTCTTCGGCAGATGATTACGGATTTGAATATGCCGGTGGAACTCATCACAGCGCCTACAGCTCGCGAATCGGATGGCTTGGCCATGAGCAGCCGAAACAGGTATTTATCCTCAGATCAGCGGGCCAGGGCGACGGCCATTTACCGGGCACTGTGTCACGCGCAGAATCAATACCATTCAGGCATACGGGACTCGGCGGTTCTGCAAGCAGGGATGATCGAACAAATAACGCAAGCGGGCCTGGAAGTGCAGTACGCCTTGGCCTGCGACCCCGAAACGCTCGTGCCATATACGGGCATAGTCGGCGCACCGTGTGTTCTTCTGATTGCCGCGAAACTGGGAACAACACGCCTGATTGATAATGTTCTCATTTCTTAGCCCCCATGCAATCATGCAAGCCACCCACGCCTGCCTTATTTTAATGCATGACGTACGGACAACTCGGCTAATAAATCACATACTGACTGTTTATTAGGCGTCAGGCTTGACCACGTTAAACGCTTATTTTTCCATTTTGGGCATGAAATCCCTTATTTTCAGGCCTATGCCTACATTTTGACTGCCCCTGCATTTTTCTGGCACAGCAATTGCTTAATTATCACGATGTCGGATTGGTTCCGATACTCAGGCGCGGCTCGTATGGATGCGATGCTGTTCCGCGAGAAATTGCTATTTTCGCTTTATCGGAATGGACACCGATATGCCACAACGAGCCTCACGATACTCGGTGCAGAACATGATCCGGGTATCAGGTATGGAGCAACTGTGCATCTGGGACATCACCAACAACTTCATGCGCTCGATTGCGTTGCAGGGAACCGATGCTTCGGACAAAGCGGCCGCAATAGCTGTGCAAGACACACCTGTACGGTGGTCATGAACGGAAAAAAAGTGCGGATGCTCGTTGAATCCTGGGAATTGCTTGTGGCAACAATGGTGGTTTTGGCCTTCTTTCTGAATCTCACGGGCATTAATTATTGCCCAATCCAAAATGTCGGCCAGCGCCATGGAGATAGGGCCCATCAAGCCGACTTTACAGGTAAAGCCGTACATGCCGTTTATGATTCCACGAGCCAGTTCACCAGCACGAAAATGGCGGTTCATGGCGGAATGTCTTCACGCCTCCCCTGCTTACCTCTGTCGCTAGCCCATCGCAGACCAGAGGCGGCAAATCGCGGTTGCATTGAACGCCTGGCGTTGCAGCGCGCACGGCTGCAGTGGCTTGCCAAGCTAAGCAGCACCAATAGCAACTCCTTTACATTCACATCCGGAAATACAACCAGCGGTGCGTGTGATTTAACTGAAAGCCCCAGCATCAACCGGCGATCCTGATGCCGGCTGACAGGCCCAGCACTGTTAAGAACTGGTAGATACGTTTTCTGCGTCGATCAAGCGGTTGGTTCCGATTTCGGCCAGATGTCAAATGTTGTGTTTCAGCAAGGAGATTACATGGAGACAGCGATCAGACAAGATGTTTCGTCGTGCGGTGCGACGGAACGATTAAGGTTTTTCAGGAGTGGTTCTTTGGAGGAACTATTGATGGGTTTTATCAAACTCACCAAGCTCGTTGGAGCAAGCACAATGCGGTGGATGTTCGGCCTGGCCGCGATTGTGCTCGTAATGACTATGGCTGGACAGATTTACGCCCAGACGGCTCCTGCCACTGCGGCGGCTACTGCTGCGGTAGCCAGTGCCGCGCCGGCGGCCACCACGACCGCTCCAGCACCGGTCACCGGTGCCTGGGCAAAACAGACCTATGACACCGGCAGCACCGCCTGGATGCTGGCGTCTACAGCTCTGGTCATGGTAATGATGCCCGGACTGGCTTTGTATTATGGTGGAATTGTCCGGAAGAAAAACTTCCTGGCCACCATGATGACTTCGTATTCAGCGTTGGGCGTTATCATTGTGCAGTGGTTTCTCTTTGGATACATGCTATCCTTCGGGACATCCACCAATCCAATGGTGCAGAAGTTTGTCGGCTGGGATCCCAGCCGCCTGCTGATGCTCGGACTGGACCCCATCAACGCCATCACCGGCGTAGCCGGGGCACCCGCCGGCGGGCAGTTCCCCGTTCCGGAAACCATTTTTAACATGTTCCAGGCCATGTTCGCCGTTATCACCCCGGCTCTGATCGCCGGATCGATCGCCGAACGCATGAAATATGGCGCATGGTGCCTGTTTATTTTCCTGTGGGGCACGCTGGTTTACGATCCTCTGGCCCACTTTATCTGGGGCAACGGATGGTTGGCTCAGCTTGGAGCCGTGGACTTTGCCGGTGGAACAGTCGTACATATTTCCTCAGGCGTGTCCGGGTTGGTGGCCGCAATTATGATCGGTAAACGCAAGGGTTTCCCGAATGTTATTCAGCCCAACTCACTGTTTAACACACTGACCGGTGCCGGCTTGCTCTGGTTCGGATGGTATGGCTTTAATGCCGGTTCGGCCAATGCCGCCAATGGCCTGGCTTGCGCCGCATTTCTGAACACCACCGTTGCCACGGCCATGGCCGGTCTGGCATGGAACTTTGCGGAATGGATGCACCATCGCCGCGCCACGAGCCTGGGCATGGCCTCTGGATTTGTGGCCGGTCTGGTAGCCATCACCCCGGCCTGCGGATACGTTGCACTCTGGTCATCGCCGATTATCGGCTTGGCCGCGGGAATCGTCTGCTATTGGGGCGCACAGATCAAGACCATCTTCGGTTACGATGACGCACTGGATGCGTTTGGTGTGCATGCCATCGGTGGATTCCTTGGCGCGGTTTTGACCGGTGTATTCGCCAGCACCGCCATCAATACCACGGCCGGCTGGATCGACGGCAACTTCCATCAGGTGCTGTTGCAGATTCTCGCTGCCGGCGATGCCGTAGTCTATGCCGGTGTTGTAACTGCGATTATCATCTTTGTGATGCGGCTGTTCATGGAGATACGTGTCTCCGAGCAGGTGGAAATCGAAGGCTTGGATCTGGGCATACACGGGGAGGTTGGCTTGGATACCAATACCTTCCCCGAGCAGTCCGTGGCCATGCCGTTCGGTGCGAGCTGAACCGCAATGCAGTAACATGTTTTCAACATGCCCCCGCCCCGGGCGGGTCCTTGGGCGGGGGCTTTTTATAAAACCAGAAATGGAGAAACGCAATGAAGTTTATTATCGCAATTATTCAACCTCATCGACTGGAAGCGGTGAAACAGGCGCTGACAGATGTTGAGGTGTTTCGATTGACCGTCAGCGATGTGCAGGGCTACGGCAGGCAGAAAGGCCACACGGAATATTTCCGCGGACAGGCGATGCAAGTCAATCTGATCCGGAAAGTGCGCCTTGAAATCGCCGTCAATGAGGCTTTTGTGCAACCCACCGTGGACGCAATTGTTAAAGCAGCCCGCAGCGGCCCAAACGGCAAGGGGCAGATTGGGGATGGCAAAATATTTATCATGCCGCTGGATAATGTGATTCGCGTCAGCGATGGCACCGTTGGTGGCGAAGCCATCTGATCGCCTCGCTTGCCGGAACCAACCCCGGTAACCAAATTGTGGGCCGGAAGTCTGCGCCGCGGATATCCGGGTAACGGGAGAATCAGCAAGCGATCCTCATCCAGAAATGGGTGGGGATCGTTTTTATTGCGCTTCTGTTTCGAGCGGCGCAGCTTTGAGGGTTCCACCGGCTTGAGATAATACTTCAATTCGCTTTTCAGCGCTGTCCAGAATGGCCCGGCAGCGTTGCACCAGCTCCATACCCTTTTCATACATTACCAAACTCTCTTCCAGCCCGACCTTGCCGGATGCTATTTGCTCAACAATTCCCTCCAGCCTGGCCATGGATTCCTCGAACGTTGGCACCTTTTCGTCTTTTTTGATCATAAGCGGCTCCATGAACAAATCCTGCTACCGGATTATAACCCACGCGGCGGCCGATTGCAGTTTTCGTTCGCCGCCGGGAACCCGGGCGTTGGCTTGTAACGAGCCTGTGCCGATCGGGCACATGAGAAACCTTACCGATTCTGGTACAATATTGGGTATGGTTAAACGGTTGCCTCATCTTGATGCCTCGCGAATTGGCGATGACAAGGCTCTGGCGATTGCCGCTTACGGGGAATCCGTATCGGCGTATCGCTATATTGTCCTGGCGGAAAAGGCACCCAACGCCCCCTTGCGTGAATCTTTCCAGGAAATGGTGCGGCAGGAAAATGCTCAACGCGAGGCCATTCAGGCACTTTTGACCTCGCTTTTTCCCACCGCCTGTTTTTTTCTGACATCCGAGGATAAAAATCTGGTCTGCGTTGGCCCCCGCCTGGTTGACGCACGCGATGATGCCCGATTTGATGAGGCAATGCGGTTAATTGTCGCCAGCGAAAAACGTTCCATCAGCTTTTACAGTCGATATGCCACCGTGGCGGCAACTCCGCAGGTAAAAGCCCTTTTTGAGCAGCTATATCGTGAAGGCCTGCAGCGGGTTAAGGTTCTGCGGGAATTGTTTTCCACCGCCGGAAAGCCAATCCCGGAAGCATGCCCGATCCAATAAAAATAAAATCGTGGCATCTTGGCTATCGAAAAATTCGTAATGATCGTAAAATGACTGCCGGTTTAGTGTTGCGTTGTTTTGTTGTCCATTGGGTTTTCTGTCCGTGGCAGAACTTTTCTTATATGTGTTGCAAGGTCCCGATAAGGGCCGGCAGTTTGATTTCAGTGCCAATGAGCCGGTTTTGCTGGGCCGTGCCAGTGAACAGGTGCCATTGGCGGATCTGACCGTATCCCGCCGCCACGCGCGGTTGGAGTGGAATGATAACTCCTGGGTGCTCTTTGATGAAGGCGGAGCCAACGGCGTATTTGTCAACGGCGTGCGCATCAATAAATCGTCCAAACTTAAGGTGGGCGATCAAATACGCCTTGGTTCCACGCTTATGGTCTTCGGAGCCCCCGTTCACAGCGTGAATCTGGCATCCAGCGATGAAGTTGATGCCGCCCCCGAAGGCAACCCGGGCGACTCATCCATCATCAGCACGGTTCCCAGCAGTGATGATTCGGTCATTCTCGCGGCACCGGAGCCATCCCAGGTGGCCATGGCCCACTTCCGCGTACTGCTGCAGATTTCCAGCGCGATCGCCAGCGTATTTGATCAACAACAACTGCTTAACAAGGTCATGGACCTGGTATTTGAGCAACTGCGGGCTGATCGCGGATTTATCGGTCTGCTGGATCAGGAATCCGGGCAGGTTGTGCCCGTGGTTGTGCGATATCGCGATGAAGACCAGGTTGGAAAAATCGCGGTCAGCCAAACCATCATCCGCCACGTTCTGGCGAAAAATGAAGGCGTGCTTTCCAGCAATGCCATGACCGATCAGCGGTTTCTCAAGGGTAAATCCGTACATAACATGGCCATCCGGTCCGCGATTTGTGTACCGATTAAAGGCCGCGAAAAACAACTCGGCGTTTTGCATATTGACTCCAGTGTGGCCAATTACTCCTACACACCGGATCAGTTGCGGCTGCTGACCGCCATCGGATTACAAACCGGTTTGGCCATTGAAATTGCCGAACTTTATCATGAAAACGTGCAACAGGAACGTCTGGCGGCCACCGGACAGACGGTCGCTTCGTTATCCCATTCCATCAAGAACATTCTGCAGGGCATGCGCGGCGGAGCCGATGTGGTTGACATGGGGCTGAAAAGCAATGACATTTCTCAAATCCGCATGGGTTGGGGCATCCTGCAGCGTAATTTGGATAAAGTCCAGGCCCTGACCATGAATATGCTGGCCTACAGCAAACCACGCACGCCGAGCGTTGAATTAACCAATTTGGCTTATGTGCTCGGTGAATGTCTGGAACTCATGACCACGCAGGCGCAAGACAAAAAAGTTACGCTGTTGACAGAAATCAATAAAGATCAGCCCCCCGTCCCGGCAGATGCCGACGGCATCCATCAAGCGGTGTTGAATCTGCTGACCAATGCCTTGGACGCTGTCGAATCCGGCCGCGGTGTCATCACACTTACCAGTGATGTGGACAGCTCCGGCCAGAGCGCAATTATTGAAGTGCAGGACAACGGTGTGGGCATCTCACCGCAAAATCTCCAGCGCATTTTTCAACCGTTCTATTCCACCAAGGGGCAGAAAGGTACCGGCTTGGGCTTGGCGGTTACCAAGAAGATTGTGGAGGAACACGGCGGAAAAATCGAGGCAACGTCACGCGTCGGCGGTGGCACGACATTCCGCATCAACTTACCGCTGAACAACAAAAAACTAACCGATTCCGACGGCACCATGGGGCCAACGCGGTAAACAATTCGAGCACGGACCGCCCTATTGGCACATCATCTCAAGGTAGTCTGTTTCATCCCGCAAATGACCACACTCTGGCCAGGTTTTACTGGTCAGAAAAAGCGGCAAACGGGCGATAGCAAGGAGAATGCAATCCCGCCCCAGCTCAGCGCGGTATCGGAAGGTCTCTGAAATCGAAGGGCACCTTTACCAGCACGGTTCTGGTAAAAAATGCCATCGTGGCCTTTGCCGGCTCAGCCCCGGCGACATTCAGGGTGTAACGATAGTAACCCCAGCCACGGCTGGCCAAAGGCCCTCCGCGATGGCCGGTAATGCGCAATCGGCGGCCGTCACCGCTGTACAGCCGCAGTTCCTTATCGTCGAAAAGATGGTGCACAAAACGACGCTCAATAGGCATTTGAGCAAATGGCAGCCAATGATTGGTTTTACCGTGATATGAAAACCCCTGGGTAATGCCGATGTGAAGGCGAATCTTCCAGCCGCCGGAGATCTCCCGCGGTTTCCCGAAGCGAAGATTCATACCATCATCCGTCAGGGCGGCACGGCCAAATCGCAGATGATTCAACTGTAATGTTTGCCTGACACCCGACAAATACATCCGCAATGTCCCGCGCAGAGCCATCGACGCGGCATTTGGGGGCGGCCACGGCAAATGAAGTTGCAACGGAAAAACAACATCATCATGCTTACGCGGCCAGATGCTCTGGGATGTTTTAACTGGGGCGGCCCGTAAAAGCTTCCCATGCGGATCGGTGATGAGTTCAGTTGCGTGCAGGGGGCCGACTTGTTCGAGAATCTGGCTCGATGCCGGTGCCCATAGAGCCACACAACTTGCGGTAAATCCTCGCTTCTTATTCGCCGGATCCACGCGGACCAGCCAGTTGGTCTGGTAACGCCGAATGGATTGAATTGCCAATGCGCATGCCCCGTCAATGACAACTGGAACATCACTTGCGAAAAGATTCCGGCGGCCAAATCGCAGATGGCCGTTGCTATAGATGTTCGCCACCGGGCCGACATGGGTCATGGCGGCGATTGCTTGTATCGCCTTCCAGAATGGCTGGTGGCGAATGCGGTATGTTGCCAGCGGGGACGGCGGCAGTACATTGTAATATGCGGGAATGCCGACTTGTGAACAGAGTTGCGTTAGCGCCGCGCGCACGGAGGCATGCCGCATATTCAAGGAAACGATGGGGCCGCGCAGATCATGGGCGGCAATGATGGAATCCAGGATTGACAGGAGTTTACGGCGCAGCGGTGGACCAGCGGTAGACATCAGCGCATTCTGGATAGGCGGGATTGCTTTATTGCCCGCAATAATTAATTGACGGGCGGCCGCCCGCCGCCGGGACACGCTTGGACTGCTCAACTCGCGTATCCAGTGCTCAAGCTGGCCGGCTTGAATCGGCTTGCGGTGCGGATGCCCCCGCATGATAAGCCTGCCGGGAATTGAAACAGGCCGGTGCCCGATCATGGGTTTCAGGGCCACACCAGAGTCGCCGGGAATCGGCAAGTTGCGAAAGCTAAACGGGATATGTACACGAATGAAACGCGTATAAACCCTTGCCCATGCTGTAACTGGCAAACCGCCGCGGACACGAACTTCGTAGCTCCAGCCCGACGCATTGACATGCTTGCCGACACGGCAGGAAAGTTGCCGGCCGGACTGGCTTTGAAATCCCAGTACTCCGCCAATACTGGGAGTGTACGCCAACGAGTTATTCTGCGGCAATGACCTCATGAAAAATGCTGTCGCTGGCAAGCTGCGCAGGTTGGCATCAGGAGTAACGGTAATGTGCATGGAGCAGCGGTCAAGCCGGGGATTTAATGGATTTTCAACAACTCCGGTACGTTTTCCCCATTTGATATGTAAACCATCGACTTGTATTACGGCGTGGCCGGAATCCAGATTCCCAATGCGTCTGATGCGCGGTGCGACCGCCAATGTTATGGGTAATTCACCCTTGAGCGTGCGGATCGTGGTGCTTGTGGCAAACGGCCATATTAAATGGGGGTTAAATAGAAATTCATATTTCCCCGCGGAAACAGGCACCTCGACCGAAGCCTTGGCCGATGCCAGCAGCGACATTCCATGGTTATCCACCGCCCGGCTGAACCGTGCCGGACCAAGCTGCACAACTTGGCTGTCACCAAGTGCCCATAAGCCGGTGATATTTAAGCTGAAGCCGCCAGCACTGCGATGGCCGCGATCCGCATCAAAGATGATCGTCTGATCCGTGGAGGAGCGTTGCACGGCAAGCAGAAGCGCTCCGTCGGTGTAAACCGGTGTGCTTGCGTTAAATACCCCAAAATTAGAAAAAGTAAACAATCCCGCTCCCCAATAATCGTTACCCTCCGGCCTGACATCTGTGACCATGGCAATACGCTGAATAACTTTCCAAAAAGGCTGTTGTGTGACGTTAATGGTCAGTCGGCGTGCGGCGATGGCCAGGTGGAGATCACTGAACTGGGCTGAAAAGCCGGCTTGCATGCAAAGCCGCCGTAAAATCGTGCGCAAGGGGGCGTTTTTAAGTTTCAGCGTTACCAGCGGTCCGCGCACGGCATCCGCTTGAGCAATCTCGGCCAGCACCGACCGCATTCTCCGGCGCATCCCCGGCGTGGTCCATCCGCTCAGTGCGGCCTTGATTGACGGCACCGCCGCATCCCCGGCTAAGATCAGTTTTTTTCCCGCGGCGGCACGCGCGGCATGGCTTTTACCACTGAGATCAGCAATCCAATCTGAAATTTTCGCGCCGTCCGCCAGAAAATGCCGCGATTCCGCCGGCATCACCACCTCCCGGTCAACTGTTACCATTGGCGATTGTGAACGTACCCTGATGTTCTCCGAAATAATCATGGGTGGCTGGGGAATCACACCTTCCCCCGCAGACGTTTTTGACAACGGAATGGGAATATTTGTGAACACAAATGGGACACGAACCGCCACCATGCGGGCATACGTCTTGACGAATACCCCGGCAGGTTTCGAGTCCAAAGGAAAAAACTCGTATTGACGCTTGCTCGGATATGCACGAACGAATCCGGAAGGATTTCCCACCTGTCTCCCGTCCGCTGTTGTAAAAAAACATGGTCCATGGGGAAAGGAAGATAGACGTGATAACAACGCCTGAACCGGAAGCGATTTCGCCAGCCAGGGTGGCGTGCTGGCGTCCATTGCGACGCCCCATTTTCCTTTCACGTCTTTCGGCTTTCCAAACAGAAATCGCATTCCACCCGTGTCGATTTCCGCACGTCCCGAATTAAGATTGTCAGCGCTTATGATTGCCGGATTCAGCGACACGGCGACTGGAGCAACCAATTTAAGCCGAATGATTCGCGGCGACGTTGCATCAAAGGGTCCAGCGGTTAAGGTTCCTGGATAACCTGAAATGATGTCCCCGGGCGGGATACCGTATTTAACGACGCTGAAGAGGTTGCTGGCAACCGGGAGATTCGCCCCATTGGTGTTCAACGCCAAAGTGGCCTTGGGCGATCCCACCTGAATAAATGTCCCTTTCGTCGGCAGATATAAGGTCCGGCAGATCATCCGGGCAACGGTCCTCCTCCGCCCCGATTTCCCGCGTTGTTTGGTGTGATGCAATGTCGTGGATTTAATCACCACGGCAAACGCGCCGTTTACCGCCACTAATGCGCCATTGGTAAACAGGCCGTGCCGACTGAACACCAATCCCGCGCCATAGTCCGCATCAGGGCTTACCCCCGTTACCCGGGCAATGCGCAGCAGCGCATTCCAAAATAACTGATGCTGGATATTGATACGCAGGTGTTCGGACAGGCGTTTGCAGTTTCTTGGCAACTGGCAACCCAGTCCCGCTTGCGCACAAACTGCGGCAAGAGCATCATGTAAAGAGCAATTGTTACTGCGAAAGGTTACCATCGGACCGTGCAGGGTATCGGTGAGAGCAATATCATTAAGCACGGATTGAAACCGTTGACGCTCTTGCGGTGATACCGATTCATGGCGGGATTGCTTTAATAAGCCAACCGCCGCATCGCCGGCGGCAAGCAGCTTTTCTTTCGCAACCTTTTGCGCTGCCGCATTTCCCCTCAAAACGCTGCGAATCCATGCGGATATTTTTCCGGTCGATGGCACTGGCTCCGGCGATTCAGGCAGCATGACAATGGATGTGTGGTGGCGCGATAGCGATGGCGATGGAGCACCGGATGCTTGCCGTAATCGACTTAAAGGCAAAGTGGCAAGCGCAGTTGCCACAAAGAAAGCACCACCGGCGATGATCGCTGCTGTGCGCATTTCAGTTCTCCTTACGCGTAGGTTACCGCTGCCGCGGCAGCGCGACATTCTCAAATTCAAAGGGAATATCCATTTTGACAGACCGTTGCCGAAATACATTTATGCGAGCGCAGGCGGGTTCCGGACCGCTTATCTCAAAGCGGTAACTGTAATCCACGGCCAGCCCGCTGTTGCTGGAAAGCACCGGTGTCCTCCAATGCTTTTCCTTTGCAGCTCTGAACTGCAGCGTCTGATTGCCATTTGAACCGTTGTTTCTCAGACTCTGTAAAAATTCCACCAGTAATTTCGCGTGAGCTTGGTCCATTCGGTCCGAGGTAATCTTCAGCGTCACCCCCCACGCCGAGTTGGAGCGATTGCTTCGATCCGCCGGAATTTTCACCGGCTTGCCAAATCTTACACGCACTGCACCAATATGCATCGATGCTCTTCCAGAGGTGAGGTGTTTGGCTTGCCGGATCAATGGATTGAATGAAACAATAATCGGCACGTTGCCGCGAATAGCGGCGATAGCTTTGACTCCCGCAGGCGGTCGCTTCAGGAAAAGGTTATAGCTAAACTCTACCTCACGGGATTGATTCCACGGGTTAAACTGCTGGCTATAAGTATGTTTGTTAAGGGCTAATGACTTCCCGGAACGATCCATTATCTGCAGATGTTTTAACCCTCCAATACGGTCCAACTGTGCACCATCAGGGCACCAGAGCAGATCCAAATCCAAATGAAGCAGTCTGCGACTTCGCATGACAGCGGGCTTTATAGATCGTGCCCCGGTAACTGGGAAAGTCGGCCCCTTGAAAGCATACCGACCTGTCCCGATATCATTCGGCCACCTGAGCACAAAGACAAAAGGCCCGCACGAATCGACCGAGGCGCTATTTTGAAACAGGCCAAAACGGCTTCCACCAAAGTGCAAGAACTGATCGAAAAAGCCCGGGCCGGGTCCAATGCCCGTTATCTTCGCCAATTGCCGAATAACCGCCCAAAAAGGCTCGCGACGCACATTGATCGAAAGTGTTTCTTGCTCAAAACAAGCGGGGATTGGCACCCCGCTGGCAAAAAGGGGATAGAATTCCGGATGAATCCCCACGGGGAGACAAAGATGCTTGATTACCTCCAGAAGCGTGGCGTGATTCAGTTGCACGGTTACCAACGGTCCTCGCAGAAAGTCTGCCTGCGCGATGGATTTTGCTACTGATCGAAGCGACCGTCGCAGCGGTGGTGTGGTCAATTTTTCCAGACACCTTTGCAACGCCGGCAATGCCGCATCGCCGGCGGCAAGCAATTGATGCCTTGCATTTTTCCGAACCGTTTTCTGGTTGCTACCCAGGGCGTGAATCCATCGTGTTATACTTTTTACAGATGGATTTGGTACCCTGCGGGGAGCGGGCATCACAAGTTGTAAGTTATCCGGTTCATGCTGACTGCGGGTGTCACGCACCGTTACCATCAGAACAGCGACCAATCCCAGAATGATTGCCGGGTAAACGCACCATCTGGCCAATAGCCGTCGATTGACTCGTAGTACCATGGACCATATTCTCCAACTTTACCGCGGCGGCATGCAGTCAGGGGCGTTGGCAACCGCAAGATGTGCCAGATATTATGATGTGAAACGATCTTGCTGCAAAGCTGTCATACATGGCTGGACCGGATGATGATGAATATCGGCTTACTGATTTTCCCAGATATCGACCAACTCGATGTTACCGGGCCGTTTGAGGTTTTATCACGGATACCGGGTGCGGCCATGCACATCTTATGGAAAAAGCTCGAACCGGTGCGCGATATTCATGGACTGATTCTTACACCCACCATGCTGTCCGCGGATTGCCCGCGATTGGATGTGCTGGTGATCCCTGGCGGACCGGGTCAGGAAGCACTGATGGAAGACAAGGAAATAATTGATTTTGTCAGCGCTCGGGCATCGGAGGCCAGAATCGTGCTTTCGGTCTGTACCGGCGCTCTGATTTGCGGCGCAGCCGGCTTATTGGTTGGAAAAACTGCCACTACCCACTGGGCCTCAATAAATCTCTTAAAGTATTTTGGAGCCAAGCCCGTCAATCGCCGGGTTGTCATCAGCGGGAATCTCATTTCCTGCGCGGGTGTAACGTCCGGAATTGATGGGGCTCTGGTGGCGGCATCGCAATTAGTCGGCGAGAAGCAGGCAAAAATCATACAGTTGGCCATTGAATATAACCCCAAGCCACCGTTTAATTGCGGCAATATTCTTACGGCACCACGATCCATTACCGTTCCCGCACGGAAACTATTTGCAACCGTATCAGCCAAACGTCTGAAAACCGCACGCCGGCTCCGACGCTGTTAAGCATTCCGCACCGCGGCTGGTGGCTGCGATCTCCATAACTGTGAAAACTCTCGCGAAAGCCAACTGAGGAAAATTTTCCGAGGGGACTTTTTGACGATCGCGAACCAAATAGTTCCGACCGATACCAATTGGGAACCGCAATCACGCCAACGGCCACCGCCTGCCGGTGTCAACAATGTGCTGCATTCAGCCATGCCGCGCGATCAAGCACCATTCGTGCTATTATGGTTTAAGTCTTGCGGTTAATCTTGGCGGCATAGATCCGTGACAGGAGTTAGATAATTGTGGCTGAAAGAAAATTGAAAAATGGATTATGGCTGGCATTTCCGGCGGTGTTTCTCGCGGTTCTCAATGGATGTTCCGCGAACCGTCCAACCACATTGCGCGCGACAATCAACGTGCAGCGCAACCGAGGCCAATGCACCCGGCGGCCGTTGGCGGTTCCTGGCACAGGCATGGTAATTGGAGCCAACTGGGGCCGCATGACTCCGATGGCGGAAGCGACTCACCGTACGTGGCCGGCAATGAAATCGGATTATTTCACCGGGGTGGTAAAACACAATCCGATATATCTGCGCGATCTGGACGCGGACAGCCATTTTCGAAACGGCAATCCAACCTTTGGCCAGGAAACCATCGGGTTGTGTAACATTCCCTGGTTCTACGCCAATCTTGCCATCACGCCGATTCTGATGTGCGTAAAACCACCCTTGGCGCAAGTGGATTCAGTTCCGCGGCACATTTCGCCGATATATCAAGGTTATTTACCACTGCATGGGGCGGTGGCGCCCATGCCAATGCCGGGGCGCATTGACTGGCCTTATCCAGTGGTGCATATTTTCGGCGTATCACTGCCGAAGCAGTAACTTATTTGCGACGTCGGCAGCACACTGCTTTGAAAGGCAAGTAGCGCTTTCCGGGGCCTGTGATTATAAGACGTCGGGTATTATTTGATACGGAGTTTTAAGTTTGTCCTTACAAGAAATAGATCCTTTTCCATGGTTCCTGCACAAAGATGTGCCATTATTGATTAACGGCCAGCGGGTTGAGATGAATATTCGCGCAGCGGAATGGACCAAGCGGTGGCGCCCCTTTCTCTCAAATCTCATTGAATTGCAGCGACTTTGCGGCAGACGCATGCTTGTGGGTGTGGTAGGTGTTCCGGGGTCCGGTAAATCCTTTTTCACCGAACAACTCGCCTGGATGGCATCCAAAAACGTTCTGCCAAAAGTGAATCTGGTATCTCTTCCCATGGATGGATTCCACTATCCCGACTCGGTACTGGCGGAACGATTTTTACAATTGGAGGACGGGCGACAACTGCGCATGAGTCAATGCAAGGGTGCACCGGATACCTTTGATGTTGCCATGTTGCGGGAACACCTTGAGCGTTTAAAGCAAACGCCGCAGAAAATGACATGGCCCGGCTATGATCGGGTACATCATAAGCCCCTGCCACACGCCATCAGCGTACATGAATCGGTTAATCTGGCGATGGTGGAAGGAAATTATCTGTTTCTCGACCGGCCACCCTATCAAGGGATGTCCGATATTTTTGATCTCCGGATTTACCTGGAAGCACCACCCGCCTCAATCGTGACCAACCTGATGAACCGTCACATGGAGGGCGGAAAAACTGTCGGAATGGCGAAAGATTGGGTTAAGCACGTTGATCTGCCGAACGCCCGATTAGTGGAGATGACCAAATCCAAAGCCGAGGTGCTCATACAGCGCGATCGTGACGGAGCGATTTCCGCCGTCGTATGGGCCAATACGCCGAGTTCTTCCGAGCCGATTCCTGATGACGTATGATAGTGCGTTCGCCGCCGGCCTTACGCGGTATGGCACGGGCGGGTGTCAGGCGCAGGGGAGTGCCCCTTGCGCCTGACGGGAAGGTACTTTTGGGAGTTATTTCATGCAATTCACAAAAATGCACGGCATTGGCAATGACTATATATATGTTGATGTTTTTAATCAAAAGGTCGAACATCCAGAATCGCTTGCGGTTAAAATCGCGGACCGACATTTTGGCGTCGGTGGCGACGGCTTAATTCTTATCTGCCCCCCCACTTCACAGGCCGCCACACAAGGCGCGCATGTTCGCATGCGCATGTTCAACGCGGATGGAAGTGAATCGGAGATGTGCGGTAATGGGGTACGGTGTGTTGCCAAATACGCCTTTGATCACCGTCTGACCACGGCCAATCCGGTACGGGTTGAAACCGGAGCCGGCGTACTGACGCTGGACTTGTGGATTGAGCGCGGCAAAGTCAATCGCGTAACGGTCAATATGGGCAAACCGATTCTCAAGCCTTCGGAAATTCCTGTAAAAATATCGGGTGTGGATCAAGTTGTTAACTTTCCATGGCGCGATGTGTTGAAACTCAATGAATTACCGCCCGGCCCGGACTGGATTAAAGCGGCGGGTCTGGAAGATGTGATGACATGCGTATCAATGGGAAATCCCCATCTGGTACTGTTCTGCAAAAAGCCGGAGAATATTCCGCTGGATATTGTCGGACCGCATATTGAAAAACATCCCCTGTTTCCCCGGCGCATAAACGTGCACTTCGTTAAGGTGCATCAGGCCGGCGAAATAACGATGCGAACATGGGAACGCGGCAGCGGCATTACACTGGCTTGTGGAACCGGTGCGGCGGCGGTTTGCGTGGCTGGTGTTCTGGCCGAAAAGACCAACCGCATTGTGCTGGCGAATCTTCCCGGCGGTCAACTGGCGCTGAAATGGAATCAGGCGGATGATTCGGTCTATATGACCGGCCCCGCGACGGAAGTATTCTCCGGCCAATGGCCTGAAGATTAACGACGGATATCCGTCGCTGACGGTCGTAAAATGATCGCCATCGGCCCCCGTCAGGCTTGCTTTCCACCGGCAGGAAAGCCTATGCTGGAGTAAAGGTACTGGTCGCTGGAAACAGACCGGTCAAAAAGGAGTATTAATATGCCCATTTATGAATTTGAATGTAAAGACTGCGGCAAAACATTTGATCATCTGGCACCGAATATGCAGAGCCAGTCGCAAAAGGCGATGTGTCCGCAATGCCAGTCCAAAAACACCATGCGCAAAGTATCGGTCTTTGCGGTTGCCAACGCGCAGCCCGGCGCAGCGCCCATGGCCGGTGGTGGTGGCGGATGCTGCTGCGGCGCAGGTGGATGTGGATCGCACAATTAGCCCGACAGTGCTTGAGCAATCGCGAGAGCTATACCAACCATTGCGTTTGTTGCGCAATGCGTTGGACCAATTTCGTTCCGACCGCAAGTTGATTTCCATGGAGTCATTATGCCCACGAATATAAACGGCAAAAAAGTCCTCATGTTTGTGGACAATATTTATGAGGATCTCGAACTCTGGTATCCCAAGCTGCGCCTTGAAGAAGCCGGCGCAACGGTGGTGCTCGCGGGACCTAAAGCCGGAGTTACCTACATGGGAAAACACGGCTATCCGGCCGTCTCTGAAGCTGCGATTGCGGATATAAATGGAGATGATTTCATTGGTGTGATCTGCGCGGGCGGCTTTGCGCCGGACAAATTACGCCGCGATGCCAGGGTCAAGTCACTGGTAGCGCATTTTGCGGGTAAAGGACAATTGGTGGCAGCGATATGCCACGGCGGCTGGATCCCCATATCAGCGGGCGCGTACTGGGGCGTTCGTGTAACCGGTTCGCCGGGAATTAAGGATGATCTGGAAAATGCCGGCTGTATATGGGTTGATGCGCCGGCGGTGGTGGATCGGCATTTTGTATCAAGCCGTAAACCGGATGATTTGCCCGCATTTTGCAAAGGCGTTCTGCAGGTGCTGACACGATAAAGCCTGATAACTTGTATCCGGTATTGCATTTTCTATAATCAATGACATGGTGGATTCAGATCGATCAAAAGAAGAGTGACTTTTCTTTGGGGCTTGGGTTGCGTAAGATAGTTATGTGCTATTTAGGAGATTAAAAAGATGGCCATTGCATTAACCGAAACAGCGGCAAAAGAAATTAAAAATATCATCAAAGACCAGGGGCTTTCCGAGCAAGCTGCCCTGCGTGTTGGTGTTAAAGGTGGCGGATGCTCCGGGTTCAGCTACGTTCTGGATCTGACTGAAGATGCGGGCGAAACCGATGAAGTCATGGAATCACATGGCATAAAGGTTTTGGCTGATCGGAAAAGTTACCTGTACCTCAACGGCACTGAAATCGACTTCAAAGATGAAGTTATGGGCCGCGGATTCGTTTTTAAGAATCCAAATGCGACACACACCTGCGGTTGCGGGTCGTCATTCAGCGCATAAAGTTCGAGCTATTCTTCACTATAGCGAAGAATATTGTTTCGCCGCGATCGAAAGCTTGCGTTCATCAAAACGCTTGATGTGGAGCCTTGCGCGATGTGATACAGACTGCTTGCGGGGTGTGCCACAGACGAAGCGAACTGCAGAAAATGACCGCGGTAACGCCTGGTATCTGTAGCGCATCCGCTGCCGGATAGTTTCCGCCATGCCAACCGCACAGTTCGTCTGCATCACAGGATTCTGCCGGTCGGGAGAACATCGACTGGAATTCGGAATCTGAACCACATTCATCGGCGGCCATATAGATATTTGATACCACTGCGCAGACTTTCGCATATAAGGCGGTTTGGGGTTATACTGCGTAGGTGGTATAGAACAGTTGTTTGGCGAAAGGATTCCGCTATGCGTCCAAATTGGACCGGTCGACTTGTTATTCGGAACATCGTATTGACTCTGGCTTTGTTGTTGACTATTGGCGGGGCGTTAAGCCTTGTGGGTTGCGGCGGCGTAGCGGACAACCCGTTTGCAAAGCGCACTGCTCTGGTGGTGACACCCTACCCGGCGGATTTGTCGATCGTCATTGATCGCAATACGGATACCTATTTCAGCCGCCAGCATGTGCATCAGGTTATTTCCGCGCGGGACATGATCAGTCGCACGACCTACACCACGTTTGCGGATTACAAAAATCACATCGCTTCGCAGGATCATATCGATACGCCCCTGACGCGCGATCAGCTCCAGGCGATGT
>JAJZJL010000058.1 GCA_021810145.1 Planctomycetota bacterium | reverse complement strand
AGCGGGTTATCCCGGCGGAAAAGGCCTGCCGGTCTTCAAGTTTCTCACGAATAGTTCAGCGGCGATTAATATTCGGATCGCGCAGGCGATTGCGGAAATGTGGCGGAAAAATCTGGGCGTGCGCATCAGCATACATGAAGAGGAAAGTAAAATCTTTAACCAAGATGTTGTTCACGGCAATTATGACATTGCCCGCGCCGGCTGGTACGGCGATTACATGGATCCCACCACCTGGCTCGATTTGTACCGCACGGGTAATCCAAATAATTTAACCGGTTTTTCCAATCCGCGACTCAACGCCTTGTTGCATGCCGCGTCTTATCAGTCCCGTTTGGCGCGGCGATTCGCTTTGTTGCATCAGGCGGAAAAATTACTGGTTACGCGATGGATGCCGTCGATTCCGTTGTTTCAGTACAGTGACGGGCTGATGTACAATCCTCATCGCATCAGCGGCATATCCACCAATGTCCGCATGATAACGCTGTTAAAATATATTCGTTGGATCCATCGCCCGGCACCATCACCGGCGGGGGTCCCGCGATGAAAAAGTTTATTCTCTCACGGCTGCTGCAATCCGTGCTCGTTGTCTGGCTCGTATACACCGTCACATTTTGGCTCCTGATGGCCACGCCGGGAGATCCGTTTATCGGCAGGAAACAGCCTCCCCCGGCGGTATTGGCGGCCCTGCGGCGGCGATATGACCTCAATCAGGGAGATTTTCACGCGTATCTGGCGTATGCCTGGCAGATTATCGCACACGGTAACCTGGGGCCGACCATCAGTTATGCCAACTGGACGGTACTGGATGTCATTCGCAACAGTCTGCCGGTTTCGGTGGCATTGGGATCTCTGGCGTTGCTGATTGCACTTTGGCTGGGGGTGGCCGCGGGGTTGCTTGGAGCGATCTATCGGGGACGCTGGCCGGATATTGTATTGACCGTTGGCACGCTGCTGGGAATCAGCTTGCCGACATTTGTGATCGGATCTGGCCTGCTGATGGCATTTGCGGTGGAAACAGCCCTGTTGCCATCCGGTGGATGGGGTACGATAAGACAATTAATCCTGCCCGCCTTTACACTGGCGGTTTTGTTTCTGGCTTATCTGGCAAGACTATCCCGGGCCAGTACGCTTGATGTTATTTCATCCGACTTTGTGCGTACCGCACGCGCCAAGGGACTGCCTCCAATGAAAGTAATCGCGGGGCACGTACTGCCGAATGCTTCCATTGCGGTACTGGCATTCTTAGGGCCTGCCACCGCCAGTATTCTAACCGGCTCATTTATTGTGGAGAAAATATTCGCCATCCCCGGTCTGGGAGACGTTTTCGTCAATGCCTGTCTCGACAAGGACATCCCTCTGGTATTGGGAATTGTGCTTGTTTATACCGTGCTGCTGGTTCTGATGAATCTGTTGGCGGATATTGCCTGCGCACTGGCTGATCCGCGTATACGGCTTTAGCGCTATTTGCTCCGATGCGCGCTGTGCCAGAATTCGTGCTGTGCCGAAGCACCGGAGCATTCAGAACTCTCCGGAAGCACGTCGCGTTTGAACAGCTCGAAATTGTGTTACGCAAGCAGCCCACCCAACGCCCAAGAGACCAGTCAAAATTCCGAACCTATTTTTTTCGCGATGTCCGATTGGGCTTTTTGCGAGCCATTGCTTTTTGCGGATCGGGCTTATCCGCATCGGTCTGGTCTTGTTTGGTAATGGTCCACTGCGCCAGGTAATCCGGATTTGTAATAATTTCGCCGGTTGATCGTAATCGATAATTGCCAGGCATTGCCTGCTTGAGCACGGATGTGTCAGGGGGTAACGAGCACTGATCTTTGCCGTTCGGTAAACGAATAAAGATTCCTTTTGCGGTAATTCGCGAAATAACACCGTGATATTGCAATTGACGCAGCAATTGGCCCTTGCGATCAAGGTACGTCAGGCCAACGAGAACGCTTTTGCCGACAAATTCATTATCGCTCTGCATAACTGCGCTACCCCAAAGCGTGGTGCTTGCTGGGCAATACCCCTCTTACTGGCTTCGTCGATATCGGTGCACGGGCAAGATAAACGCAGTGAGCTGGATCGGCGGCACGCTGTCTTTTGCCTGCCGGTGCGAAGCTCTGTATTCACCGTACCGGCAAACTGGTGAACGGCCCAAAGAGAAAGATCAATGCGTAAAATGCCAAATTCGCTACCAGTACCAGAATACTCAACGTCATTGCGGCTTTGACCTTCGGGGAAATGCCCACGGCAATGCCCGCTATGGTGCAGCCGAGAATATGCAACTCCAGATCCAGTGCTCCGGCGAATCCGTATTCGGCGATAGGGGCGTGTGGAAGGTAATTAAAATGCACAATCCAATTAACAATCAGACAAGCTATACCGCCAGCCAGTACAATCAGCCAAGCCAGGGTGTGAACGGGCCCGACTGCCTGATTGTTTTCATGGCAGGGAACGAACGATGCGGGATCAAGGGTTAATATTTCCTGACTCATATTGAGGCTTCCTTTATCAAACGTTGAGATTTTAGTGTGAACCGGGCTTGGCGGGCAAGCGATGAGTGAAAAAAATACTGAAAACGTAAATCCAAGCACCGTTTCAGGGGTGCTGACAGCTCTTTTGCGTCTGGCCTTTCCTACTATTGCCGGAACCATCAGCTATACGCTTATGCAGTTTATGGATGGCTGGATGCTATCCATTGTGGACCGTGAGAATCATGCGCATGGTGTAAATCTTGCGGCGGCTTTTAATGGCGGAATCAGCGTATGGGTACTGGTGTCCGCCTGTGTGGGCGTGGCGGGAGTTATCAATACGCTTTCGGCGCAATCGCTGGGGCGGCAGCAAGTCGATGCTCCAGCACGTTTTGCATGGCAAGGTTTGTGGCTGGCGATTGGATCGGCACTGATTTTCGTTCCGCTGATTCCGCTGGTTCCCTGGGCGTTTAAACTGTTAGGCCACCACGGATCTCTGTTGCATCTGGAAACGCTTTTTGCGCAGATCATGCTGGCCATTGCTCCCGTTAACTTTGCCAATTCCATATTGGGAAATTTCTTTCTGGGAGTGCACCGTCCAATTCATCAGTTTACCGCTGGTTTTGTGGGCAATGTGGTTAATCTGATTTTGGATTGGATATTGATTTTCGGTCACCTTGGCGCGCCAAGGCTGGAATTGCTTGGCGCTGCCTGGGCAACGAGTATTGCTTCCGGTGTATCGCTGGGAATTTTGTTGAGTATTTTTTTCGCGCAATCGTATCGCATCCGGTTTCATACCGCGCGGGCGTGGCCGTTGGACTGCACCAAATTGTGGCAGGTATTGCGTATCGGACTGCCTGCGGCACTGCAATCATCAAGTGATATTCTCTGCTGGACCATTTTTTCTCTGGCGTGGGTGGATCATTTCGGCTCCGCCGCAGCCGAGGCACAAAGTGCCGTAATGCGCTACTTGAGTTTGTCCTTTATGCCGGCGGTTGGAATGAGTATGGCCGCCTGCGCTTTGGTGGGCCGGCGAATTGGCCAGCATGACATACCGGGTGCCAAATCCGCTGCCCGCTGGGCGGTGGTTATCAGCATGATATATATGGGTGTTTGCGGACTGATCTTTTTATTTTTTCGCGGAGCGTTGGCCAGTTTCATGCTCGGACCGCCCGCCCAACGCATTATTGCTGAAAGGCTGCTGATATTTTCCGCGATTTTTCAGATATTCGATGGCATGAATATTGTGTATCTTGGTGCCTTGCGCGGGGCTGGGGACACGCTGGTGCCAACGCTTTATACCACCGCTCTGGCATGGGGACTTTGCGTGGTTGGTGGGGGACTGGTCATGTATGCTGAGCCGTCGTGGGGGGCGTCCGGACCTTGGACGATGGCGACACTTTATGTGTGTATTTCGGGCATTTGGAGTTTTTTGCGGTGGAATAGCCTGGCGTGGCAAAAATTGAATGTTCTGGGGGTGAAATTAATCCAACCGTAACGATCGAAGCACAGCTCCGGCAGATGTGTGATCCATCGATTCATCGCATGGTGTTGGATCGATCGCCAGACAATACCCTGTATTGGCCGCTTTAATTATGCGAATATACCGGTAGCTGGTCGTCGTGACTCGCGGCTGTTAAACCATGACAAAGGCGGGCCGCAACGGATCGCCCGTAAAGCGGGTTAATCGTCATGCGCTGGATTGCCGAGTCGTAACTTTGCAGACCCGCCGCTTGCCGATCTGCAGGATCGGTGCATGGCTCACGGATACCTGTATTCTTGGATCCACGACCTTATTACCGTCAAAACTTACCGCGCCGCTTTCCACCAATCGCCGGGCTTCACTCGTGGATGGAGCAAAACCGACCGCCTTGATCAACGTCAGCAGGCCGAGTTGTCCATTCGTGAGCAGGGCAGGGTCAATTTCCTGCACGCCAATTTCCTGCGGTAGCTGTCCCTCGGAAAATCGGCGACGGAAATCGTCGGCGGCGGCCTGGGCATCGGACGCGTTGTGAAATTGTTCCACGATCAAGCGTGCCAGATACTCTTTGGCCTGACGGGGATGCGTTTGGTTACCATCGGCTAACTTGGCAATTTCCTGTGGCGATAAAGCTGTACAAAGTTCAAACCACTGCTTCATCAGGGAATCCGGAATGCTCATGACTTTTCCAAACTGCTCCTGCGGTGATTCTGAAACCCCAACATAATTCCCCAGAGATTTTCCCATTTTCTGCACGCCATCCGTACCGCAGAGAATGGGCATTATCATGACAATTTGCGGATGCTGCCCCTGAGCAGCCTGCAAATCCCGGCCAACAAGATTATTAAATGTCTGATCCGTTCCGCCGAGTTCCACGTCGGCCTGAATCATCACCGAGTCCCATCCCTGCATCAATGGATACATAAACTCATGAATATAAATAGCCTCACCGGCCTTGTATCGTTCGTTGAACGTGTCTCGCTCCAGCATGCGTGCCACGGTCATCTGTTGCGCCAGCCGCAAAGCGTCTGCGAAGTTCATCGCTGATAACCACTCGCTGTTCCGGCGAATTTCCAGCTTTTCAGCACTGGTATCCAGAATTTTCCCAGCTTGCGCAAAATACGTTTTTGCATTTTCCTCCACCTGCTGTGCGGAAAGCACCGGCCGAGTTTTCTTTTTGCCCGTTGGGTCGCCGATCATGGCGGTAAAGTCTCCAATAATCAGTACCGCGCGGTGCCCCAAATCCTGAAATTGCCGCAATTTACGCAACACCACCGCATGACCAAGATGTAAATCCGGAGCTGTGGGGTCCATACCGAGTTTAATGCGCAGTTGCCGGCGGTCTTTTGCCGCTTGCACCAGCCGATTCTTTAATTCCGCTTCGGAATAAAGATGATCAACGCCCTTGAGGAGCTTTTCCATTGCATCGGTAAGATTGTCATTGGCCGAACCAGTCATTTAAGTAGCTCCAAAAGTAATCTGTTCTTCCGCTTCGTCGAAACGATAATGTTCTTCATAAGTATTGCCCGCAATCACCAGGATCATGGCATCTTGAATCGTGCACCGCTACGCTCTGTCCAAGATCAAAATTGGCTCTCAGCGGCACACACAAGCCTGACATCGAATATCCCCTCCGCCGCTCCTATCCGAAGTGCCGCCGCTGCCGTGCGGGCGCTATCCTGCAGATTTTTCGATATTTGGCCACCGTCCGCCGGGCCAGCGTCAGGCCCTTGGCTTTCAGCTTTTCAACAATTTCATCATCATTGAGCGGATTGAGCTTGTCTTCTTCCGCAATAACGTCCATCAGTTTGGCCTTAATGGCATCGAAACTCACGGTTTCTCCCGATGAATTTTCCATGCCGCCGCTGAAAAAAGCGCGCAATGGAAAAATACCGCGCGGCGTCTGCACATATTTATCGGCTACCGCTCGGCTGACCGTGGCAACATGAATGCCAAGTTGATCGGCCACACTGGTCATGGGAAGCGGCTTGAGAAATTCAGGGCCCATGTCAATAAAATCTTTTTGCGCATCGACCACCACACGCAATACCCTCATCAGGGTATTGCGGCGCTGTTCGATGGCCTCAATAAGCCAGCGGGCATTACGGATATTATTGGAAATAAAGTGGCGCGTGTTGCTATCCACGGATCGGGCGCGGGCCATGCGGCTGTACATGGAATTAATACATAACCGAGGTAAGCGGTCATCGGTCAGACGGATGCGATATTCGCCCGTGTGCTCATCCGGTTCAATGATCGCATCCGGCGCAACCACGGGAACCTGTCTGTCCACCAGTAACCGGCCCGGCCGCGGGTGCAGATGACGGGCCATGAACGATTTCGCTTCGTTGATCTGCTCAAGCGACCAGCCACTTTTCGCCGCGATATGCGGCAGGCGGTTGAGTTCCAGATCTTCCAGATACCGGCTGATTAAAGTCCGGGCTGCCGAGAGGTCCAGGCCCTGATCGCGACTGATGGCATCAATCTGCAACAGCAGTGATTCCTTCAAGTCCCGTGCGCATACACCCGCGGGTTCCAGTCGCTGTTGAAGTATCGGCAGTGCCTTTTCCAGGTCCTCCCGGCGCACGCCGTTCGGCAACTCGCGGCAAATGGTATCCAGACTGTCGCGCAGAAAACCGTCTTCATCCACCCAATCAATTAAAACCGACCCGCCGCGATGAATCGCCGGGGCGATGTCGTCAATCATGTTCCATTGCTGGTGCAGTTCTTCCTGCAATGAAGCACCGCGTGCTACGGTATTGGCCATTGCCTCCATTTTCGGATCACGATCGCCGGCCTTGGCGGAAGAAAGGCGCTGGCCGGGAATGTAATCCTCAAAGCCGTCGCGACTCGGTTCTCCGTCAGTTGTCGCGCTCGAAGGCGATGTTTCCGTCCCGGTCGGCGCGGAAGCTTCCGGCGGTATCCCGGCGACGGGGGTAAGATCCGGGCCTTGATCCAACGTGGATTCCTCTCGCTCAAGGACCGGATTGGCTGCAAGTTCCTGATCAATGCGTTCTTCCAATGCCATGGTCGCTAATTGCAGTATTTCCATGGACTGAATCATCCGTGGAGCCAGCTTCATTCGCTGCTCCATTCGCATGTGTTGAGAGGAATCTAAACGCATTAAACCTACCTGTTCAATCGGCGAAATCCTTTCGCCGCACCATACCAGACCGCATTATAACGCATATTCTGCCGAAGGGCGGAGTATCTGACGCCGATTTGATCCGTGCGGGTGTTTTTTCCCAACATGGATATTTCCCGCCATTTTCGACATGCTGCCGCAGTGAAATGGTATCCGATAAAAAACGGTTTCTATGATCAGCCTTGTTCTGATGCGCAATTTGCCAGCGTTTGGTGGCATCGGTTAGTATTTTCGAGCAACGTAATGGGTTTGCGTTGATTGTGCGCGGCGTTTTCCCGCTTCTGTACTGGACTGGGGTAGATCATGCTGGAATACCGGGTTGGAATTGGATATGACCTGCATCGGACGCAAGCGGGCAGGCCACTGGTTTTGGGAAATATAACCATTCCGCATGCGTTCGGGCTGATCGGGCACTCGGATGCGGATGTGGTTATTCACGCTCTGATTGATGCCATTACCGGGGCGGCGGGTTTGCCGGATGTTGGGCAGTTATTTCCAAATTCTGATCCGCAATATCACGGTATTGATTCGGCTCGTCTGCTGGAACACACCATGGTCGAACTGAAAAAAACACGTTGGACGATCAACAATGTTGATGTGGTGATTATCGCACAAAGTCCCAAAATTTCGCCGCATAAACCGGCCATGCAGCGCCGAGTCTCGGAGTTATTGCAGGTGGCGGCGGAATTGGTCAATATCAAAGGGAAGACCAACGAAACCGTGGATGCAACAGGGCGGGAACAGGCCATTGCGTGCCACTGCGTCGCCCTGTTAAAGCGCGAGGCGTAGAAGCGGTGCATCAAGCACATTTTCAGGCGGGCGCGGGGGACAACCGCACATTGGAGTCTTCATGCGGATATTAGGTATTGATCCGGGATTGCATCTCACCGGTTATGCGGTGGTGGAGGCCAAACGATTTCAGCCTGCGCTGAAAGAAGCGGGGGTTATTCGGTTGAACCCGCGAATGGACGCCTCCCGCCGTCTGGTCGAACTGCATCAGCAGGTCGCCGATTTATTGAAAGAATTTGCGATTGATCAAATGGGCGTTGAGCAACTGTATGCACATTATAAGCATCCACGAACGGCCATTCTCATGGGACACGCACGAGGTGTGATTCTGCTGGCCGCCTCGCAGGCCGATGTGCCCATTACTCATTTACCCAGCACACTGGTGAAGAAAATGATCACCGGCAATGGCCATGCCGGTAAGGCCCAGATTCAGAAATCGGTCATGATGTTGTGCCATTTGCCAAAACCGCCAACGCCGGCTGACACGGCGGACGCCATTGCCATTGCCTGGGTGCTGGCGAACCGGCTTACTCGCATAAGTCCCTGAACATTGGCAATTTTCATGGCTGTGGATATGTTGGAACTGTACGCGGTAGACGCTTAGGCGCGGAGATGCAATGCTGACGCTCTTGGTGGTTATTCTGGTGCTGGTGCTGGCGGTAAGCGTCATGCAGATGCTGCTGCTTACACGGCAAAATGGCTCTGCGCTGAAAACACAGTTGGAAAATCTCGAAAAGTCACTGGAAAAAGTGGAGCGATCCATCCGTGACGACCTTGCGCGCAACCGCGAGGAAAGCACCTCCGCAGCGCAAAAAGCCCGTGAGGAACTCTCGGCAAATCTCAAGCTTGGGGGCGACAGTATCAACCGGCAGCTTGCCGGTATGGCGCTTTCAACCGAGCAGCGGCTCGATGCCGTGCGAAATGCGGTGGAACAACGGTTGACCGCCATTCAGACGGATAACGCGCTGAAGCTGGAGCAGATGCGGGCGACAGTGGATGAAAAGCTGCAAAGCACACTGGAAAAGCGGCTTGGAGATTCGTTCAAACAGGTTTCGGACCGCCTGGAGCAGGTACACAAAGGACTGGGAGAAATGCAATCTCTGGCTGGAAGCGTGGGAGATTTAAAGCGGGTAATGACCAACGTAAAGACGCGCGGAACCTGGGGTGAAGTACTGGTGGAGAATTTGCTTTCGCAGATATTAAGCCCGGGGCAGTTTGAAAAGAACTTCAAACCCAGGCAAGCAAGCGGGGAGGTTGTGGAATTCGCCATTAAGCTGCCGGGGCGGGCGGAAGAGGGGCAGGACGCGGTCTGGTTGCCGATAGATTCAAAATTCCCCAAGGAAGATTTTGAAGCCTTGGGGGCCGCGCAGGATCGGGCGGATTCCATAGCAATGGAAGCGGCGGGGCGGGCACTGGAAGCGCGCATCAAACTCTTTGCGCAGGACATATCAACCAAATACCTTAATCCGCCCCGCACCACCGATTTCGGCATTATGTTTTTACCCAGCGAGGGGCTGTATGCCGAGGTGATTCGTCGCGTGGCCCTGATGGAACAGATTCAACGCGAGTATCGTGTGGTGATTGCCGGACCAACCACACTCGCGGCGTTGCTCAACAGCCTGCAAATGGGATTCCGAACACTGGCAATTCAGCAGCGTTCCAGCGAAGTCTGGAAAGTGCTGGGGGCGGTAAAAACGGAATTTGGAAAATTTGGCGATCTGCTTGACGCCGTGAAGAAGAAAATCGACCAGGCCTCCACTACCATTGACGATGCGGCGCGAAAATCCCGAACCATCGGTACAAAGCTTCGCGATGTTCAGGAATTATCCGCCGATCAAGCTGAAACCATGCTCAATCTGGATGGTACTATCCGGCATGATCCATTGGCCTGATGTTGGCGATTTCAGAAAGTTACTGCCACATATAAAAGAAATTCGGATGCAACAGCGCACTCATATCCGCACCATCGAGGTTCAGGTTCATTAGATTAAATTGCGTGCTGCGCGGCGGCGGCATATTGCTTCGGGCATAGATGGATCCGCTGGACTGGCTGTAGCGTTTGTAGATTACCACATTGGCATGGCGAATATGCGCCATTTTCTTCGCCAACTTAATCGCCGATTCCAAGCCCCCCAGGCCATTGATCAGATGATCGTGAAAAGCATCCTCACCGGTAACGGGGCGGCCGTCGGTCAACTCCGGCCAATCCATGGGATTTACCGCCGGGTGTGTCTTTTTAACAATCTTAAGAAATCGCGCATAAAACTGCGAGACAAATCCCTGAATGATTCTTTTGTTTTCCGGTGTCATGGCATGAAATGGCGAAGCGGTGTCTTTATTTGGTCCGCTGACAAAAACCGGTGCCTGCACGCCGAGATAACGCAGGGTGCGGTGAAAATTGAACAACTGGACGATCACGCCAATGGAACCGGTAATAGTCGTCGGGTACGCCATCTGATAACTCGCGGCGCAAGACACATAATATCCGCCGCTGGCGCAAACATCCATCATCGACGCAATGACCGGCATGTGTGTTTTCCGTCTGAATGCAAGAATCTCATGGTACATCATGGCACTGGATGTCACCGTCCCACCGGGTGTATTCATCCGCAATACCACGGCTTTTACGCGAGAGTCATGCTCGATACGGGTCAGGGTCTCCTTGAGATCACTGACGGGATTGTGTCCGCCGCCCAAAAGTCCGCCGGCCGATCCGTCCATGAGCATGCCGCTGATATTGACGATGGCAATACGATTGTTGACAAACCAGTGCGAACTTTTCCTTACCATCCGCGGATGAATTCCGCCGTGGGTCGGCACCAGACTGATCTGAATCGTGCGGTTACTGCAACCGGTGAGCGCCAGAAGCGAAAGCAACAGGCCGCCCGCAACCGCAACCCGTCCGGTGCGTATCATCAACTTTCTGGCACGCCCCGATAATGTATCCGTTTGCCGCATAAAGCTTGTCCCGGTAAAAGTTGCACGGTGCAGTTTTGTCAACGGTTTAATGGCTTTTTACGTTCTACAATTTGCATGAGATTGCCTTCGCAATCAACAAACGAAATCAGTCTGCCGCCGCCCACGGCTCCAACCACCGATCCAACGAATCCCACGCCCTGTCCGGCGAGGTGCGTATAGGCTTCATCAAAATCTTCAACCATCCAGGCAACGTGGCTGATACCGGGATCATGACTTTCGCGCGGTCGGCGAACATGCTCGTTGCGCGGCATGATTTCCAGCATCATGCCGCCAAAGGCATTGCGGCATGTGGGCGGACCGATCAGATACGTGCGCTGCCCGGTGCTTTCCATCGGTTCCGTCTGCGCCAGAATGATCATGCCAAGCATCCGACTGTACCATTGCACCATCTGCTCAGTGTTATCGGCGGCGATAGCCACATGATCCAAGCCGCTGGTTAATTTAATTGTCACCCTTTGCGCTCCGTTCGTTTTATCAGGGCAGTACGATATTTTCGGCTCAGTCAACTTCCTTGGCGTTGATCCAACGCATCATCTTGCGCAATTTACGGCCAATGACCTCCACGGGGTGTTTGGCGTCCGCTTCATAAAGCGCTTTAAACTTCGGCTTGCCGGCGCGGTGCTCGGCCATCCATTCCGCGGCGAATTTACCCGACGTGATTTCATCGAGAATCTTCTGCATTTCCTTTTTGGTTTCTTCCGTGACAATACGCGGGCCTCGTGTAAGGTCGCCATACTCCGCCGTATTGCTGATGCTGTAACGCATGTAATTCAAGCCGCCCTGATAAATCAGATCGACAATAAGTTTGACTTCATGCACGCATTCAAAATAGGCCATTTCAGGCGGGTACCCATTTTTTACCAGCGTTTCAAAGCCCGCCTTGATCAACGCGGAAAGACCACCGCACAAAACCGCCTGTTCACCGAACAGATCTGTTTCACACTCATTTTTGAAACTCGTTTCGATAATCCCGGCCCGGGCTCCACCAACACCATTACCCCACGCCAGGGCCGTTTTCATGGCATGGCCACTGGCGTCCTGATGCACCGCGACCAGACAGGGCACGCCGCCACCCTTGACATATTCGCTTCGTACCAGATGCCCCGGACCTTTGGGGGCTATCATGACGACATCGACATCCTTCGGTGGGACGATTTGCTTAAAGTGAATGCCGAACCCATGCGTTGCGCCGAATGTCTTGCCTGCCTTGAGATGCGGACCGATGTCGCGGGCGTAAATTTCCGGCTGCAATTCATCAGGCAGCGTTGCGATAATCAGATCAGCGGCTTTGACGGCGTCCGCTATGGGCATGGGATCAAAGCCGTGTTCAATGGCCAGTTTTCCATTGGCCGAGTCGCGGCGATTGGCCACGATAACCTTCACGCCGCTGTCACGCAGATTTTGGGCATGGGCGTGGCCCTGTGAACCATAACCCAGAACCGCTACCGTTTTTCCCGCCAGTCCGGAAATGGGAGCTTCATTCTCATAATATATTTTCAGTGTGGTTTCGTTTCCTGACATCTACTTTACCTTTTGCTATAAGCCTTGTTACTACAACAAAATCAACAAGCGCATAAGAATAGAGGATCAAACGCGGAGGGTCAAATACCCAACGCCATCAATCGGCGCAAAATCCCCAATGCCGAATCATTTTATCTGCGGCGCCGGGCCAGGAGCATCAAGCCCATTGCAGCCGAACCGGTCAGCACCAGAATGGCGGTGGGGGGCGTCGCAACGGCCGATGCGGAAGCGGGCATTGTCAACGTGATTGCATTAACAAAAAATTCCCCGGATGCCGGCTTGATTGTCAGATAGTGCTGAGTGCTGTTGAGTTTATCAAGCAGAAAAGTTGTGGAAGTCGAACTGTTGCCCGTGGAGAGCTTTAATGTTTTCAAATACGTGCCGGCCTTCCCCGGATTTTTTCCGTACCACACTTTGGCAACATCGGGGCCACTGATACTGGAAATAAACACGCCGAGTGTTGCGGTTTTGACTGAACTGGTTTGTGATGCCAATTCAATCAGGGCGGCTAAATCAAATTGCACATAACCGACATACGTTGTCTTAATTTTTTTGACCGTTGCCGCGTATCTAAATAACTCCTTATTCGGCTGATCGGTGCCGGGCAGCGGATAGGGCAGCGAACTGTCAGCAAGCCCCAGACCATTGACGGTTTGGTTGACGGTCTTGCCAAACAGGTCCGCGGCGGAGATAAGTGCCTGTTTTCTTCCCTGCTTTTGAGACTCGTAACCGGTGGCGGCGATGGTAAGGCTTGGATTTCCCGGCAGTGCCGCGCCGGCGGTGATTTGGCCGGTATACGATTCGGTTTTCGCCAGCGCTCCGGCCGGAGCTGCGAAGCTCCATGTTATGGTCGTCGATGCGTCTGCCGCGGCGGTCGCGCAACAAGTTGCCGCCAGCGCTACGAACGAAATAATATTCTTGAAAGATCGTTGCCATGCCGGGATGTAGGCACAGCAGGCGAAAGTGGGGCTTTGAAATCCGGACACGTCCATTGTCCTTTCCACGGGAGTTCATCCTTGCCGGCAAACATCACACATCATGTGCGACGTTTGCCGGACGCCCGTTTTGGTCAACCCATTTCTGAAAACCGTTGATTTCAACCCATAACCAAGTGACTACTTTACCGAAAGCCGCAATAAAAATCAAATATTTTATTCGATAGCAGTACGGTTTCAGCCGGTGTATTCTTACACGGCTTAATCTCAGTTTCCTGTGGCGGGCGGTGTGACTCTCGCCGCCCAGTCCTATTGTGTCGATAAACAAGGCCCTTCCAGCTTTTAGCATCGGCTGTCAAATTGACGTGGTAATAAATGGAAATTACTTTCACAGCCATGCATGGAATGATTCGACATTTATGCTTTTGCGTTATATATTTGGAGTCATTGGTAAGAGATTTATCAATCAATTAAATATTTTTGTGGAGTAATTGACATGATTGGAAATAGAAATTTGCAGCTAAATTTAGGCCTTGTTCTGGCTGGACTTATTTCCATAGCAATTCTTGCAATGCCACAGGGAACACTGCGGGCCATGGATCTGAAGGTGCCGTTGAAGTTTCAATTTGGCCCAGGACGTTCCGTACCCGGCTACATTCACGTGCTGCCCAATATGGCTTACACATCAAAGCGCGGTTATGGTTTTGATTTGGGTTTTAAAGTAAAGGGCGTACACCGCAGTAATTCGGCCGGCGTGCGAGGCGCATTTGTCACGAGCCGTAAGCCGTTCTTTTTTTCAGTTGAAGTGCCACCTGGAAACTATAATGTCACCCTCACACTCGGTGATTTGAAGGGACGTTCGGTTACAACGGTTAAGGCCGAACAACGTCGCTTGATGTTTAAAAAAATCGTCACCGCGCCGGGTAAATATGCAACGCGCACATTTACCGTTAATACCCGTTCACCGGAAATTTCAACGGGGGGAAAAGTGCGATTAAAGCCACGCGAGATCGGCTCATTGGAATGGGATAATAAACTCACCATCGAATTCAGCAACATTCGCCCATGTTTGTGTGCGATGACCATTACTCAAGCCCATCCCGTTACCCTTTTTATTGCGGGGGATTCCACGGATACCGACCAGCGTTTTGAACCCTGGTGCAGTTGGGGGCAGATGATCACGCGCTTTTTCGTGCCACGTCGCGTAGTGGTCGCCAACTACGCGGAAGATGGGGAGTCCGCCAATAGTTTTATCTGGGAAAATCGTCTGAAGAAAGTCATGAGCGTTATTCGTCCCGGAGATTATCTGTTTATTGAATTTGGCCATAACGACCAGCATGAGCGGGGCAGGAATGCGGGACCTGAAAATGAATATCGCCAGTCTCTTCTTACCATGATTGCCCAGACCCGCGCTCATCATGCCATTCCGGTACTCGTTACACCCATGGCCCGGCGACTGTATCGGCATGGCAAAATTTACAATAGTCTCGCCGGCTTCCCGATCGAAATGCGCCGGATTGCAAAACAGGAAAAGGTGCCGCTGATTGATCTTAATGCCTTAAGCACGGTATTTTTCAATAAGCTTGGACCCGTTGGGTCTAAAGCAGCTTTTGTGGATCTCACCCACAACGATGACTATGGAGCCTATGAAATTGCCAAGTGCGTGCTCTTTGGAATTAAAAAAGCCCACTTGCCTCTGGAACGCTTTATCCGTCCCGGATTAAAGCCCTTTAATCCGGCACACCCCGATCCGCTAAGTTCCTTTCATATACCACGCGATCCGCAATATTCCACGGTAAAACCGTCCGGGTGGTAATCCGGAGACTGGAACAAATATTGTAATTCTGTAAAACAGCAAATTGAAAAACGCGAAAGTTTCGCAACTCAACACCGCTTCGTGCGTTTATGCCATCAGAGCGACGGATGTTGTCGGTCTCTATGACGCGCCCGCTGATGCAATGCGGTGGCGGCGATGACGTTATTATTGGGCGTGTGGTAAATTTTCCCCGTGCCGGGTAACAATGGTGGTTTTGTGAAACTTCAGGACTTAAAACGACCGGAAACAATCAAAGTGGCGGTGGCGGCGCTGTTGATACTCATTGCCGCGGTCTATCTTGTGGTGCACTTAAGTTCGCTTTTCGGACGCCCGACTTCCGATGCCGTCGCCTTCTACCAGGTATTTCGACCCGCGGGTGTAAACCCATTTCGTCCGATAAGTGCCGCCAATCCGGCCAATCCATCCTCCAAATTTGCCACCGTAACGTACAAATTTGCCGATGTCCAAGGGGCCGTGGATGTCATTAACTACCCCAGTGATCCTACCCGCGCATTTGAGGTGCGAGTAGACGCCGTTGGTAAACCGGGAGTTCCGCCATGGGTTCAACGGGTTAAAGCAATAGACGATCCGGCTGCGCAGGCGCTGATGTTCGCACAAATCCGCGGCCCGTGGCTGATGCGGCGATGGTTGCTCGACGCGCATTTAAGTAAAAGTCAGATGACCGTTGTGGCGTTGGATCAACAGCAGTTTCAAAACGCCATGGCGATGTTTGCCCAGTCCCAGCAGCAGGGATTGGTGGATCCGGAGCTTTTGGGGCGTGTTCAGAAGGCCCTCAAGACTTTCTTAAAGACGGCTGGCCACGTTTCCAAAGCCGGCCCCAAGCGCCAGGCCGCCAGAAAAGTAATGGCCCTGGCGCGGCAATACGGTTCGGAAATTCAGGAACATCGAACCAAATTGATATCACAGTACGTAAATAAGATTGTTGGACAACTGTCCGACCCGGAGAAATCGGCTCTGGCGGCACGCATTGCACCAATTTTGCGACGCTTTAATTAACGTCCGGAAAAAATGGCGTTGCAGTGGGAATCTGTATCGGTGGGAATCAACTCGGGTACTTCCCGGGCGAGACGTGTTGTCAGGCGGCTGACCGCCTGAATTCACAGCGAAAAAAAAGGCCTGAAAAAAGGGCGTTTTCAAGCCCATTATCGGATGCGGAAATTTTATGGACGTTCACTCATGTAACATCGATTCTTGACCGATGATACAAGTGCCTGTTCATGAATGCGTGTTCCCGGAGGGGGCCGCATGGATGCTCAAAAGAACTGTTGATTTGAGCATCGGTGTGATTTTTTAGGTGAGCGGATTGCTATGTCAGTAGATGAATTAGTTGAATCGCTGCGAAAAATTGTTGCCCCGCGCCGTAAGTCGGTCGGTACCGGCTCTACCGGGGAAGTGGTGGCATTTGCCAAGGCTCCTGCCGCGACTACCGCATTGCCTCCATTTTCAACCACCCAGCCGCCCTTGTCGCAGACCATCAAAATGATAGCTCTGGACATGGATGGCACACTGCTTAGCCCGAAAGAATCCATCACGCCGCGGGTTCATCATGCCATACATCTGGCTGCCAAGCGGGGTATCCATGTTGTGCTTGCCACCGCCCGCCCGCCACGCAGTGTTCGCTTTTATCACCGTGCGCTGAAGTTGCAAACCCCGATCATCAGCCACAATGGCGCACTGATCTGGGATGAAATTCAAAAATGTGTGCTGCGGCATATCAGCCTGCCACATGCGTTGGTAAGACGCGTCATTGATTATGCCCGTCTGCGCTGCCCGGAAGTTATTCCGAGTGTGGAAATAATTGATAAACTTTACTCCGATCACTTTGGCATTGTTCCGGCGGAAGCAATTCCAACCGGCCGCTGCTTTAATCCCGACGTCATCGCCGCCATGGAAACGTTTCTGCACGTTCCGGTTACGCGCATCATGTTTCATGCCAAACCATCCATTATCGAAGAATTGTGCCAGGTCATTCCGCGGAAATTTGAGGATCGCATCGGTCTGTTCCGCAGTGACGCACGCTTGCTGCAGATTGTGGCACCGGATACCAACAAAGCCATGGCCCTGGATTTTGTCTGTAAATCCTATGGAATAACCCGCGATAACGTCCTGGCGGTTGGTGATAACGCCAATGATCTGCCCATGCTCCAATGGGCCGGTATCAGCGCCGCAATGGCCAATGGGCCGGAGCACATTCGTAAGGCCGCGCGGCATGTTGTTCCATCAAACCGTGAAGACGGAGTGGCTGTGGCCATCGAGCGCTTTGCGCTGGCATGAAACCGTGCATGATATATACTCATATCATGCAGAATTCGATTCTTGAAACGTCACCGCCGCAATCAGAAACCAGTTGCCGAAAGGTACATGCACTTTTCCGCCTCCTGGATTCAGGCATTTTTCTCGGTGCCTTGATCAGTGTGCTGACGCTGCAATCCTGGAGATGGATCGATTTACGCTTTGCCGGCGATTTTGTGGCGTTTTTTCTTCCATGGCTGTGGCTGGCCAGTTTGGTTCTGCTGCAGATCTTGCGGTTTTACCCGCCAACTGATATTTCTTCTGACAGCGCCTGGCGGCTCAATCGGATGCTGCTTTTACCATCGGCAGTCATGGCTCTCGTGCTGCTGCTCAATACGCTGACGTTTTATCATTTAAAAATGATGCTCCATGGACGCATGCCCTGGTATATGCCGATGTCGCTGCCGGTATTGCTTGCTATCACAGCCTGGCTTCTTGCCCGTCCGGATTATGTTATCAGTGGCCGGGCGGCCCGATCGCGAACTGTTTCCGCACCATGGCGAACCATCGGTTATAAAGGTTTCGATTTTATATTGATTGCCGGCATGACACTTATTTTCTTATGGATCTTTCACGGCATGTTCCTTGCGGATCCTCCGCCCGCGCAAATGGATGCGAACGTCGCCGTTGTGCTTGGTGCCGGAACCGGGCCCGGTGATACCTGCGGCTACACGCTTCGCCAACGGGTGCTGGAGGGCGTTGCGCTCTATAAAGCCCATCGCGCCAAACGGCTGCTGCTGACCGGGCGCGCACCGGATGGCAGAACCAGGCCGTATCAAAATGAACCGCTGGCAATGCTTAAATTAGCTCTGGCCATGGGTGTTCCAGCCAGCGCCATCATTGTTGATTATCACGGCAATAACACCCGTTACAGCGCCTACGATACGGCGGCCCTGATAAAAGCCCGACATTGGCATACGGTTATTGCGGTAAGTTCTGATTATCATTTGCCTCGCACAGCTCTGGCATTTCGGCAGTTAGGCGTGCACGTATGGACCGTTCCGGCGCGCCAGGGACTCTGGCGTGAGGCTAACCCATGGGCTGTATTTCGCGAACTCGCCGGCTATCCGGTGTACTTCCTGGATCAGAATTATCACCGTCCGGAGCATGTGCCATGACGCTTGCACAACCCCGTATCCGTGTCGTTAAATCCCTCTCTACTCTGGATTTATTTGACGGAAGAAAACGGATTAAAACCTATCACTGCATTACCGGCACACATTCCGGCGATAAACAACACGAAGGGGATCGGAAAACGCCGGAAGGACTATTTCGCGTCGTATTTAAGAATCCACACAGCAAATTTCACCTTTCACTGGGACTGAATTATCCCAATGAGCAACATGCCGGCCGTGGTTTGGCGCAAGGCCTGTTGACGGTCGAAAATTACAACCAATTAATGCATGATCTGAAAAATGGCGATATGACGGACGAAACCATACAGAACCGAGTGTGGAAAACACCGTTGGGCGGGGAAATATTTATTCATGGCTGTGCGGAAGGCCGTACCAGTACGGCCGGCTGTGTCGCACTGAACAATCCGGAAATGACCGAACTGTATGAATTATGTCCCGTGGGAACGCCAGTGGAAATCCTGGCGTAAAAATGGGCTTTGCATGCATGGTGTAGCACCGCGGTCAACGGCGGCCTCTCAACAAGTCGCGTTCGCGCAATACACGCGTGCGGAGCAATGCGGTTTGCTTGCGTTGGATCATGGACGGTCCCGCCGGATGACACCCGTATCGCTTACCCGATGGGAAATTGTACCCGGAAGAGGTAGCCGGTTATGCTGCTGTGCATTAGACTTTAGCGGTATTCGGGGGAAGCAATGCCGAAACGTTTCGGAGATTGTGCAATCCCCGTGCGAATGGTTTCGTTACGGTTGATGATGTACGCTGATTCAATTTTATTGCTGGCCGCGGGATTGGTGTTCGGTGGCTTTCTCATTATCATCAGCTCGGTGCGTCGCTCGTCTCAAATGGCGGCATATATCAGTATCATTTCTCTGTTGACAGCGCTGGCGGCGGCAATGGTCGCAATCATCCGCCGGCTGGGGCATTCCGGCATACCAGGCCAATCGCAATCCCACATTCTGATGTTCAACTGGTTGCCTGTACCGGCAACAGCGGGAACTGCCTCAGCACCGATGATCGCTTTTGGCATTTCCAGCGGCTCACTGAATCTGGCATTTTTTATGCTTTTTCTGGTCATAGCACTGTTAACGCAGGTGCATGCGCTGGGAATGTTGAAACACAAATCGACGTATGCGAACTATTTTGCAATGGGCAATTTGACCGCGTTTCTTCTCTTGCTCGCGGCGTTATCAATTAACGTCATGCAGATGTATCTGCTGCTGGCTCTGGCGATGTACGCGGCATGGTGCATGATCGCCTGGAGTAATCGTCCGCCGGAAAGTGTTACCGCGCGGCGTGTCCTGCTTCCGCACGCAATTGCGGACGCCCTGTTTCTCGTGGGAATAATCATTTTCGCCCTGCATGGCTCGCCCCTGGACCACCAGATTCTCTTTGGTCATGCTTCTTTACGAACCTACGCGCGTTTGCCGGCCGTGAACGCCTCGATGGCCCCGCTGGGGAACTGGTTCCCTGGTTTGACATGGTCAAGTCTTGGTGGCGTGTGTGTCGTGGCCGCTGCGCTGGTGAAATCGGGGCAGTTTCCATTTCATACCTGGGTGCCTGAGACGATCACCGGCTTTTCCGGTGCCAATGCCATGCTGGCGGGAACGGTTATTGCCGGCGGCGGCCTGCTGCTGCTGGCGCACTGCGCAAGCTTGTTGAACCTCAATGCCGCATTGACCGTGGCAATGATGGGCGCGACCACCCAGTTTTGTGCTTCCGCCATTGCTCTGGTTCAAAAAGATATTAAACGCACCCTTACCTGGCTTCTCATTGCGCAGACCGGATTGAATTTCTTATTCTTTGGTTCGGGCGATTATGCGGCAGGATTATTAGGTGCCCTGTTGACCGCACTGATTTATTGCGGATTATTTCTTACCGCGGGAACCGTTCTCCGTGCCAGTGGCGGTCAACGTGATATAACGCAACTGGGCGGAGCCTGGAGACGTCTGCCGATTACCGCCATCGTCAGTGGCATGCTCGTGTTGGGCGGAGCCGGGGTGGGGCTATCGGGAATGACCGTGGTTATGCGGAATGGGTTGCTGCATGTTCACGCTTATGGCTGGGCCATCGGAGAATTCGGTAAATATCTATATTGGGTTCCATGTCTGATGTGCTATGTCACGGCCTTTGCGATGGTCCGATGGTGGTGGCTGATTTTTGCCGGTAAAAGCCGGGGGGAAACATTGGAAGATGGCGAATTGGCCGTGCAGACCTTTCCGCTGCTGGTGCTGCTGGTGGGGGCAATTATCGCCGGCGAACCATTTGTTGATCTCACCGGATTATTTACTCATGTGATGGGATTGCCGGCACACAAAACCCTGCCGGCTGTTCCCACCGGATTGGGCGGCA
The DNA here is from genome assembly GCA_021810145.1 of Planctomycetota bacterium. Classification (GTDB taxonomy): domain Bacteria; phylum Planctomycetota; class Phycisphaerae; order WQYP01; family WQYP01; genus JAMDCX01. Next base: position 6,709 of record JAJZJL010000058.1, on the reverse strand, counting down.
TGCTTTTACATCCGCTGGAATGGCTCGGACTGGCGGCACTGGCCGTGGTCGCGTTGGTCTATTCGGGGGGAATGGATCGAGCCGATAAACTGCGCCGTCGCGCCGGTCCCAATCTGGTTTATCGCTGGCTGGCGGCAGATATGTATGTTGCTGATTTGTTCCTGGCGGTACTGGTCCTGCCGGTGAGGTTGCTTGGCCGTGCGGTGGCGTTTCTGGATCGCTGGATCGTGGAATGGCTGATGGTGACAGCGGTGGTATTGACCCGCCTGGCAAGCATTCTTGTGGCCGCGGCCGAAACCGGCTTGAATATTTCATTCTGGGAGCGGCTGGACCGTCCGCTTGGCGTTGCCTCAAACCGGCTGGCAGCGCTTAAGCGCGATCGTCCATTGATATATATTATCGCGGCGCTGGTGGTTCTTTTGGCCCTGGTGCTCATTGCGCTTTTATTTCGTAGCTGAGGGGCTGAATTAGCCAATAGCTCCCGGCGTAGTTGCTGAAATTAGATGAAAGGTTGACTTGAAACCATTTGTATATAGTTCGATCCTCACCTGGCTGATGGTCTTGCCGTTAATCGGCGCTTTTATATTGGGGATTTTGCCCGTCAACCGTCCCCGGCTCATTCGCTATAGTGCCATCGCGGTCAGCGCCGGCAACATGCTTATTGCCCTGGCCGCCGGACGCTTATTTAACTGGTCACCACAGTTTGCCCATACCGCCCAACTGCAGCAGAACGTGATGTGGTTTCAGGACCTTAATGTTCACTATCATGTTGGCGTTGACGCACTTTCTCTTGTGACGATTCTGGTACTCTGCGGTATGAGCTTGATGGCTATTCTGGCCAGTTATGGCGTCAACGCGCAGGTGAAGGCGTATTACGTGGTCATGCTGCTGCTGGAGGGGTGTGTTGTCGGGGCGGCGGCGAGTATGGACCTGTTTTTGTTCTATCTGCTCAGCACGCTTTCATTGTTTCCCTGCTTTCTGCTTATTGGCGTTTGGGGTGGGGCGCGTCGGAGGCCGGCGGCGCTGAAGCTGGCATTGTTCTGGATCGCCGGCTCGGCTGCCATGCTCGGCGCATGCCTGTTTATCAGTCTGGCCACGCGCGGTGTCGGTGCACTGCCGCAGGGCACCTTGAACTTTACACGTATTGCCATCGATCCGCATTTGCGCCATGCGCTGGGTCCGGCGGAACAATGGACCACCACGGCCTTCTGGTTGCTGTTACTGGCTGTTGTCATTCGCATGGGCGTTCCCGGGGTGCATTTCTGGCTGCCGGACGCAATGGCGGAATCAGCGGCACCATCCGCGATGATGATTATCGGTTCGCAGTTTCTCCTTGCCGGTTATGCCCTGGATCGCATTGTTGTGTCCATATTTCCCGTGCAACTGCTGATCTGGCAAAACACCCTGGCTATTCTGGGGGCCGCCGGTGTGATCTATGGCGCATTATGCGGTTTGGCCCAAAGCGATTTCAGACGGGTCATTGCCTACTGGTTGATGGTCCAGGCTGGATTTGTGCTGCTGGGAGTTGCCGCCGCCAACATCACCGGCTTCAACGGCGCATTTCTGCTGAGCCTCGGTGGAGCGGTAACAACCGCCGCTTTGTTGTGGACCAGCCATATTATTGAAATAAGAGCCAATCACCGGGACCTGCCGCGACTCGGCGGGCTGGCTCAATTAATTCCAGATTTGTTTATCTTCTCGATGATCGCATTTATGTCCGCTCTGGCGCTGCCCGGTCTGGCGGTTTTTGGCGGCGACCTGCTGAGCATCCTTGGCATGTTCCGCGCCGCATCGGCTGGGGCATCGGAACATCTGCTTACCAGCAACGGGTTATTACCCGCCGCCTTAATCATGTGCGGTGTCATGGTGCTGATCGCCGCCGTGCTGTTATGGACCATCGAACGGATTTTCTTTGGGCCGGGGCGTCCGGAACATCAGCACTTTCACGGCCTTTCCGTGCGCGAGCGCCTGGTGTTTATCCCTCTGATCATTGCACTGCTGGCCGGTGGAATTCTGCCGGCAGTACTGGTATTGAATCCGGTTGCGCCGGTGCTCAAAGCTCTGGCGCACGCCATCGGCGGTCCACCGCATTAACCGTCCGCACCCGGCCGCAATGACACCGTGATGCAGACACGAGGTATCGGTAATGAAAACAACTCGAACAATCGCACAGGAGGCCGCAGGCTGACTTACCACGTTCTTGCCATACTGGCTCCGCAAATGGTTTTGCTTGTAACGGTCGCTCTGCTGGGATTAACTTCCAAAGTGCGAACCGGCGGCTCGCAATCGGTCAGCGCCATGATCTGCTTTACCGGCATGGTTGTCGCAGCGCTGGTGCAGTTAAGGCTGTATGTGCCGGTATTTGCCGCCGGGCGGGTAACAACGCTTCCCGCTTGGATGGTATTGGATCCCATGGCATGGATTTTGACCGTCGCGATATTTCTCATTGCCACTGTCGCTGTTCTGACTCGGAGATTACGCAATAGCACCGGCCATGGAGACTTGCGGTTTTGTCTGCTCATTACAATAAGCACCTTGGGATGGAGCATCATGCCGGCATTGCACAGCTTGCCATTGATGGCCGCATCCATGCTTCTGGGATCGCTTCCGCTGGCGTGGCTTTCAACGTTCGGATACCGGAATAATTGGCTCATAACCCTGATGCTGCTGACCGCATTGGCGGTAATGCTTCTGGCACTGGGATCTCTGGTCGCGGGCGGCTTGGGTGTACGGCATGCCAACGCATTGATTCACCTCGCGAATGCCCCGCCAGTTTGGACGGGAATTCTCATGGTGTTATTTATGATGCCGATTCTATTTTGGATCGGCAGCCTGCCGCTGGTCTGGTGGTATGGAGAAGTTGCCGGCAACACACCGGCACCCGGTGCCTTTTTTATGCTCCTGGCACCCGGTGTCGCATCGCTCGGGACATATTTGCGGATCATCCATTCATTAACTGACAACAATCCCGTGGCCGCCGGTATTGTCATACCCGTGATGATCGCCGCCGGTATTCTGGCCCTTGCGGCTTATGGGATACGCGCGGTGTTTCAAACAGTCGTGCCCGATATTCTGGGAAACATCGTTGGAATATTGGCCGCCTGTACATTTGTAACGCTCACTGTTGGCATGTCGGCTGTTCAGCCCAACGCCGCACAAGCTGTGGCTTGCGTGCTGCTATATGCGTTAACCGCCGGCATCGCCATGGGGTCAGCGGCGGGAATTTTTGGCCGGCAAACACTGGGCTTGAATCAGCAGTGGCCCGTATTTGCCCGCATGAAAAAACTTCATGCGCTCATGCTGGTCCTGGCGCTGTTGTCCCTTGGCGGATTGCCGCCGACACTCGGAAGTCTGGCTCGAATGCAATGCCTGCAGACCGTTGGTCTTGTTTCAGTGCCGGGCATGCTGGTCCTGATTGCCAATACGCTGGCGATTCTCTTCGGCAGCGGGGCGGCCATGCGGGTTGCGGCATATGCAATTATGGGTGTCCCGGAAGTGTCAAACCGCCCGATGGAAGCAACCACGGTCAAGCGGCGCAGGCCGCCCCGGATGGCCACCGGCACGTTACTGCTTCTGCTGACCGCGTGTATGTTAAATGCGCTGGCATTGCTGGCGTATTACCCGATTCAGCAGATCGCCACTGCCTTCGCCCCCGCCTGGGTTTCGCGATAATTCCGCCACCGCCGTGAAGCCTCAATCTTACTGAATATTCAGTAGTGGACAGTATGTTCAGTATTGGTCAGTATATTCAGTATATCCAGAACGTGTCCCGGCGCGCCGGCAGTCGCTGATCCCAGATCCCACATTTCACATTCCAGATTCCAAATTCTAGATTCCAGATTCCAAGTTCTAGATTCCAGATTCCAGTTTCCCGATCCGGCCATCCAATCGCCAGACCTGCCACAGGTGCCGGCCCTTTTTATCCGCCGCCGCGGTGTCTGGCCTGTGCGCGGGTTGTACGATATGATTAGCCCCCTGAAATGTACTCTGGTTGAAAGACCGATGATTGAAAGCGGAAGGAAGATGAAATGGCGAATCCCGAATCGATGGTTGTAAATATGCCGCAAAACAGGCTGGTTGGAAAAAATGCAAAAATTGGCATACGTCCCACCATTGATGGCCGGCGGGACGGCGTGCGCGAATCTCTGGAAAAGCAGACCATGGATATGGCACGCAGTGTGGCGCGGCTGCTGACGGCTAAACTGCGCCACGCGGATGGCACAAAAGTTCAATGCGTGCTGGCGGACAGCACCATTGGCGGACTCGCCGAAGCCGCGCTTTGCGCTGAGAAATTTGCATCAGAGGGGGTCGGCGTTTCCATCACGGTCAGCCCATGCTGGTGTTATGGCTCGGAAACCATGGATATGGATCCGTTGATTCCCAAAGCAATATGGGGTTTCAATGGCACCGAGCGGCCGGGTGCCGTTTACCTGGCGGCGGTGGGGGCGGCCCATAGCCAGAAGGGGCTTCCCGCGTTCAATATTTACGGCCATGATGTGCAGGATGCCGCCGACACCGCCATTCCGCCGGATGTCCAGCAGAAGTTGCTGCAATTTTCCCGGGCCGCATTGACGGTTGCCGCCATGCGCGGCCGGTCGTATTGCTCCATTGGCGGGGTATCAATGGGCATTGCCGGTTCCGCGGTCGATGCCGCTTTTTTTGAAGCCTACCTGGGCATGCGCGTGATGAACGTGGATATGACCGAACTGGCCCGGCGCATTGACCGGCGCATTTATAATCCCAACGAATTTTCACAGGCGTTGAAATGGACCAGAGCCAACTGCATTCCCGGCATGGACGCCAACAGCGCCTCGCGCCGGCGCCCCAAAGCCCGCAAGGACAAAGAGTGGGAACATTGCGTCAAGATGGCCATTATTGTCCGGGACCTCATGATCGGAAATCCGCAATTAGCCAAGCTCGGCTACGCGGAAGAAGCGCTGGGGCATAATGCCATCGCCGCGGGTTTCCAGGGACAGCGGCAATGGACCGATCATTACCCCAATGGCGATTATCTTGAAACCATTCTCAACTCCTCCTTTGATTGGAGCGGTATCCGTCAACCCTATATTGTCGCCACCGAAAATGACGCACTCAATGGTGCGACCATGCTTTTTGGCCACCTGCTTACTGGAACCGCCCAGATTTTTGCCGATGTTCGCACCTATTGGAGTCCCCAATCCGTGTTCCAGGCCACAGGCCACGAATTGCAGGGTGATGCCGCGGGCGGCGTGCTGCATTTGATTAACAGCGGCTCAGCTGCACTCGACGGCACGGGGTGCCAATTGCAGGATGGGCAACCCGCCATCAAACCATGGTGGCTTATTAAACCGCGGGAAGCCGCGGCCTGTCTGGAGGCAACGCAGTGGTGTCCGGCAATATATGAATATTTCCGCGGTGGCGGCTTTTCCGTGCGCTACCGAACCCGCGGCGGCATGCCCGTTACGGCAGCACGCCTGAACCTTATCAAGGGCCTGGGGCCTGCCCTGCAGATCGCGGAAGGCACAACGGTGGAATTACCATCATCCGTGCATGACATTCTGGATAAACGCACCAACCCCACCTGGCCGACCACCTGGTTCGCCCCGCGCTGCACGGGGCAGGGGGCATTTGTCAATGCATACAGTGTCATGAACAACTGGGGTGCCAACCATTGTGCGATCTGCTATGGCCATATCGGACATGAACTCATCACACTGGCTTCCATGTTGCGCATACCGGTTTATATGCACAATGTACCCGAGCATCGCATATTCCGGCCCGCCGTCTGGACCGCGTTTGGTGCCGATGCACCTCAGGCCGGCGATTTTGCCGCATGCCGCAACTTCGGCCCGTTGTACGGAAAATATTAATTACCATGCCGGTGCGCAATCGGTTGTCAAGTCCTGATCTAAAGTTGTCACATTATTGTTCACCGGCGCGCCGGGGCTTATCGCTCATTGGTTCCCGGCTCGCGGGGATTTGCCCCCCGTGTCCGCGTCATCCGCCTTATCCGCGGTCCCTTCCATAGGATTTCCAAACAGGCTCCGGCACCGTTTCGGGATCGAGTCCGTGGGATGGGACAGCCACTACCGGGAAGTTAACTTAAATCACCACCGATTACACGGATTTAACGGATAACGCGCGAACCATTCCCTTTCAGAAACCATTCCCGTATCCGCGTAGTCCGCTTAGGGAGTTTACCCCGTGCGCGCCGGGGCGGTCCGTCCCATCCCGCCAGGAAGCCAATCTGATTCGCCATCTCAGATACCCGCCGCACCCAAAAACCGGTTGGCCCGTTGCTTCCCCGACGCGCCGCGAGTCATCGGTCATTGATTGTCGCCACGGCACGAAGTTATCCACAGATTGCGCAGATTACGCAGATGGGGATTGAGTCCCGATCTGCCAATCCTATCGTCAGGCCTGCCCCGGCGCGCACCGAGTAAGCCTCGTGCACGGATAGCGCGGATATTCCAGAACGTGAACGAAGCATCTCCAGACCATGAAACCGGAAGCAAAACGAATCATGTCCCCAATTAAAGCGACACAAGACTGCGCCAGGCTCCTGCATTTGTGCGTCCCGTGTCCGCGTCATCCGCGCTATCCGGTGCGTCAGTGAAACCATCTGTGTCTTGTGAACTGAAAGGAGTTCATCATGGAATGATCCGTTAGCCATGTAGCCAACCGGGCGTTGTGGGGAGCAATCCTTGGCGGCGAAGCCTCGGTATGGCGA
>JAJZJL010000177.1 GCA_021810145.1 Planctomycetota bacterium | reverse complement strand
TGCTGGGCATGTACAGCGCGCGGATGGCGGTGACGGTGGGGGGGCTGCTGCGGCTGCCGCTGTGGGGGCTTATGTGGCTGGCGTTGCCGAAGCGCCGCGCGAAGCTGGGCGCGAAAATCCGTCTGCGCACATGGCTGATGATTCGCCGCGGCGCAGCCGCGGAATCGTGAATACAGAATCTTGAATCTGTATTGTGGATCGGAGTTGAAGGAAATGGGATGTTCTGATAATGGAACCACAAAGAGAGCACCGGCAAAGTCGTTTGAAGATTTAATTGTATGGCAGCAGGCCCATGCGTTCACCTTGCAGGTGTACGCGGCGACACGTAATTTCCCAAGGGATGAAATATATGGAATAACGTCGCAACTTCGCCGGGCTGCCGTTTCCATCGCCGCGAATATCGCGGAAGGATTCCGCAAACGCACCACGACAGACAAGGCTCGTTATTTGAACATCTCTGAAGGTTCGCTTGATGAGTGCCGGTATTATCTGATACTGGCACACGATCTTGGATTGTTGGAAAAGCAATCCCTTTGGGAACGCAGCAATCAAGTCGCACGGCTTCTCAATGGGTATCGCTCTGCGATCGTCGCATCGGGCCGAACGAAAACACGTAAACCAGATGCTCCCGATCGTTCCCGCTTCTAGATTCCAGATTCAAGATTCAAGATTCAAGATTCAAGATTCTAGATTCCATCCCGACGCGCCGGGAAAAGTTCCTTTTCACCATCGCTGCTCTGGCTTATTATGGATACATTGATTTTCATTTCCCTTGAATCGTGGGACGACATCTGGCGGCGAAACCAGTTTGTGTGTGCCGAACTGGCCCGGCGGTATCCGGATATGCGGATATTGTTTGTCTGTCCGCCGCGGGATGTGTCCAACGCCATTCGCACGCGGCGGTTCGATCTGCTGCGCGGGCCGAACAACTGGCATCCGGATGGTTATGCCAATATCACCGTTACGCGGCCGTTGAAGCTTCTGCCCAGCACGCTGGCGATTGGGCGATGGGTGAATGATTTCATGGCCCGGCGGTACGTTCGGCGAATGGCCAGGGAAATTAAGCCGCCGAGCCCGCTTGCCGCGGCTCCCGTCCCATCCAGCGGGTACGAAACACCCCATGCGGCTGCGAAAGGTCCCGCTATGGCGGGGCCGGAGGCTCAAATACAAAATTCAGGTTCTCCGTCTCCCGCGACTGGCAGAACCATATTGTGGATCAACGATCAGGGGGCTGCGCACATGGTGGGGCGCATGGGCGAGGCACGGATGATTTATGATATTACCGATGACTGGACGCAGTTTACACATTTCACCGATCGCAAGGCGTTGCTGGATCGCACCATCGCCGCGGACGCCGAACTGTGCCGCAGGGCGGATGCGGTTATTGTCTGTTCCAGATCACTGTATGAATCGCGCAAGGCATTAACAAGGGACATCCACCTTATTCCCAACGGCGTGGATGCGGCGCATTACCGCTGCGTGCTGGATGATGCTGGTGCGTTGCCGGAAGCGTGCCGGAACTGGCCCCGGCCCGTTTTCGGCTACACGGGCAGCATTCATGCCGATCGCGTGGATGTGAAGCTTGTGGAGGCCATCACCGCGCGCATGAAAGCGCGCAATATGCCGGGCACGATTGTGCTTATTGGCCCGGTGATGTTGCCGGCGGATCAGCGGCAGAAACTGGAAGCCACGGGGCGTGTGATATTCACCGGGCCGATGGCATATCGTGATTTGCCGCAGTATATGCGGGCGTTTGATGTGTGCATTGTGCCGCACTGCATGACCGCATTTGTGGAGAGCCTTAACCCGATCAAGCTGTGGGAATATCTTGCGGCGGGCAAACCGATTGTATCCACCGATGTGGCCGGCTTCCGCGATTATCCGGACCTGGTGCGCAGTGCCCGCACGGCGGACGAATTTGTAAACCAGTGCCGGGAAGCGCTGGCGGAAGGTACAGAGAAAAGCGAACTGCGGAGAGCGGAGGCCGGTAAACATTCCTGGCGAAGCCGTGTGGATGAGATTGTGGCGTTACTGGCGGCAGGGGCCGATGAACCGCGGGTGGCGGGCCAATGATGGGCTGCTTGCATCGGCGAAACGCGTGATGGCGGACGCGGCAGGCATCATGGTGCTATTCCGCGATGACGGAATGGAAATGGAACGATTCCTACCCCGGCTCCGGCAGTTTCTTTAGCCCGGCGTTGTAACGATTGCCGTAACGCAGGCATCTTGCCTGCAGAATTGGCTACGGACGACGCGGGCGAGCAGATGGGCAGGCGCGAAAATGAGTGGCCGATGCCAGAGGCCCTCGAGCATGCGCTTGCGAAGAAGCGCCCCTGCGGGGAGCGGCTGGTTCACATGAAAAATCCCGCATCCAGAACATGGCACTTTGCGCCATTGACCGCAGGTGACCTGTCAGCGATGTGGTCTGGTGCAACGTGATGATCACCTGCGATTATCGCAGTGCCTGATCGAAAAAAAGTGGTATAATTATTTCGTGAGTTGATGCTTAGAGGTGTGTGGTGATTACCCACAGTCATATCAACAAGAAGAATCCGTCTCGAATTCGGGCAAAAATTCGGCGTGCCTCTTTGGGTGAACCGGGCGGCAACGTGCTTGTGCCGGCGAAGGGCCGGGCCGTGCGCATCGAGCCGAGTGATGTGCCCAGCGGCTTCGCCAAATACCGTGGCATCGGCAATCCGGGTATCGCGGATCGGCGAAAAGATATTCTCACATGGAGTCGCAGGGCACGCGGTCGATGATTACGGCCGTGGATACAAATGTCATTGTGGCACTGTGGAGCCGGGACCCGACGATGAACAGTCAGGCCCAGGCCGCTCTGGAGATTGCATCATCGAATGGAGCGCTGATTATGCCCGCACCGGTATTCGCGGAGCTGCTGGCCTGTCCGGGCCGGAGCCTGGCGTTCCTGGATGAGTTTTGCAACGATACCGGAGTTAAGGCTGACTGGGAGTTACCCCGCGAAATCTGGATTGCGGCCGGGCACGCTTTTCAGAAATACGCCGCTCGAAGAAAGACCCAGCGTATTCCGGGTCCCCGCCGCATACTTGCAGATTTCCTTATTGGTGCGTACGCGGCTGCGAATGCAGACCAACTCCTGACACTCGACGAGGGAATCTACCGGGCCGCGTTCCCGGATTTACGGATCCAAAGCCTTTAGCGCAGAACAAGCGGATAGCTCGGGCCGGTCCCCTGAAATCGCGCAATTCCGATTGGTTGCTGATTAACCGATGCGTGTTCGGCGTGCTGCGGACATGCGTTGCGGTCTCGCGCCAGGAAAAATATCATGTGCGTGTCCCCTTAAAAGTCACCGGATCAATATGAAAGTATTGCTGATTTCTCATACCTGTCAGTCTCCCGCGGAGGGACAGCCCAAAGCGGAGTTGCTGCACGCGATGCCGGATATCCAATTGCGCGTGCTGATTCCGAATCGGTGGAAGCATTATGGCAAGTGGCGGGAGGTTAAATTCATCGACAATGCCCGGGCGCATTATCAGGTGGGGGCTGTGCGCTGGCCGTGGGTTGGCCCCGCACAATTTTATCTGCATTATTATCCGCAATTGTCGGCAATGCTGCGGGATTTCAGGCCGGACATTATTGATCTATGGGAAGAGCCATGGGGATTGGTCAGTGCCCATACGGTGTGGCTGCGGGATCGGATATTGCCCGGGACCAAAATAATTTCCGAGACCGAGCAGAATATCAATCGCATCCTGCCGCCACCGTTTGAGCAATTTCGACGTTATACGCTCCGGCATGCCGATTTCGTCATTGGCCGCAGCCGCGAGGCACTGGAAATCACACGGAGCAAAGGTTTCAAGGGGCCGGGCGAAGTGGTGCCCAACGCGGTGGATGCAAAACTGTTTGTGCCGATGGATCGTATGACATCTCGGCGCGAGACAGGGTTGGCGGACTGGTGCGGGGCGAACGATTTTCTCGTTGGTTATGCCGGGCGACTGGTGGAGGAAAAAGGTCTGGGTGATCTGGTGGCGGCCGTGGCAGCTTGCGGAGCTGAGGTGAAATTGCTGTTGATTGGTGATGGGCCATTTAAGCCGGCGCTGGAATTGCAGATTGGTCAATTGGGCATTGCGGATCGCGTGCGCATGATTGCCGGCGTGCCGCTGGGGAAACTGCCTGTGCTGATGAATGCGATGAATGTATTTGCCTTGCCATCACGTACCACGGCAACATGGAAGGAGCAGTTTGGCCGGGTGATCATCGAAGCCCACGCCTGTGCCGTACCCGTGATAGGCAGTCAATCCGGCGCCATTCCGGATGTGGTCGGGGATGCGGGAATGGTGGTGCCGGAGAGCAATGCGGTGGCGCTTGCAGAGGCGCTGGGAAAACTCAACGCGGATCGGGCTATGGCAATGGACATGGGGCGGCGCGGTTTTGACCGTGTGCACAGAGAATTCAGTTGGGAACGTGTGGCTGAGCAAATGGCGCGGATTTACCGCCGTTGCCAGACCGGACCGAAGCTTGAAGGCAATGTGGAAGCGTCATGCGGACTGACGGAATGAGAAACAGGGGGCATATTATGGGGCTGAATATTATCACACGTTGGGAGTAAAAAAATGGGTGTTTTTTTCTTGTATTTATAAAGGAGTTGGATAAATATCTTCCCAGATAAAACTGACGAATGGTTCGTCAGAATTGAGAGGCCCGGAGTTGTGAGGGAGACAGAGAGTGAGAGCATGCAATGGTCGTTGTTCCGCCTTTTCAATTATCGAAATGCTGGTGGCCCTCGCGGTAATCGCCATACTCGTGGGCGTAGCGCTGGCGGTAGGGCGGCAGGTGCTTAATTCGTCCCGGCGTGAGCTTACACGCAGCGAACTTACCGCACTGCTGGGAGCCGAGGAATCAGTCGTGCATAAGACCGCCGGCATGGTGCCTCCCTCCATGTACAGCTTTCTGGTGGAATATCAGCAGATGCACGCATACAAGGATGCCAATGGCGTGTGGCGGCTGCATGCCAATGTGCTGACCCGGTTTGGGCCATCGATGGTAAAAAGCTCAATGGTTGCCATGCCTGATAATGGCAACATGTTGATGATTACACAAGTCAATGATTCCTGGGGCAATCCCATCCAATTCCTGCCCACGGTATTTTATAATTCGCACGCGCCGTGCTTTGTCAGCGCCGGCCAGGATGGCCTGTTCGGTACCGCCGATGATATTCACAGCTACGATCCATGATGCGCATAATAGGGCGTGACAAGCGAACGATATTTCAGCGTGAAATCGTTGAACCGTGGGGCTGGTAATCGTTGCTTTCGGGCGAACGTTTGCACAAGTACCAAAGAGAATTCAT
>JAJZJL010000057.1 GCA_021810145.1 Planctomycetota bacterium | reverse complement strand
CGTCGTAGCGGGATGTTTTGCCGGCGCATTGAGTTTCTTCCAATCCGGCAGCAATCGCTCAATGGCCGGCAGCGATGCGCGAATAAACGACGCAATAGCCTTGCGGGCCTCCGGCCGGGTGGTCAAGCCGCCCGGTCCCTCAGCCGTGACTTCAATTTTGGCATCATAGCCGTATTTGCTGGTGGTACGCCAGAATAACTCGCTTACCTGCTCGGGGTTGGGCACATATCGACCGTCCACCTGGAATACATACGCCACATTCACGTACCGCCCACGGTGCTGATTCAAACTCAATGGAATTCCGGAATGGCTCATTTTAGGTGCATAAAATGAGAGAAACCGCATCGTCAAATTGGAATATGTGCCGTCTGCGTGCGGCACATGATGAATGGTGATGAACGTATCATGGATGCGCTTCATGCCCACGCCTGCCCAGCAGACATTTGGAACATGCGGCGTGGCAAAATCGGTGGGGTAATAATTCAGATTCACCCGCACCTGCGAACCTGGCTCGCCAGGCGGCATTTTGGTATTTACATAGGGTCGTAAAAGATAATGGTGCGTGCCGAGTACCTGGACAATTTCCGCGGACAGCCGCTGATCGACCGCGCCCTTGGGCATGACCCATTGCCCGAGCTTTTTGGGAAGACTCCGCAGTGGAGCCTGCAAAGGCGTGTGGATCTTTTGCAGGACCACATTAAAGGCATTTGAGGCTATGGTCAGCGATACCAGGCCTGCCACAAGAACGCCCATTGCGACCATGGGAGGTAACAGTTTCTTTACGGATAAAGTTTTGTCGCTCATACTTTTGCCTCCTGTCCGGAGTGACCATGTTGCGGGCCATCTTCCACAAACAGATTTTCTTCAAAAAGATCAATTAATTTGGCGGCACCGAGCTGCAGCAGGCCCGCGGGAATAAGCATCAGCAGTCCCAGACTTGCGTGCGTGCTGCCGCGTGCCCATTCCGAACCGGCATAGGCAAACAGCACGCCTGAAAGCGTGACCCTCAGGGCGTTGACAAATATGGCAATGGGCAAAGCGCACAAGGATAACGCAAGTTTTTGCCACATGGGCCGGTTGGTGGAATAAGCCAGTGCTACCGCCAGTGCGAAAAAAGCGGTCAGCATGCGTATGCCGCTGCACGCCTGCGCCACATTCAGCGACGGCCATTTATCACCCACCTGAAGGTGAATCTGTGTTGCCTCCCGATACGCATGAATGCCAAAAAGAAGCAGCATGTGCGCACCGCCTGATGCGGCTATGGATTGCAGCGGCGTGGTGAGCTTCACATACAATGCCTGCGGCGGGTTTATCATGAATAACAAATAACATATCGGCAGCCACAGGATTTTCATCTGCTGCCAGCCCAGCAGCCACAATGCTAAACCGAACAGCACCACCAGCATGCTTAGATCTGAAAACTGTTCCTGTCCGGTAATCCGGAACAGAACCTGTCCAAACACCCCGAACATCAGCAATATCAATCCGATGTACGTCGGCTTAATGGGCAGGTTCCGCAACGTATTCCATCGCAGATATATAAACATTGCACTGATCACGGGAATCAGAAAACCCTGGCTGAAATTAGGATTCGTGCTCCATACATGGACCAATTGCTCGAAGTTAATGCGGTACAGAAGGTAAAACAATACGGCAACGCCGGCAATGACCGCTAAAATGTATCCGGGCAATTCACTTTTTGGCGATTTCGTGGACTCAATGCTGTCAACATAATCATAGCGCAAGGGCTTACCGGACGGGGCTGACCCGCTACCAGAAGAAGCGCTGGAGGTTTCTGAGGCCGGCATGTGTCATGCTCCGGTTGCAATCCATATATGTCTGATGCCGCCGGCGGGGCTTGCTTTTCCAAAAAACGTTCCCAGCGAGGAACTTTCTCCTGGCCAAATCAACGCATCAACAGCAGGCTCGCAAACGGCGATCGCGGAGACTACTGAATAATCGTCGGCTGGATGTAGTAGTTCCGATCATAAGTAAAGCCGAAGCCGTAGCTGGCCGACAGGCCATTGCGAATAATCGCCAGCGGCGCCGCGAAGAAATCGGTGCCAACATTCAGAGTATCATACGGTTTCAGGAAAATATCCGGCTCCTGACCGCTGAATATTGCCTGCATGTTAACCTGAATCGTTGTTTCCTGATTATGTCCAATGCGGCGAATGAGTTCACACCGTCGGGGTATGGCCAACGGGCCGAAGTTTCCCGCCGCCGCGATTGCCTGTTCCAGGGTCAACTTCTGTCCGGTCATGGAATATACCCCTGGCCGTCCGACATTACCCATCACAAAGTAAACCGATGGTTTCAATGGTGGAACATTAATAACATCGCCGGAGTGGATAACCACGTTATAACGCGGGTCGCCCGCCATCAATTTCTTAAGGTTAATGCGGATAATCACTTCGCCCGGATAACCAGACTCAGCGGATTTCTTATTTGCGTTAAAGCTGAAGTGTGCCGGAGCGGTGGCGGGAGCTGCTCCGCCAATGCGCTCCCATTGGCCATTGACATACACAAACCGTCCGCTGCTGGTGGTACCGGTTTGTTCCATCGCCTGATTCATCAGATTGCTTTCCGTTGCGCGGTTGGGATTGGTTGGCGCTTTCCCACTTTGCAACTGATTGGCGATTTCATTAAGCATATTGGTTTGCCCGCCGGTTTGTGAACCGGTGGAAGTGGCAGCTTCCGCGGTCTTGGGCGTTTCTTTTTCCACCCGCCGGATAATATACAGATAATCCATGCCGGGCGTCTGCGGCACGTCGCCGGCCAATGCCAAAGCATCCAGCAGGCGGAAGTCCGGAGACATAATGTTGTAGGTTCCGGGGTGATTGGCGGCACCAATAACCGAAAATACCCGGCGGCGGGCTTCGGTGAGATCTACATTCACCTGCGGGCCGGGCTGGTGGGGGCCTGGTGCGGCCATCTGGCCGCTTTGAATTAATTTGTGAACAATTTCCTGCCGCAGTTGCCGCGTCGTCATTCCCGCCGCATGAATCTGGCCCACAAAATCAAGTGTGATATTGCCCTGCGTATTAATCTGCCGTGTTTGTACCGATTCCTGTCCAGGTACAACAAGTTCAAATACTGAAATGGATAATACATCGCCCGCACCCAGCACATATGGCTTGTGTACCGGCAGCAAGTCCGCCGGTGTCGGGGGCGTCGAATCGGGCCAGGCGCCGGCCGGCGGATCATTTACCGCCAATGAATCCAGAATCGGCCAGGTTACCGGCTGCACGCGGCCAAATGGATTGGCCTTGTCAAAGCGACCAACTTCAGCGGGATTCAAAAATGAATTTCCCAGATTCAGATAATCCAGCGGACTGCTGGTCTGGCAGCCACCAAGTCCCACCAGTAATCCGGCCATTAAGCCGGCCTTGATCCAGCCTTTTCCGGTTCGTTTGCTCTGCGCGCCGCAGTTGCCGCGTTCCGCGTTGGATGCAACTCTTTCAGCGTTGTTCATAGAAACAGAACCGTTACGATCCGCGATGTTCAATGTCATGCGCCAACTCTCCGAGTCAGAAAAACAAATCGATATCATGCCATCGGTTGAAAATTCAATACGAGGTTCGTATTCAATCAGACAACCTTGTTCGTAAAGTATGTGCCCAAATCCAAATATTCACAAGTCCGGCGTCCAATTTCAATTATTATCGGCACTGACTGTACACTCCATTAACCTGCTTGATTATGAATATTCAAGCGTTTTAAGGCTTCTGTCAAGCCTGCGGACCGTCCGCCAGGGTTTTCGTCCTTTTTATCGGCTATTACCCGTCAAATCCGTTGAAAAAAACGCCCTGCTGTCGGCGGGACATGGTGGTGACCGGCGAAAGCCGCACGCTTTGCCGGTTTTTGCGATCAAGGATTGCTCAAGCGGTACAAGCCAGCGAAAATCCGGCCATTCATTATTGGGTGCCGCTGTCGGGTTGCAGTTGCTGCCGCACAAAATCCGCCCGGGCAGCCTTGCGGGCCTCCCCGTCCAGGCGTTTGCCCAGCACGCGCTGCAGATGCGCCGGCTGCACGGTGAGAAACAATTTGTTTATCGCATTGATATCCAATCCAGCAACGCGCTTCATCGCCACGCCCAACCGCAGATGTGAGAGAAAATACAGCGTTTCTTCCGTGGTCAGCAAACGTGCGTTACGCAACACCCCGATGGCCCGGCCGATTTTGTCATCCACCGCCAGTGGGCGTTCGTTTTCCAGAATCGCCCGTGCCGTCAATTCCGCTTCAATCATTCGCGGAATAACCGAGTCGCTGAATTCTGAAAGAATTTCTTCCTCCGAGCGCCCCAGCGTGGTCTGATTGCTGATTTGATAAAAATCGCCCACCGCTTCCGTGCCTTCGCCAAAAAGGCCGCGGATCGCCAGATGCATATCCTGGGCCGCCTTAAAGACTTTTTCGATTTCACCGGTGAGCTTAAGGGCCGGCAGGTGCATCATCACCGACACTCGCATTCCGGTTCCCACATTTGTCGGGCACGCCGTAAGATATCCCCAGCGTTCATGAAACGCATAGTCAAGCTGCTGCTGCAGAAGATCATCAAGTCGATCCGCTTCGCGCCAGCATTCTCTCAATTGCACTCCGGAACGCATGACCTGCAGACGCAGATGGTCCTCTTCATTGACCATCACGCTTAAACCCTCATCGCCGGTAATCGCCACTCCCCGGCTTCCCTCTCCGGATGCCAACTGCTTGCTGATCAAATGCCGCTCCACGAGCATCTGCCGATCTGTCTCTTCGGTTTTATCCACTTCTATGTACAGCAGATCCGTCAGCCCCGGCAGCGCCGTCAGACGTTCCCGGCACAGCCGATGCAGTTGCGTCCGCTGCGTGCGATTGGCCTTGCTCATAAACGGAAATGCCGCCAGATTTCGGGCCAAACGCACCCGTGAACTGATCACAATATCATTGTGCGGCCCCTTGGCTGATAGCCACTCACCGGTCTGGCTGGTTAAGTCATCAAAAATCATCGTATCGTCCACCCAATGTTTTACTGTGCCGTTCAAGCGGCAGCCCGTTACGCCGTTCAGGCCGAGCGTTCAAGAGTCTTGATCTGATCACGCAATTTCGCGGCCTTTTCATAAGATTCCGTCTCTACCGCTTTCGCCAACTCTACCTGCAGACGCTTGAGTTCCGCGCGTCGCAATTGCACGGCGTCCGGCTCATCATGCGCCTTGGTTGGTCTGGCCCGCGGTGATCGCGTTTTCCCGGTATGGTGCTTGGCACCCCGCTGCGCTTTTTCAATAACGGCTCCGAGCATCGATACAAAAAGGTCATAGTCCTTCTCGCATCCCAGCAGACCGGTGTCCTTAAATTCCTGCCAGGTCATGCCGCATTCGGGGCAATGCAGAGAACTCGCCTTGGTTAATTGACTATGCGCCGCAACAAACTCATTGAGAATTTCATTTAACGGCAGATGCTCCTGCGCGCTGTATCCCGCCGATCCCGCACATTGGTCGCATAAATGCAATTCGACAATCTTGCCGTTGCTTATTTCCTTGATGTGTACCGTCGCCGGTTTATTGCACCGATTGCACATCATACCGCATCACCGTTCCAATTCTCGTCATCGCCGCCAAGCACACTGCGGGGCCAAACCGCCCCGCAGGACCTCGCAGAGCCTCTGATAAGAGGCTGTTTCCAACCCACACAATATTAGGTCGGCTTGCGCCGCAATTCAAGCGGGTTTTGGTTATTGTGACGGCTTCGCAGGCTCTTCCCGCATCGGACCGCGGGCATTGATTACCGGTACGCTTTCCGAAGTCCCATTTTGTCCATCATGTCCAAAGAACCGATAATAGAGGTAAATATTGACCGCCATGACACCCGCATAAAGAATAAACGGCATTTCAACTTCAGAAATGTCAAACAGGAAGCCGGTACAGATCATCGCCGCCGAAGAGGCCGACAGCCGCGTAACTTGATTCATCGCCAATGCCCGCCCCATGCTCTGGCCCTCCACACGGTTGATGATGGCGGATTGTTGCGCCGGAAGCGCGGCAATGCGCAATGCGGGTGTTATGAGGTAAATCGCCAGGCCGATCCACAAGTTATGCCACACCGCCATCACCAGCAGCATGGCCGTTCCAAGTCCGCGGGTAAACGTGATGCTGCGCACAAACCCCATCCGCCGTTCCAGTGCGGGGGCGGCAAGTAAGGCAATTGATGCCAGCACGCTGCCGATTGCGGTATAAACGGCCATGCGCGATTTGGACAGGTGATACACCAGAACAAAAAACGGGATCAGAAAAGGAGTAATCAGCCCCTGGCTTAATCCGTTAAGCGCGCCGGTAATACTGAAATGCCGTATCGCCTGATTAGACTGCGTACGGGCCACGGGCTTGCTGACGACATATTCGGGGATGGCAATGAATGTCAGCAGGACCGCGCCGACTGCTGAAATAATCGCCGCGGCCAGAAAGGTATTCCGGATCGAAAAATAATGCACCAGCATCGCTCCGCCGGCACCGGCAATTCCGCTTAGAAACGCCAGCACCGAATAATAGCGGGTGCGATTTTCCGTCGTCGAGAGCCGGGCGATGACCGAACTCTGCACCGGCTGTGCTGCGCCGCCCACACCGCCGCCAATCAGGGATCCCGTGGCGGCAAATCCGCCGACCACCGACGCCGCCAGCACCATCGGAAAACTTTGATTGACATACACCATCAACGCACTGATTGGAACCATCGCGCCGGTTATCAGCAATGCTCCCTTATGATCCCACCGGTCTGAAAGATATCCCGCCCCAACGGCCAGGAAAGCCGTTGACATCACGCCCACGACATAAATGGCGCCCAGCGCCAGCGACGTTTCATGCAATCGGTTCAGCACCAGATAAGGCAATGCCACGATCATCATTCCGCCGGCAATACTGCGTGATATGCGAAATAAAATCAGCAGTGCCACGCTGCCCCGATGTGCGCGTTGCGCGGGGGTGTTAATCGCGGGAATCATAACTTTGGCGGATTGCTGCGGAATCTCCGGCTTCGTCTGGTCTTTCATAGCCGCGGATTATAGCACATCGGTGAAAAAATATTAATTCGATTATGCAACTATTCAATTTTTCAAGCGTGCTAACAACTGACAAGGCGCGGTACCGGTTGTTCGCGCCCTGGAGATACTGTGCAGTTGCTGGCCTGCGTGTATAATAATTCTGTGCGGGTAGAAAAGTCTGTGGCCGCCGTGCTGCGGGAGTTCGGGAATAGACCATCATGAGAACTGGTTTGAAAAGGAAACTAAATAATCATGCGCCGGTATCGGCGTCCGTGACTGCTTCAGGCAATGACGCCGATGTGCTGGCCAGGGCGTTTGTTTCGCTGATTCCGCACATGATGGGATCGCTGCGGCGGCATTTACGCACCGCGGAAGGCGGTGATTTGCGCGTCGGACAATTTCGCATGATGATGGCCATTGCCATGTCTCCGGAACTCTCAATTTCCAATGCCGCTGAGGTCATGGGGCTGACGTTGCCATCCGCCTCCAAGCTCGCCGTTGAACTGGCCCATGCCGGTCTGGTTCAGCGGACGGAAGACAGCCGGGATCGCCGACGGTCGCTGCTGTCGTTGACGGCAGCCGGCAGGGATGTTTTGCAGTCCGTTCAGCGTGCCGCGGAAGATCATTTCGCCAATATTTTTCAACCGCTGACGCCCAGGGAGCGGGCTTTTTTATTATGCGCCGCGGAAACATTGCGTCCGTTATTCAAGCCGGGGGGTCGGTCGGGGCCATGAGGTAAGCATCCGCCCGCGGAGACTTTCATACGCATGATTCGGGAGTGTCAAAATGAAAAATCTGATCGTCACCCTTGTGATCCTGGTGGTTGCGGCCGTTGGCGGCTACTGGGTATGGAATCATTTCCGAAGTGCTTCCAGCCGGCCGGTTATCTACCAGACCGCACCGATTACGCAGGGAACATTGGCCGCTACCGTCAGCGCTACCGGCACACTTGAACCGCGGGATGTGGTGGATGTCGGTGCGCAGGTTAACGGCACCATCATCGCCTTTGGAAACGATGCCGCCGGCCATACCGTTGATTACGATTCCCCGGTTGATAAAGGCACAATATTGGCTCGCATAGATCCCTCCAATTACGAGGCGCAGGTGACCTTGGCCAAAGCGGCATTGGAGGAAGCCAAAGCCAATGTGGAAGTTTCCCGGGCCAAGCTTGAGCAGTATGAGGCTGCTTATATCAACGCCCGGGCGGACTGGCTGCGCGCGGAAAAACTCGGCTCCTCCGGTGCGGCATTGGCCATTACCCAATATGACGCGTACAAATCCACTTATGATCAGGCCAAAGCCAGTGTCACCCTCGGCAAGGCCTCTCTGGTGCAGGCTCAAAAAGCGGTCGAAGCCGCCCAGGCGTCATTGAATAGCGCGCAAATTACGCTCGGCTATTGCACCATTACCTCGCCGGTCAAGGGTGTGGTCATTGACCGCAGAGTCAATATCGGCCAGACCGTTGCTTCAAGTTTCAGCACACCAAGCCTTTTTCTTCTTGCTAAAAGTCTTGAGAAAATTCAGGTGTGGACATCGGTGAATGAAGCGGATATTGGTCGCATTAAAGTCGGCGACCCGGCCACCTTTACCGTTGATGCTTTTCCCGGCGATGTATTTCACGGTGTGGTTTCGCAACTGCGGCTCAACGCCACGATGGTGCAGAACGTGGTAACCTATACGGTTGTGGTGGATACCGATAATCCCGGCGGGAAACTTCTGCCGTATCTGACGGCGCAGACCGATTTTCTTGTGGCCAAGCGTGATAATGTTCTGATGGTTCCAAACACTGCCTTGCGCTGGGTGCCGTTAAAATCGGAAATACTTCCCACCGCCGATCAAGCCGTGGCTCCATCATCGCCCGATAAGGGAACCATCTGGGTGGAATCCGGGCGCTATGTTCGCCCCATTGCGGTAAACGTGGGCCTGGCCAACAATTCAGACACGCAAATTGAATCCCCCGATATCAAACCTGGAATGCTGGTGATAACCGGCCAACGCTCCGCGCTAAGCGGCGGATCCGCCGGTGCGGTCAACCCGTTTATTCCGCAGCCATTTAAACGTAAAAAGGAATGAATATAAGCCGCATCAGAATGGCAACTCTATGATGAAGCCGGAGCGTATGAGGCCATGGAATTAATTAAAGTTGACAACATCGTCAAAACGTATCACCTCGGCAATTCGGATGTGCAGGTGCTCAAGGGCGTGTCTTTACGGATTCTGCCGGGAGAAATGGTCGCGCTAATGGGTGCATCGGGTTCCGGAAAAACCACGTTGATGAACATTCTCGGCTGCCTGGACCGTCCGACATCCGGCCAATACCTGTTTGATGGCCAGGAAATCTCCCGCATGTCGGTTAATAAGAGAGCCATGGTGCGCAACGGCAAAATCGGTTTTGTGTTTCAGAACTTCAATTTATTAGCCCGCACGTCGGCGCTGGAAAATGTTCTGCTCCCGACCACGTATGCGGAAGATGGCTTATCTGCCGGAAAACATCGCCAGCGGGCCATGGAACTGCTGGATCAGGTCGGACTCGGTGACCGGATGGATCATGAACCGTCGCAACTTTCCGGCGGGCAGCAGCAGCGTGTAGCCATTGCCCGGGCGCTGGTGAATAATCCGCGATTGCTGCTGGCCGATGAACCCACCGGCAATCTGGATTCGCATACCAGCGAAGAAGTGTTGCGGATGTTTCAGCAACTCAATGCGCAGAAGGGAATCACGATTCTGCTGGTTACCCATGACGCCACGGTGGCGGGGCATTCCACCCGGATTATCCATATTCGCGATGGCCTGATTGCCGACGGCAATCCGCAGGTTCAGACCGTAGTTGCGAAACCCCAAATGTTGTAACGAGGTGATATGACATGTTGAAAATAGCAACAACGCTCAAGACCGCCTTGCGGGCGTTACGCCGCAATCCGCTGCGGTCCACCCTGACCACCCTGGGTATTATCATCGGCATCGCCGCCGTAATTGCCATGGTGCAGATCGGGGAAGGATCATCCGCGGCGATCAAGAAAACCATCGCCGACATGGGCGCCAATGAGTTAATTATATTGCCGGGACAGGCCGCAAGCTCGGGCGTAAGTTTCGGCGAGGGCAGTTCGGTCACACTGACTTCCGCCGATGCCTCCGCTATTGAACGTGAATGTCCTTCCGTTTCCAGCGTCGCCCCGGTGGTCAACGGCCGGATGCAGGTTGTGCGCGGCAGCCTGAACTGGGTGCCGCAGTTTTTGGTGGGCACCACGCCGACCTACCTGAAAATCCGGAATTGGTCGCTGGCCGAGGGTCGCGCTTTCGGCACCGAAGAGGTGGACGGCGCCAATCAGGTCTGCATTCTGGGGGCAACGGATGTCAAGGAATTATTCCCCAGCGGAAAACCTCTGGACAAAACCATTCTGGTGAATCACGTGCCATTGCGGGTTATCGGCGTATTAAGCCAGAAGGGAGCCAACATGATGGGCATGGATCAGGATGATATTATCGTCATGCCCTGGACCACCATGAAATATCGTGTATCTGGCACCGCGCTGCAGAATCAGAATCAGAGCGCCGCGGGGACAGCATCCACATTCTCCACCGATCAGTTGTATCCGGAAACCTCACAGAATCTGTATCCTGTTCCCTCGGCAACCCAGCAGCAGGATTTCCCCCAGCCGGTGAGTTTTCCCAATGTTAACGCGATTCTGGTGTCGGTGTCGTCGGGTGCCGAAATTCCGCAGGCCACCGCGGAAGTTGTGGCGCTGTTGCGGCAGCGGCATCATCTGCGGCGGGGCCAGCCCAACGACTTTAATATCCGAAACATGACCGAAATTTCCAATGCCCTGGGACACACGTCGCAGTTAATGACCAATCTGCTTACCGGAGTGGCGCTGATTTCCCTGATGGTCGGCGGCGTGGGCATTATGAATATCATGCTGGTTTCCGTTACCGAACGCACGCGGGAAATCGGCCTGCGCATGGCCATTGGCGCCCGGCCCGCGGATATTTTAAGCCAGTTTATTCTTGAGGCCATTGTCCTGTGTCTCTTTGGCGGAGCGCTGGGAATACTATTTGGCCAGGGGCTTTCCAGTGCGGTGAAAGTGGCGCTGCATTGGCCCATTGAATTGTCCGTTCCGGCCATGGTGGCGTCGGTTGTTGTATCGGTGGTGGTGGGGCTGATATTTGGATATTACCCGGCCTGGAAGGCTTCCCGTCTCGACCCCATTGAAGCGTTGCGCTACGAATAATTATGGTGCGATTGGAGAATCATCATGCGATTTCATACTTCCCTGGCCGTTGCCATGATATCAAGTTGCGCTTTGCTTGGCGGGTGCATGGTCGGTCCCAGTGTGCGCCAGCCGAAAACCACCATGCCCGCCGACTGGGCCGCTTCCGCTCGCCCGCATCCCGCCACCACCGCTCGCGCCAGCCTGGCCGCACCGATCAGCACGGTTACCGATGCTCCAGCGCATCTGGCGCAGTGGTGGGAGAATTTCCACGATCCCGAACTCATGGCGCTGGTTCAACAGGCCGCCCGCAGTAATCTTACGCTGCAGGAAGCAACCCAGCAGATCATCGCGGCACGGGAAATTCGTAACGCCACCGCCGCCAACCTCGGGCCATTTGTCAATGCGACTGGCTCCTACCAGCACAGCAGAGCCAGTAAAAATATTGGAAGCGGTGGTAGCTTCGGGCCATCGGAAAGCGACTTGTATCAGGCCGGATTTGATGCCACATGGGAATTGGATTTCTTCGGTCAGATTCGCCGCGGTATTCAGGCCGCAAACGCCAATTATCGCGCGGCCATCGAGAACCGGCGGGGCGTGTGGGTTACTTTGTTAAGCGAACTTGCCAATGATTACATGACCCTGCGCGGCGTACAGCGTCAGATCGCGGTTACCTATGCCAATCTTAAAACTCAGCAAAGTACCGCGGCGATTTTAAAACAGCAGATCGGCGGGGGACTCAGCACTTCGCTGGCTTTGGCTCAGGCCGAAGCTCAACTGGCTACCACCGCGGGCCAATTGCCCGTATTACGAATTCAGGAAAAGCAACTGTTTTACGCCATCGCCATTCTGCTGGGGCAGCCGCCGCAGGCGCTGGAAAAGCAATTGGCGGTTCCCAAAGCCATTCCAGGTGTGCCGCCGGTGGTTCCCATCGGGCTTCCCGGTCAATTGCTGTTGCGCCGGCCCGATGTCCGTCAGGCTGAAGAACAATATGCCGCCGCCACGGCCAATGTCGGTGTTGCGGAGGGAAATTTATTTCCGCAATTTACCATCAACGGCAATCTTGGTTTCGCCGCTTCCGATGCCGCCAAATGGTTTGACGCCAACAGCCTCACCTATGGCATCGGGCCGGGCGTTTCCTGGTCAATTCTAAATTGGGGACAGGTTCAATCCAATATCAATCAGCAGAAGGCAATCCGGATTCAGGCCTTTTTGAATTATCGCCAGACGGTGCTGCAGGCACTGTATGATGTCAACAGCGCCCTGGCCGCGTATACCCGCGAACAGCTTCATGAAAAGCTGCTGCTTCAGGCCGTGGCGCAGAATCAGAATGCTGTAAAGTACGCAACGCAATTGTATGAAAATGGCCTGACTGATTTTCTTAACGTGCTGACCGCCCAGCAGGCCCTGTATGCCTCGCAGGATGCTCTGGTACAAAGCCAATCCGCCGTCTCCACCGATCTGGTGGCATTGTATAAGGCCCTTGGCGGCGGCTGGGAACCGGAGCCTGCAGCCACCGCCGCAACGGAAAAGAATCGATAATCCGTGCGAAGCCGCCGGACCGGATATGCCGGTTCTATTTCGGTTGTGCCGGCGGTAATCCCAGCTTGGTCATGACCTGCTGCAAATCTCCCCATACCTTGGCGCGATTTTCCGGCGTGTAGGCCCGCAGCAGAAATGACGGATGATATGTCGGCATCAGCGGCACCCCGCGATAGGTCATCCATGTCCCGCGCAGGCGGCTGATTCCCTCGGTTGTGCCGGTGAGATACTTTAGTGCCGGCGCGCCGAGCGTCACAATTACCCGGGGGCGGATAATTTCAATTTGCCGGTGCAGCCAGGGAATGTTCAACGCCACTTCCGCCGGCGTGGGCGGGCGGTCGCGCAACCGGCCCGTATCCGGATCAGCTTCCGCAGCGCGAAGCTTCACCACATTGCCGATGTACACCGTTTTCCGGTTTAATCCCATGGCAACAATCATCTTGTCCAGAAGCTGGCCGGAGCGACCCACAAATGGAATGCCGGTTCTGTCTTCCTCAATGCCCGGTCCCTCACCGACAAACATCAGCTTGGCCGCGGGATCACCATCACCGAAAACGACTTTGGTGGCAATTTCAGAAAGATGCGGCGTCAGCGCCGCGATCACCTGCTGCTGCAATTCCGCCAGCAATGACGCTTTATCCGCAGCGCTGATGGCTTCTAAGGCATCGATGGGCACATCGGGAATCGGTGGAAGTTTTACCGTTCGTGGAATATCAGCTCCCTGGCTGCCAGCCAATGTATGTGCCGCAGGCCGACGAAACTCCGCCGGCGGCGTTGCCATCGCACGCGCTGGCGATGGTGGTGTCGGAGGTGCCACAGCCCGCGGAGCCACTGGCGGCGCGGGCCGATACGCACTTCGCCCCGGCACCGTGGCCGTCTGCACCGGTCTGCCGGTAATTTTGCCCGTGCTGGATACCGTTGGTTTGGGCAATGCCAGCGGCACTTCGCGCAGACCAAAGGCGGCGTCGGTTTGAAGCCACAATCGGGCTCCATACTGTGCAGCTTGCATATCCATCAGGCCGCTACTTTCTCATCGGGCGTTATTTACCGCGCCCCGCGTTGCCGCGGATCAAGCTGAATCGGACCATAAACCTGTTCATAGCGTTGCACGGCCTGGCTTAAACCCAGCGCCAGACGCTTGGCGGCATAAAAGCTCATCGCCACGCGGGTGTTAACATCCATGACCACCGTGTTGGGCTTGTCATGATGCTGCATATTGACCGCAAAATCGAGAAACAGATCTTCCTGCGTTGCGCTTAAGCGGAAGATATTGCTGAATACCGTGTTCATCTTTTCTTCACGGATCTGCAACTGCATCTGCTGGCCGGCGGCCTCACCTGCTGGCGGGTTGGTTGCGGGCGGTTGAACCGGCGGAACATTATTATCAGACATTTCCAAACTCCTGTTAGAAAACACGTAAACTCAAGACCCACGAGAATAACTCACCGCACCGATTTTGTCATCCCGCAGGTCCCAGTCGCACCTCAAGCCAACGCATACCACCCCTCAAACCGCGCCTCCATCGGACCCACACCACCACCCGATCCGAATGCGCTTCTCAAATCCGAGGCGCATGCGTTTCCCATATCCAAGCTGTGTGCGTTTCCCATATCCAAGCTGTGTGTGTTTCCCAAATCCGAGCCGCGACCGTAAGGGAGCGGTAACCCCGGCCCCCCGACAACCTCGATCACCCCAGAATCCGCTTCCTGCTTAGGGCCTGTTTTGTGCCACGCAATGGACCATTGTTTCTCCGCAACCCGGGGAAAGCGGTACATCACGGGCTTTTACATTTTTTGCTTGCGGGCGTGATTTTTTTTATCCGTTGAAAGC
Organism: Planctomycetota bacterium; assembly: GCA_021810145.1. Taxonomy (GTDB): domain Bacteria; phylum Planctomycetota; class Phycisphaerae; order WQYP01; family WQYP01; genus JAMDCX01. Next base: position 13,466 of record JAJZJL010000057.1, on the reverse strand, counting down.
CGATTGCGGAGCAGTCGCACGTGATCTCGGTGCGTACGGAAACTCGCGTCAAGTCGAACGGATTTCAGCAATTCCAATACACGATGGACTTCTCCATCGGTCAGCAATGTCTCCCTGCACGAGGCAATGTGGCGGATGCACCCGCCAACATTCGTTACATTTGCCGGAACCTGCCGTTTAAAGCGGGCGCTTCCGACAAATACAACAACCGATTTGATTACTCCCCGTCGCAGACCCAGTACCTCGGATAACACTGCCGCATGTTTGAAATTTTGTCGAAGCGGGTTTTGAAATTGAAACGATTTTCTCCGGAATTTCTGTGTCCACTGCGAGTCACGGTCTGTACCAAAAATCCAGCCGCTCATATTTTTTGTCTCGATTACAAATAATCCGTAGGCTGAAACAATGATGTGATCGATCTGCGTTGTTCCGTTATCCGATCGGACGGTAATATTTTTGATTAAATGGTACCTCTTTCGGCTCAAGAACAGGCGGAGCGCCGCATTTACCTGGAATTCTCCCCACCAGCCTTTCACAAACGGGGAGCGCAGCAGCCCCGCGGCCACGCCCATTGCCACGATTAGTGTGATCAACTGCATCAATCTCATTCCCCCACAAGGGAGTCAACTTCGCACCACCACAACGAGCCTTCAGTCATTGGTATTCCCACCATCCGGCCTGCTCTCGCAACAAGCAAACCGTGCTATAAAATAAGATGGTTTATGAGAGCTGCTCTGCTACACCAGCTCTGCCACCGACTTCCCCGATTCCGCAAGGTCCTCAAGCACGATTTCCACTATCCCAAATTTTGTACGCCCGGATTCGGAACCAACAGTTCCGTCGAACACAAGCAAAACCATATGCTATCGCCGAGCCGCGGAATGGCAATGCCAGGCCGGCACATTGCGAAAACCACAAAACATGAATCGTTGGCCGCATCTTTGTGGCAGAAGGCATTGCGGGCTGCCGCGGAGGGAGTGCGGGGTCATTTCTGGTTTGGCGTAATGTTTCTCAATTCAGTCACGACCTGCTGCCCGTATGCGAACAAAGCTCTCGCCGGAGAATCTGCTTGCTCGGTCGCGATTAAAGGGAATGAAACGGTACGTACCTCGGATGGTGTTACCATGTAAAAGCGCAGTGTCTGCCCGTCCGGGTAGGGAAAGGCGGTGGTGGGTCCGGTAATACTTAGAAAGTGCTCCGCGCAGCGAGTAAACGCAATGGCGGCCTCGCGGACTCTCTCGTGACCACCGCCGCCAATAATGCCAAAAGTGGAGGTCGTGTAAAGGCTCGCGTCACCCCCGGAGGAGGAGAGTACCGACACAATTTGCTCACCCACAGGCCAATCCATGACCACAGCAACAACCTCACCGTTATTTGAACCGTTGCCTTTTTCGGGAATCCGCGTAAGCCAACCAGTGCGCATTTCTCGCACCATTTCAGCCGGGCTTGTGGCAGGTGAAGTCATTGGGCCTCTCAATTCGATATCGCGAGCCGAGGTTGCCGTCGGTCATTTCACCAGATCGATACCCATTATAGCCGGCGAGCGAATTCGCTCAATTTTTTATTGAGTCGCTCATCGCTGGTGCCTCTCTGACCAAGTCGTCTGTGCCCGGATTTAGCTCACGTCGGGAGGGGGGAACTGCGCCGCAGTAGAATCCGCGCCGCCACCCCAATTTCAAACGGCCAGAATGCCGAAACTAACGATCATATATGATATGTTAATTGCAAATCGATGCTTTAAACGATAAAATATGATATGTAACTTTCGGGGAATCTATATGGCCAACCCGCCAATCCAGTTGTACACGCCCGGCGAAGTGGCCCGGCTGCTGGCTGGACGCATTCGAGCCGAACGCTTGCGGCAGGGATGGAAGCAGGAGACGCTGGCCAAGCGGTCCGGCGTATCCTTGCCGACCATTCGACGCTACGAACGAACGGGCCACACTTCGGTCGAGAACGTGCTGAGACTTTGCGGCGCACTGGGCCGGCTTGCCGAACTCGCCGACGTACTCCAGCCGCCGCCCGCATCGTCTATTGCGGAACTGGAATCTCGTGTCACGCATTTCCAGGACAGGAAGCGGGGGGTGCGATGAGACAATTGACGGTCAAGCTGCAACGCCGCCCCGGTGAGGTGCTGCCTGTCGGCACACTCGCCGAGCAGGATCGGCGCATCTACTTTCAGTACGATGCCCAGTTTCTGCAGACCGGTCTGGAACTGTCTCCCTTCAAACTGCCCGCCCGGAGCGGTCTGATCGAACACACCGAGCTCGCATTTGGTCCTCTGCCCGGCGTTTTCGACGACTCCTTGCCCGATGGCTGGGGCCTGCTGCTGATGAACCGCTACTTCCGCCGTTGCGGTATTGACCCCGTGACGCTGTCCCCGCTGGACCGCCTGGCCTATCTCGGCACCCGCACAATGGGAGCGTTGATCTATCACCCGCCAGCGGAGAATCAGTCCGATTACGGCCAGGAACTCATGGATCTCTACGAACTGGGCCGCAATGCCGAGGATGTGCTCGAGGGCGACGCTGCCGAAGTGTTGCCGGAGCTGATGCGAGCCGGTGGGTCGCCCGCGGGCGCTCGCCCCAAGGTGCTGGTCGGTATTCGCGGCGAAAGAATCATCTCCGGCGCGGATGATCTACCGGAAGGTTATGAGGCGTGGATGGTCAAATTTGCCGCGCGTGCGGATGCCCGCGATGCCGGGCCGGTGGAATATGCCTACAGCCTCATGGCCCGTGCCGCCGGAATCGACATGCCGCCCGCGCGACTTTTTACGCTCAAGCATGGCGGAAACGTCCGGCGGTACTTTGCGGTGCGGCGGTTCGACCGGGCGGCAGGGAATCGCCGCGTGCACATGCACACCTTCGCCAATCTCATCCACACCAACTTCCGCATCCCCGCAACCGATTATGCCGACCTGTTCAAGGTTACGCACGCCCTGACGCGCAATCACGCCGAATTACTGCGGTTGTTTCGGTTAATGGTTTTCAATGTCGCCGGCCACAATCGCGACGACCATGCCAAGAACTTCGCCTTCGTTCTTGATGATCAGACCGGCGAATGGTCGCTGGCTCCGGCCTACGACCTGACCTGCTGCCCCGGACCGGGCGGCAAACACACGGCCACGATCCTTGGCGAGGGCCAGCGGCCAATGCGCGAGCATTGTCTTAAACTCGGCGTCCAATTTGACCTCAAAGCTCGCGAAACCAGCCCCATCATCGAACAGGTCAACTCCGCGATCGCCAGATGGCCGGATTTTGCCGGTCAAGCGAATTGCACGAAGAAGATAATCGCCAGTGTCGGGAAAAATATCACGCCGATCTGATTCCATGAGCCTGTGGCAGTTGATGTTGCTTGATCCTCACATGGCGTGTGCTCGAGCGGTTCGGCACGATCCGTCACCGCACATCCCAAAACCTGCGCCGGTTTCCACGGCCCATTGCCATCCGAGCCGCGACCGTAAGGGAGCGGTAACCCCGGTTCAGTGTGCAACGCGATACGCAAAAACAATAACAAGTATCCCCATTTAAATATGTTTATATGCGTCTTATCTGCGCGGAATTGTTCATCGCTGATTACGCCTGATGGGCCGGCGGAACTTTTGCACTGGCATAAACTGTTATCACCATTACCGCCAGGTTGCGCGTTCAGCGCATGTACAGCGGTATGCCGCGATAACCACATAGCTATGAAGTGCAAAATTATGCCCGGGACAGGATTCGAACCTGCAAGAGCTTGCGCCCACCAGCACCTCAAGCTGGCGCGTCTGCCAATTTCGCCACCCGGGCGACATTGCAGCATCTTGCCATAAACCTGGAAGAACCTCAAGTGTTCAAGGTATCGTCATGCCAGCGGGGCTGCATTCCATTGCACCGGAAAAGCTAATATGCTTTCGGCCGGCGGCCTGAATTATTCAGTTTGCGCTGATTTTCGGATCGTTCGTAAGGTTGATCTGGCATGATCTGCCTGCCATGATTCTTATGTGGCTGACATGGTAATCACGCTGCGGCACCATTGCGGTACAGTTGCGGTTCTTTGGCTCGGCAGGGGGGTAATGCCGTTGAATGCCAGCGGTGTGAAGCAGGGGGTTTTGCGATAAGCAGTGGAAATAATAGTTCGCATTAGTGAATAAAGTGGTAAATTTCGAGTTTTCATTGATATTATTGGGCCTCCGCATCCGATAATGCTTATAGGTGCCCATCGATGTACTTCGGCTCAAGACGTGCGTTGCCGGGATGAGGCACTGATTCGTCGTGAAGGAGCGCGATACCATGCAGGAATACGAGACACTTAAACAGTTAATTGAGCAGGTTGCCGAAGATATCGCCAAGGCGGAAGGCGGCAATAAAAATGCTGGAACGCGCGTTCGCAAAGTAATGCAGGAAATCCGGCAGACCGCTCAGGGAATTCGGGTCAAGATACTGGAACTGCGCGGCGAATCGCAGGCACCGCAGGCTTCGCAGACCGGTGAACCTGCCGTACCACAGGAGTAATTTAACGGGACCTCGCAGAGGTTTTCCCCACCACCGTTGGTTACGTGTGATATTGCGGTGGTGATATCGGCGTTCAGGAAGTTTGCCGCACCATGGTGGGGGGCGTTGAATTATTCAGACGCCATGACGCATCGCTTTCATTGCGGATGCGGTAGTGGTTATAATCTGATCCTGTTGTTGGTGTGCAGCGTATTATTGATGCGGTTGTGCGCAGATAATCAGGATGATGGATTACATCCAACTCTGCAGGCATGGATGGCGGCCCGGACATGTTCAAGATAATTACCTGTTTAATCGCTTTTTTTGTTACCGCGGGATTGCTGTTTGCCATTCGGCAGATGCGGCTGGATTTTACCAGTCAATCCGCGCAACTCTCCGCGGAAATAGCCCGGCACAAGCAGATACTATGGGATCAGCAGACGAAAATCGCGGCGGACACCAACCCGCAGGCGCTGGCGGCGCGATTGCAGGCGTTGCACGCCAGGAATGCCACAACGCAACCGGCCGGATCATCCGGCGGCATAATGGTCTATGCGACACCGGTTTTTAAGTCGCCATAGTATCCGGACGTATGCCTGGCATTGGCGTGGATGCGGTGGGAGATGTGAGGCTGCTGTCGCGATTGAAGGTAAATGACGGTTAAAAAAAACAGGCACGAATACCATGGCAGACCAAAATAACAATCAGACCAGCGCACTGCGAAGAGCTGATCGCCTTTCAACGGTTGTGCTGCTTGCTTCAGCACTGCTGCTGATCGGTCTGGCGGGGCGGGTCATGTGGATTCAAACGCATGTAACGCGGGCCGATGCCAGCAGCCTGCACTCGCAACATGATGTGCGGGTAACACTCATGGCTCGCCGCGCTTCCATCTACACCTCCGATTCCACGCTTATTGCGGGCAGCGTGCGGGTTTACAACATGTTTGCCGATCCAGGCTATATTTTTGATCCAAAAGGCACACTTAACGCCCTGGCCGGGGCGCAGCTCATTGCGTCACGGAGAATCATGGCAAAGGCGATGGCGCGGGTGCTGAATGAAAATGAGTCGGATTTTTTACCCTGGCTCAAAAGCCGCCTTTATTATGCCAACGGAACGCTCAGAAGGTTTGTCTGGCTGAAGCGCGGCACGGACTATTCCTTTTATCACCATTTTGAAATGGTCAAGCACGGCTTAATCGCCAAATCCCGGCAGGCTCTTAGAAATCATCATCCGGCATTGGCGCAGGAATATTTTCACGCATTGGACGGAATTGGCTTTATTCTCTCCACGCGGCGGGTGTATCCGCTGGGAGATTTTGCCGGGCAGGTAATCGGCTTTGCCAATTCGGAGCGTGGCCTCAATGGGCTGGAAGAACAACTCAATTCTCTGCTGGTGGGCCGCAGCGGGCAGGCGGTTTATGTCAAAGATGCCGCCGCCCGGGCCTTGTGGATCAAGAAAAAAGGATATCGTCTGCCCAGTGACGGAATGCGGGTGTGGCTTACGCTCAATACCACCATCCAGCAGATCGCCCAGCATGAACTTGATAAGGCGGCAAAGCAATTCAAGCCGCGAAGTTCGGTGGCCATTGTCATGAACCCGTGGAATGGGGACATCCTGGCCATGGCCAATTGGCCGGAACTCAATCCCAACGACTACCAGAAAACCCCGCCTAATTTCTGGCGCAACCGCGCCGTAACCGACCCCTACGAACCGGGTTCGGTCTTCAAGCCCTACAATCTTTCCTGGGCGCTGAAAAATCATGTCGTGACGCTCAATACGGTTTTTAACACCTACAACGGCCGCTACCGCGATCCTACCGGACGGCTCATTGAAGACGTGGGTGGCTGGCCAAGCCTGACGGTTGAAAATATTCTGGTTTATTCCAGTAATATCGGCATGACGCAAATTGGCTGGAAGATGGGTATTCCGATGGAATATCAGGCGATTCACTCGTTCGGATTCGGACAGATGACCGGTTGTATTCTGCCCGGTGAATCACCGGGAATGGTGCGGCCGGAATCACAATGGACCAAAGGCATGGAGACCAGTGTTTCATTCGGTTACGGCATTGCCGTTACACCGTTGCAACTGGCACGGGGACTTTGCGCCATTGCCAACGGTGGCTGGCTGCCAACGCCGCAGATAATCAAAGCGGTGGAAGTCAGCCCCGGCAAGCTGGAAACATGGACCCAGATCGCCGGGCCGCAGCCGTGGAAAAAGATTGTTCCGCGAAGCACGGAGCAACTGGTTCGCACGGCCATGGAACAGGTTATGGTGCGTGGTACCGGCCAATACGCCATTTCACCGCTGTATCGATTGTTCGGAAAAACCGGTACCGCGAATCTGGCCATCGCCGGTCAGGATGGATATCACGCGCACCAATATAACGCGACCTTTATCGCCGGCGGGCCGGTGCCGAACCCGCGTCTGATCTGTGTGGTCTGTGTGCATGAGCCGGATCCGCACCTGGGGCATTTCGGCGGAACGGTGGCGGGGCCGGCGTGCTCAAAAATTCTTACCCGCTCCCTGCAGTATTTGCAGGTACCACCGGATCAAGGTCCCAAGACTGATCCATGGTGGGGCAAAGAGGCTCTGTTAAAGCGACTCAAGGGATTGAGCCACTGATGATGAAACTTGGTAATCTGTTGGATTCTGTTCCCGTATCGCTTACCCGATGGGGCGGCGAACAGGGGCTTATTGATCCCGTCATCTGCCGTGTGGTTGAAGATTCGCGCACCGTGATGCCCGGCGACTTGTTTGTAGCCAAGGCCGGCAGTAAATCAACGGGAGTGAATTTTATAACAGAGGCTGTCCATCGCGGCGCTGTTGCGGTTGTCACTGATCGGCCGCAGGATGTCCCCGCCGCCTGCGCAACGGCGGTTATCGCCTGCGATTCGCCCGCTGTCGCATTGGGATACCTGGCACAGGCTATTTACAACTTTCCCGCACGCGATATGAAACTCATGGCCGTAACCGGAACCAACGGCAAAACCACCACCACTTATCTCATTCGCAGTGTTATGAAACATGCGGGAATCACCTGCGGTCTGATTGGAACCGTTCAGCTTGACGATGGTAAAACGGTTATGGAAAGTCCCATGACCACACCGGGGCCCGTGGAAATGGCTGCGCTGCTGGCCCGGATGCGGGATCATGGCGTGCGCGCTGTAGCGCTTGAGGCCAGCAGTCATGCATTAAGTCAGAATCGTCTGGCGGGTCTGGATGTGCATGTGGGGATGTTCAGCAATCTTACCGGCGATCATCTGGATTATCATGGCAGCATGGAAAAGTACGCTGACGCCAAGGCGCGGCTCTTTGAGTCTTTAAATCCCGAAGCGTATGCCGTGATCAACGCCGAGGATCCATACAGTACCCGGATGCTCCGGGATTGCCGGGCAAGGAAAATATTTTACGGCATTGATTGTCCGGCGGAGTTTTCCTGCACCATTCGTGCCATGAATGCCGCGGGCATGCAATTGGCTGTACGCCGACCGGATGGGCATAGCATTGAGTTGAATACCGGATTGGTCGGTCGGCATAACGTGCAGAATATTTTATGTGCCATGGCCGCGTGCCACGCGGCGGGCGTGGCGTGGCCGTCTATTATTGCCGGTCTGCAATCCGGGGATATTGTTCCCGGTCGATTACAGCCGGTGGTGCCTGCGGGTGTGCGACGTGATGAAATGCCGTTTACCGTGCTGGTGGATTATGCTCACACCCACGATGCCCTGGAGAATGTATTAACCGCGGTGCGTGGCTTTACGCGAGGCAAAGTGATCTGTGTGTTTGGCTGCGGCGGCGACCGGGATGCCACCAAGCGCCCGAAAATGGCGGCGGTGGCACAACGGCTGGCGGATACAATTATCGTCACGGATGACAATCCGCGCACCGAAGGCTCATCGGTTATCATAGAACAAATTATGTGCGGCTTTTCCGGGGAAATGGGAAGCCGCCTGGCGGTAATTCCGGATCGAGCCGCAGCCATCCGCCGGGCCACGAACCTGGCGGACAAAGGTGATGTGGTTCTCATTGCCGGCAAGGGACATGAAAATTACCAGATCATCGGCACAAGCCGGTATCATTTTGATGACGTTGAGCATGCGCAAGAGGCGGTTTTGGCGCGGCTGGGATTAATAACGAACGGTAGAACATGAAGCCATGGGCCTTTCAACAAATTCGAAGAGTTACCCTCAGCCGGTGGCAGGCGCGCGGCACCCGTGAATTCACGGGCCGTGTAACGACCGACAGCCGGGATCTGCAGGCGGGCGATCTATTTATCGCCATCATCGGGCCGAATTTTGACGGCCACAATTTTGTCTTGCCGGCCATGGAATCGGGTGCCGCGGGAATACTGGTCTCGCACACACCCGATGAGGCGATGCTGGCAGCGGCGACCGCGGCATCGGTGACGATTCTGCAATGCGATAACACCGTTCGGGCGTTAAACCGTCTGGCCGCGGCGTATCGGCGTGAATTACGCGCGAAGGTCATAGCCGTTGGCGGATCCAATGGTAAAACCACCACCAAGCAGATTATTCATACACTGTTATCACAGCGGTTTTCCGGCGTTGCCAGCCCGAAGAGTTTTAACAACAACATCGGCCTTCCCCTGACGTTGTTATCGGTGCAACCGCAGCATGAGTATGTGGTGCTGGAAGTCGGAACCAACGCCCCGGGCGAGGTTGAGGCGCTGGGGCAGGTGGCCAATCCGGATATTGTCGTTATTACCGGAGTCGGTTTGGAGCATCTGGAATTTCTGACGGATATTCATCAGGTGGCGCGGGAGGAGGCTTCGCTGGCCCGGTTTGTGGGGCCGGACGGGATTTTGTTTTTAACCAATGAATCACCCGAATTGCTGCATGCGCTGCGACTGACGCGCGGCCCGCGCTTCACGATCGGCCATGCCGGTTCCGGGGCCGATATGGAAGCCACAGAGATTCACGAATCGCTGACCGGGGCCGATTTCATTGTTAACGGGCGCACGGGATATCATCTGCCCTTGCTGGGGCGGCACAATGTATTTAACGCGATGCTCTCTATTGGCGTGGCCCGGCGCATGGGCCTGACCGACGAAGAAATAAAAAGCGGATTGCAGCGTGTCAAGCCCGCTGCCATGCGATTGGAACCCATGCAGATCGGAACGCACCTGGTTATCAATGATGCCTACAATGCCAATCCGACAAGCATGGCGGCGGCGATCAAAATGTTTGCCACCCTGCCGCTCTGCGATTCCACCGCTTCCCGCCGCCGCGTTGCCATCCTGGGAGATATGCTGGAGTTGGGATCGGGATCGGCGGAACTGCATCGGCAAATGGGCCGCATGGCGGCAGAGCATCCCATTGATATGCTGATATTTGTCGGCCCGCTGATGCTGCATGCGGCGGATGAGGCGCGGCAGAAGGGAATGGCTGTTCATCATTTTATGGACGTTCAGGCGGCCGGGGCGCATCTGCCGGGGCTGTTGGATAAATCCGATGCGGTCCTGCTGAAGGCATCCCGCGGAACGCGATTGGAAAAATTGTTGGACGCCTTGTCTGCCGCGGAAGAAATTCCCGCCGTGACGGCGTAATACGAAATTCGGAGGATTGTTACTTTTGCTGTATCTGATATACACATGGATGGCGGGGCACCACTGGTTGCCGGGACATTGGCCCATTGATGTGGTTATCTTTCGTTCGGCTCTGGCCATTATTTTCAGCTTTCTGCTGGTACTGGTTTCGGGCCGTCCCACGATTAACTGGTTGCGCCGGCAAAAGCTCGGTGATCAACCGGAATTTAATCATGCGCAGATCAACGCGTTGACCAGTGCCAAAGCAAATACTCCCACGATGGGGGGGATGTTGATCATCCTGAGCATCTTTGTCACCACGCTGATTTTCGCTCGCCTGGATAATTTTTATGTCCGGATGGGACTGCTGTGTCTGGTATATCTCGGAACGCTGGGCGGTGTTGATGACTGGCTTAAGCTGACCGCCAAACGTCGCGTTCCGGGCAGCCGGGACGGGTTGTTCTGGTGGGAGAAAATGGTTTTCCAGATCGGCCTGGGAGTATTGCTGGCTTTGTTTATTTATTACCATGGCAAATATGATCAGGCGCATTATCTCAACTGGCCATTTCTGCCGCGCGATATTGTCCTGCCCACCTGGTTATTTGCCATTATTTCGGTGGTGGTTATCACCGGCACCAGCAATGCCGTGAATCTTACCGATGGCATGGATGGCCTGGCCAGCGGGTGCATGGCGATCGTCGCATTTGCCTTTATGATTCTGGCATACGTTACGGGTGATGCACGCTGGGCGGGAAACTTGCACTTTAACCATATCCGTGATGCCGGTGAACTGGCGATAATCTGCGGATCCATTACCGGATCGTGTCTTGGCTTTCTCTGGTTTAACTGCAATCCCGCACAGGTGTTTATGGGAGACACCGGATCACTGGCTCTCGGCGGGGTAGTGGGGTATGTGGCCATTGTCATCCGGCAGGAACCCATGCTGCTACTGGTGGGGGGGATATTCGTCATGGAAGCATTAAGTGTGATGATTCAAGTGGGATATTTCAAAGCCACGCATGGCAAAAAAGTTTTCCTATGCAGCCCCATCCATCATCACTTCCATCTTAAAGGATGGAGCGAACCGCAGATTGTGGTGCGGTTCTGGTTGCTCTCCGCGCTGTTTGCGGCCATGGCTTTGGCTACCGTTAAGCTGCGGTAAACGGTTGAACCGTGTGCCCGATGGTGCTACCACGGCCCGCTATTTCGAGGCTGTGCGGGCAGCTTTAACCGCCTGCACCAGTTCCATGGCCGCCTGACGAATGGCGGCAAAATCACCGGCGGCCAAGGCAGCTTTGCTGACCAGTGATGAACCCGCGCCCACAGCTACGGCACCGGCGGCAATAAAGGCTCCCGCCGTTTTGGCGTCCACACCGCCGGTGGGTGTGAGTTTCAGGTAAGGCATTACCGCAAGTAAATCTTTGAAATAGCCCGGTCCCAGCGTGGTTGCCGGAAAGACCTTTACCACATCAGCGCCGGCGTTCCACACACGGAAAATTTCGGTTGGGGTATAAGCACCGGGAATGCTTACCGCACCAAGGCGGCGCGTGGTTTCCACAATCGCCGGATCAAATATCGGCGATACCACGAACCGCGCCCCGGCGTGGATGGCGGCGGCGCAGGTGGCCGAATCGAGAATCGTGCCGACTCCCAGACAGATTCTATTGCCGAATGTGTCGGCTATGTGTTCAATCACGCTCACGGCCTTTGGCGTGCTCATGGTAATTTCAATGCCGGTCACGCCGCCATCGGCTAAAGCTTCAACCAACGGTTTAACTTTCGCCGGCTCCGGCGCCCGAATAACAGCGACCACGCCGCAGGACGATAACATCTGAATGGTACTTTCCCGACTCATTATATAATTCTCCGTCAACAAATCCCGATCAATCATCGGGCGATTGCCTAAAGCGGGTAAAGATTAAACGAAATGACGGACTTGGGCCAGCACAGCGCATGGCAATTCCTGGCTGGCGCAACCATTCGCCGCGTTCGCGTTTGCATAACGTCGCTTACTGGCTTTGAACAATGGCTGGCGGTGGGGCAGTGGTAAACGGATATTAAGTATGACACCGATGATGCCGCGGCCATGGGTACCGCGCGGTAAAAAAAGGGGATAGGAACCTCCGGGCAGGTGAGTTACTCACTTGTGATAGGCCAGCAGCAGAATCATGGTAATAAGCGAAACCAGCGCCATAACAAACGCACCGTTGACCATCCAGGTATTGCGACTTCTGGATTTTTCAATCCATTCCTGCACCTGCAGGGCGGAAGATGCGTAACTGTTCCGCACCTGTTCAAGGCAGTCAACCGCGTGATTATTAGCTGCCTGCAGCCGATCAATCATCATTGAAAACCGATTGAACGATTCGACCAGTTGCCGGTCAATTTCATTGCCGGTTTCTATCTGTTCGCGCAGGCGTCGCATGGACTCGGTGGAATCTTTGCCAACGTTAATGCCGGCAAGCGCTTCATTGATTTTCTTTTGCTGCTGGGCGTGCATCGCCAGACGATCGGTGACCACATCGAGCATCTGAGATTGCATTCGGCTGGTTTGTGGCAGTGTTTCAACCGCATGGGGCATGGCGGTCAGACGGTGCAGCAACTCTTCCTGCCGGCGCACCTGCCCGTCCAGTAAGCCCCGCAATTCCTGCACCGTTTCAAGAAGAGAATCGTAACTTTGTTGAAGCTTATAATTGTTGGTCTCGGGAATGGCCGGTCCCACGCGTGAGAGAACATCCGGGTTTGTGGAATCCGCATCGGAATGTTTCAATGCGCCCCACGCCTGATAGTCCACGATTGTCGGCTGATGGCCGCCAATCGCCCGTTTAAATGCTTCCATCATACCCATGGGTTAACTCCTGCATTCAGCCGCATTATTATACCAACGCCGCAATCGCTTCAATAATGCCGACGCTCACTTCTTGGTGGGAGCCGGCGCGGCCTGCGGCATGGTCATGGAGGAAGCTCCAGACGCCTTTTTATCGGCCGGTATGGTTGTGGCCGACGGTTTTTGCTTTCCCTTTTCAGATTGAGAAGCGGGCATGGTTGCCGGTGCCGGCATTTCCGGCTTTACATTCTGGCCAATGGGCAAATCGACTGATTCACACAGCAGGATCAGACCGAGTTTGTTGTTGTCCCAGTGGTTGTACTGGTGATAGACCTGTGTTTTGCCGTTTGCGCGGATCTGCAAAGTCATGGCGTTGCGCTGATAATTATCAACGGGACTGTTCCAATAATGCCAGGTAAAGGCATTGTGCAGCAAATGATGGCGGGTGATTTCGTTCCACATCGCCTGGAGCTGATCGCGCGTCAGGGGCGTGTCGATATGATCCTGCGAAGCGATGTGATTTTTGTAATCCGCAAACGTGGTGTAGGTCGTGCGACTGATCATGTCCCGCGCGGAAATAACCTGATGCACATGCTGGCGGCTGAAATAGGTATCCGTA
>JAJZJL010000056.1 GCA_021810145.1 Planctomycetota bacterium | reverse complement strand
CATCGTCGATGCATCAATTTGGGGGCACCGGGATAGCTTCCACGGGGCCGCGGCTAATGAGCCGCGGAAATGTTTCCGCGAAGGCGTATTCGGCGACAGCAGTCGCCGCTTCAATGGGGCCGCGGCTCATGAGCCGCGGAAATGAGAAGCATATTCTTGCTTTTTTCCGCGACTTCAAGGCTTCAATGGGGCCGCGGCTCATGAGCCGCGGAAATCATTCTTCACAAAAGAGAAAATATGACACCTAACAGCTTCAATGGGGCCGCGGCTCATGAGCCGCGGAAATCAGGGTGCTCGTTGATGCGCCAATGATCATTGGCGCAGCTTCAATGGGGCCGCGGCTCATGAGCCGCGGAAATTCCGGCAAGCGGAAACGTTTATTTCCTCAAAGACGTCGCTTCAATGGGGCCGCGGCTCATGAGCCGCGGAAATACTGCACCAATCTGGGTATTGGAACATGGATCAACAGCTTCAATGGGGCCGCGGCTCATGAGCCGCGGAAATTTCGCGCAAGGCGGCTGGCCGACAAACAAAGCCAAGCTTCAATGGGGCCGCGGCTCATGAGCCGCGGAAATATTGCGGACGGATCCGCGGCGCGTATATCAACGATGCTTCAATGGGGCCGCGGCTCATGAGCCGCGGAAATTGCTCGCATACCGCAACACGTTTACCCGCCCGTACGCTTCAATGGGGCCGCGGCTCATGAGCCGCGGAAATCGCCTGCCTCGCAAGCACCGTATTTGTAACACGTTACATCGCGCTTTGCGAGTGCGGCACACATTATCGCAGGAATCGCCCTGCGGTGATTGAACAGGGAAGTCATAACGCCCTTTCCTTCAAGCATTTACAACTCCGCGAGCACACCCGGATACCCCCGGCACTACCGCCGTGCTCGCTATAAACTTTTCAAGGAACATCCTGCTTGCCAGCTACCGCCGGCAAACCGTCCGGCCGTCACGAAAAGCCAGATTGATTATACCACGGCCAGAAGAAAAGCCAGCAGGCCTCATGCCGTTATTTGCTGTTCGTTAAGCGCCGCGTTTCGTCGCTGGTTATTACCGACTTCTATACCACCACCACCCCACTTTGAGCCTGCGGCAAACTTTCCCCCAACACCGCCACCGCTTCACGCGCGGATTCTTCATCCGCTCCCAGATCAATGATAATGCACTGATCCGCCTTGAGATTCAATTCCGTCTCCAGTTCACTTTGCATCCGCACACGGTCAATATCCTTGAGCACGCAGAAAAAAACCGAATACTGCCAATGCTCCCCATATCCCTTGATCGTCTTGAATACCCGCCGCCAGCGTTTCTGATCGGAAATGTCATAACACACCAGATAACAGCGCCGCATACAACCTCCCTCAACGTGTGGTTAAAAATGAAAGCGTATCAATATCCCCCACCAGCCACGCGGAAACCATCCGCGCGTGAAGCATCATCATCCGCCGGTAACTTAGCCGGTACTGAAACACTGGATGAGTAACCTCGGTATCCATCCGTCGGCCCAGGGCACCAAAAAACGCCCCGCGACCGGCATCGGTTAACGTACACCCCGCCGCAGTTTGCGCAAAATGCCCTTCCGTCAACTCTCCCCGGTTAATCGCTGAAATCGCCACCGAATCAGCTATCAAGGGGCGGAATGGTTCCATTAAGTCCAGCGCCAGCGCCGGCTTGCCCGGCCGCGCGGCATGATAAGCCCCGATCATCGGCTCGAGTCCCGCCAGGCGCAAGGCGGCCACCGCTTCATGCACCAGCATGGTGTAACCCCATGACAGTACCGCATTGACTGGATCCGGTGGCGGACGGCGTTTGCGGCCATTGGCATCAAAGCGCTGTGAAAAGGGCGGATCAAATATGCCGCCAAAGTTCGCAAAATAGATTGCCGCCGCCTGTCCCTCTAATCCCAGCAACACATCCGCCGCCGGGCACGTCATTACGCGATCCGCCAGATTATGCAAATCATCAACTGCCCGCTGATCCAGATCTTTCCGGTTCCGCATCAGGATGGTCCGCTGATTGGTAATCTTGGCCGCCACCAGGGCCCGCGCCAATTCCAACGCTGTCGCCGGGGCACCAAACTTCCGCACCTGCGCCATGCGAATCATCGCGCTAACCGGGTTCATCGGATCGGTCATGGTAATCAGCCGGCCGGCGGACGATAAAAACGCCACGGCAATATTCTGCCCCGCCAATGCGGTTAACGCCTGTGTGGACACCTGCACACCACCCAATACCCCCAGTGATTCCAGATTGGCCAAAGGGATTTCCCGCGCCAGCTTGCCATCCTTGTCCGTCACCCGTAAGCACATCCCCCGCACGCCAATATGCACGCCATCGCGCTGCGCTACGAGATGAATGGCATCATCCCGCGGCGGCCAGAGTTTGCGCGGGCTGATCGCCTGCGTGCGTTCAAAATTGACTTCATCGGGCAGACAAAACGGCTGCAGGGAACAGCGCGGACATTTGGAATCATTCACCAATGGCGCTGGCCGCGGCCCTTGCGCACACGCCTGCGCTGCGGCCAGCGTGTCCAAGGCCTCTTTGCGAAGCGCATCAACCACCGGCAATTCAATGCGCCGGCGTTCGGCGGCATAATACAGCGTAATTTTTGGTACCTGATAGCCCGCCTCCTCCAGCAAAATCGCCTGCAGTCCCGCCTGCACCCGATCCGTCGGCCAGGGGCTGGCCGGGGGCGGTTCCGCCTCGCCGGATTCACCGGGATCATCCGCCACGGACGGGGCCGCCGCATACTGTGGCCGCCCTTTGCGATATTCCACCGGCACCGCCACGTTGCCGGTAATTTCCGCCAGATCCAGCGTTGCGGTCAATCCTAGTCTTTGGCTGGTCAACGCCAGACTGCGGATGGATTTGGGTTTATCCGGATCAGGCGGGAGCGCATCGGATTCCGCATCCGCCGCCACGGCGTGGCCGTTGCCATTGCCTCCCGCGCTGGGCTTGTCCACTCGTTTATGCACGGCTTTGCCTTTTTCCGTATCGGCATTGGCGTAATACACTCCCTCCACTTCCATGAGATAAAACAATCGTGGGCAATAGGCATATTCCGCCACATGCCGCGCTGGCCAGAGGTATTCATCGCCCTGCCCCGTCGGCGGCACCGGTGATGCCGGGTCATTGGTCATATTATTTCCTCCACAAAGCAATGCCGCAGCCGGGATCCATGGCATAACATATCCGCGCCGGAATCGCGGCGATTATTGGTTGCAACAATATGGACAATACAACATATCTGGTGGTATGACCAAATAAAACATGATTATGGGACGAAGCGTTCCGATAATCCACAGCGCATTGCGTGATTCGCGATGCAATGCCATTTCCCGCCGCGCTATGCAATGGCGTAGCGGTGCCGCCCGGCGGCCCGTGACCGTTCCGCACGCGCAGCGCCACCGGTTAGCCATAACGCCGGGATTTATGCCAATATGCGGCAACCGGGTGTGTTACCGGGCGGCGGGTTCAAATAGGCACAGCGCAAATCCCAAATCCACAATGCCGGCCGGCACCGATGGCCAGTGGACCGGCGAATGGATCGGTAAATGTGATCCGGGCGTGAACTGCGGTCAGGAGGCGCAAGTGGTCCGGACGGAAGTATCCTATGGGTCGGCCCTGGCGGTCGCGCGAATATGCGGAGAGGCAATGCGGAAAATTCGGCACTGCGCCCCATGTAAATTCGCAGGGTTGTTCGATGCCACTTTGCCGCAGGGCGGCCAACAGCAATTTTTTCGTCTTGGCAGGTTTATGATCATCATGGCCGGGAAGAATGATGGGGGTAACGGTGGCCCAAGCTGTGGAGCATTGTGTGTATTGGTGTATAACGCCGTCGCCGCGCACGCGCTCGAGGATCGGTGCCGCCCCACCGCCTTCGCGTTGCATTTGGCATCCATCCAGTTGCTCCGCCAAATGCCGCAGATGAGATTCGCAGCCGTGCGGCGCAAGAATCATCACCCGGCGAATCAAGGCGTCGGCATGTTGATTGCCAATTGAGGGCAACGGGATGTACGAAAATTGCTGATGACCATCACGGCCGTTGCGATGGCCGGCGACGAAATTCTCCACCCAATGTGCAGGATCCTCCAAGCCGGGCGGCGGAAAGCCGTTCTTTACTTCCATCGCCTTTATCGCCGCGTTCCTGACCATGCCGGCGATGTGGATCAGCTTGCACTGAGGGTGCGAAAAGGGTTCGCCATCCGTATGGCGAAGAGCAAATATTGCGTATGGCCGGCCAAGTGGGCGCCCGGAACTGCTGTAAAATACCGCGTCAAACACCTGTGGTTTTTCCACTACCTTCAGGGGCTTACCGTGTTCAATGCGGTTTAAGGCCGATTGGTGCATCGTTAGCAGATCATCCAATGTTCCGTCTTTGGGCACACGGAGCAGACCATCATCACGCAAGACGCCACTCTTGGGATACCAGCGAATCCCCGGTATCTTCCCGACTTCAGACTCGTTGATTTTCCGGGCATCGGCATACGCCATATCAATTCCCCACCCCAAGCAGATGATGCACCGGGCGGCATCAATGACCCCATCCGCCTGCGATACAGAATCGTTCAGTGGCCATAAATAATGCACTTCTGGAGTGTTCAGCATGATTGTAGGATAAGACGTCTTTCCCGTAAGACGGTTCTGCCGGTCAGGCTTTTTGTCGCCATCGTTATTGGGAACAAAACGGGTGATAATCTGGCCGGCCCCTGCGGGCGGAGCAATGATTATCGGCGGATCGAGCCTCTCCAGCCAACGCAATGAATCCGCCAGGCCATCCAGTTTGCCCGCGCGTGCGGCACCAGCCACCATCGCCTGAAGGAGCCGGTATGGCGATGGCGGCCACTCCGGCGGGCCGTCGCGACCCAGCAGGCCATGGTAGCGGTCGTCAAGCCAGCGGACGGTGATGAGAAGAAAGCTGCTCAAGCGGATTCCTCTGCTTGGGGAGCGGCCGCTCCGGTGTGATCGCTACTGGCGCTTTCGCCGTCAGCATTTTTTTTTGCTTTTCTAATCTTCCTGTCTTTTTTGGCATCCTTATCGGCGTCCAGCCAAGCCTTCAGACGTTTGGGGTCAAATGTGAGCATTTTCGTTTCGCTTTGGTATACCCCGAAATCCCTCGCAGCGCTTTTGGCAAACTCAGCCGCAAAGACTGGATCTATTTCATGGCTGGTGCGTTGACCGCTGCGCGCCACGAGTTCGGAAGAAAAAGGCTTTTGGGGATTGAGCGTGAGCAGACAGCCCTGCCGCAGATTCAAATCAGGTTCCGCTGCCACCGCGATCAGGGATAAGCCAAGAATGTACCTCTGGAGCCGCAAGGTTTCATCTGGGGTACCCCCGCGCAGGCAACGCAGGGACGCCAGATTGAGAGAAGCATCGCGGATAATTTCGCCATTTACCTGCACCCCACCGATCTTGTGGACGGAGGGGACATCGGCAAGGCCGACCTCGGATGGCTTCCCTTCTAAATCATCCGGGAGGAGGCCTTCACTTTCATAATTGATCGCGGGAATATACTGAGCCGAGCGCTTCAATTGAACGACGTTTCTCGCCCGAATGATTGAATTAATAAGCCGCGGAATCTTGACTTGACTGTCTCGCGAATCCCAAGCGCCGAAGATCAAGGAGGTCGGGGCGAGCCTCGCAAGGGTAAGTGCATTATCTTTTTTGAAGTCATCGAGTGCGTTTTTTATGTCAGGCCCAAGTTCCGTGCCGCGAAATGCGGCATCGGCAATACGGTGGCCAATCTCCAAAAGATTGCGGATCAATCCATCCTTAAATTTTATCTCGACCTGTGGCACCAAATCCCTATATTTTCCCAGCGAGAACATAGGCTCCAGCCGGTTCGCCTGAGACGGAATACTGTCCAGAACGCAGACGGAGGCTGCTCCTTCGCCATCAATGTTATAGACCGGCGGATCAGTCTTTTTCTCTGACGGGTTTGCGTAACTGGGTGGAAAAATGATGTCGTCCGTCTGTGTGGCGGGGATAAGGTACTGCCGAATTACCAGTGCCACAGGGCCGTCGTTCATCAGCCATCCATCATACGCCTTGTACTTATGGTCTTGTCCATTAGTCATAATTTCTCCTTTCAAATATAGCCTGTGAAAAAGTTTTGTGTTTGCGTTGGTCGGTACGAAAATAGTTATTGAAGATATAGTTGGTTGAGCGAGGCAATCGCACGGAGCCGCAGATAACAGCGCCCAGAAGATTGGCGGGAATACCCGGGGCGTTTTCTGAAAGCTTC
Source organism: Planctomycetota bacterium (assembly GCA_021810145.1). Lineage (GTDB taxonomy): Bacteria > Planctomycetota > Phycisphaerae > WQYP01 > WQYP01 > JAMDCX01. The sequence continues at coordinate 22,473 of JAJZJL010000056.1, read as the reverse complement.
GGCCAGACGGTATACCGAGATTGATTGGTAACGCTAGTTGCAGCAGGCCGGGCGCGTTGCAAACCAATGAAGCAGAGTGCCTCCAGAGCGGGACAACAATCCGCTTCCATTTTGTGCGTATCGGAAGAAAATCCACAATCAAGCGGGTGTGATTTATTGCCACGACGTGGGTCGAAATAGAACGGTTCTTTCTTCTTCGGCTTCGATTGCTTTCCGGTTTTCGTTAATTTTGGCGATTGATATAAAACGGCCATTACTTTATTAAAAGGATCAGCACATTTTGGATCAATAGCATCGAGCATTGCTCGCAGGATGACACGCTCCTTCATCGAACCGGCCCATGGTTTGATGGATTTCTCCGACCACCAATCAAGATAGATTGCGGCTCGACCGTCGCTCCATTGCAATTCGATTGGCTGGATAGGGCTGTTATCTTCCTTGTCGTCATCCGCATCGTCTGAATCAGCATCGTCGCCAACGTCGAGTCTCAATGCCCTGACTTCCGCAAGTAGTTCAGAGAGTAGGTTGCGGGAATATCCCGCCGTGCCGCACGCCATTGTTCCATTATCCCGTTTGGGAAGCGAGCAGTCCTTTCGATTGCACGGCGAAACGTTGATATAAAAGTGTTCCCCTTCAAACCACCCCTCCGCTCCCGACCATAACCGGTCGGCCAGTTCCAGCAGGCCGCAGCAGGCGAAGAATTGGCCGGGGTTGGTGAGATCAACGGGAATCGTGATATTTGGCGTTGGATTTTTCATTTTTTCTCACCTCCATTACTATTCGCCGAGGCCATCGTGTCGGCGCAGCGCAGTAGGTTTTCCAACCACGCCAGATACCAATGGCCGTACTTACGCTGCAAACGGGCAAAACGGCGCATGGCATTCACGGCAATTTCCGGCGATTGCTTCCGCGCATCGGGATCAAACCCGCCCTTTGGAAAATGTGGGCGGCTACGGCCATGGTGCGTTGCAATCAGGTGCATGGCCAGATCAAAAACATCGCTGTCGAGCTTTTCGCCATGTCCGCCGGCAAACTCGCACAGTGAGCCGAACTCGTGCCGGTAGTCGCCTGCAACAGGTCTCATTGTGCCTCCGGATTTCGCCAAAGGTTCCGTCATATTTCCTTTGACGGCCCGTTGCCATATTTCGCGGGCTTTGCCGTTATCATGCCATTTGGCAGCCAATTCCAAGGCCTTTTGTACTTCTTCGGCCAAGGCGAGGCGACAGACAATCTCGGCCGCATGTTTTTCCACGGCAGCAACATGTTCGGCAAGAAACTGCTCCCGCGTGCCATATTCAGGCCGCTGCCGCTTGGGAACGAGGCTGCTCAATTGGTGAACTGTATCATCATCTGACGGCAGGTCGAGTGTGAATTTGGCAAGATTACTCGAATCCGGCGGGCTATCAGCCAAAAGCGGCTGCTCTGTTTCACCCGTCCTGATGGCCCGATATCGTTGCTCCCCCCCGGAACCCGGTTCATCCGCCACATCCGTAGTTTTATCGGAATTATCAGCGGGATCGAATATGCCCTCATTGCGTTTAATTCCACCAAAAGATGCGGGAAGAATCAAATCGGCGTTGATAATAGCATCATCCCGTTTCTTTTGTAGATTCTCGATCAGGTCTCTCAAGAGAATACGTCTCAGTCCTCCACGGTCGATGACGCACGCTCTCCCACCCACCGCCTGCTGTCGTTCCGAAGTTAGATTTTTCCAGCGCTTAACCAGCGTCTCGGCCGCCTTGGAAGTCGGCAGCGTCAACGTTTCGTGGGGCAGCACGCGGTGTGCATCGAACCACTCTTCGATGTCGTCAACATCCAATTCCGCGAAACCGTCGACATCCAGTTCCGCGCGCCAGGCGATGGTGGTCTGCGGCGGATCTTCGTCAATGCCGCGCAGCCATGAAGCAACGGGCGGGCGGCCGGGCATGGGTTCAATGATTGTGGTCATACTCCAATTGTCGAGAAGGATGTCAGTGAGCTTGACTGTGGGGGGGGTAGGCGAAGATGTCTGTTGGACCCGTTCGGGGGTGAGTGATCCCTTGAATTTCGCGAGTGCTTTTGGGCTGACATCCATGCCATCGGTAAGCAGATTCGATGTGGCAATACATGCTTTATCGAAGTCCGTTTTGTTGGCAGGCCCGCTTTCTTTGATCAGCACGACGGCAGCATCGCCTTTGCCTCGCCGGTTCACTCGCCCCAGCCGTTGAATCATGGAATCCAATGGTGCGGTGTCACAAACCATGTGGTCTGCGTTCAGATCAAATCCGACTTCGCCGGCACTGGTGGAGATGAGAAAAGCGGTGTCATTGTTGTCGCCGGGCTTCTCGTCACCGTTTAGAAAGCGGAGCAGAACAGGCTTTTTGACTAACTCATCGCGTTCCAGACCGCGCATGGTACCGGTCAGAACTGCAACCGTTTCAGCGTATGGTCCAAGTTTGGTCTTGGTAGACTTGTATTTACGGATTATCTCCGCAATGTCGCAGGCGTCCTCCGGTTTACGGACGAACACCACGATGCGTCTACCGTTGAGCGATTGGCTCTCCGTCAACTCTATTGCGGCTTTGGCCATTTCGGCGTTAAGTTTTGCCCGATCAAAATCGTGCCTTATCGTAAGAGTCTTCTTCGCGTTAAATCTCTCGTTGACGGTTTTATCGTCAGCGTCTTCTCCGTCGAGTTTTCCATTCTCGTCGAATTCCAATGTGAACGGCCGCTTGTCACCATCGGATTTGCCGCTGGTTGCGGACATGCGGATGACTTGCATCGGCTTCACGGGTGGGACGCCCGTGCCACGGGGCTTGTTGAATTGTTCAATCGTGCCGAGGAGTTTTTCGAATGGTTTGGATAAATGCGATTCATCCAGAATCAGCAAGGAATCCTGCCCCAGCAGACCGGCCTCCAGAGGCCGTTGTTTGTATGAACTGCGGTAGCCGCTGAAAAGCAATCGGCTGCCGATCATATCCACGGTGCCAATAATAACCGCCGGCTTAGATGGATCGTGCGACCATTCCCGATCATCGGCCAATTGTCCGCGAAGTGTGCTGATGGCGGGCGTTACGATTTTGGCTTCCTTCGCATTTTTAACCAATTTCTGCGCCAAATCAGTTGCCTGATCTACCACCGTACGGCGATCAACAACATAAACTAACCGTGTGGGTAATCGCTCAGTTCTTTTTTCTTCTATCTGTTTGGCGCGGGCGATCAGCCAGATCGCCATGACGCTGGTTTTACCCATGCCGGTGGGTAGATCAATAACAGGTTTGATGTCGTTGGCCAGAAACTGGTCATACAATCTGCACTGCCATGCCATGGGCTTATTACCCGTGACCGCCTCAAACATGTCCCCGAATTCAAGCATCATCCGATCCCTGCCAACCTGTAACCTAAAACCTGCCCCCTACAGCCTGCAACCCTACCAACGTGTGACGGGATTATGCGCCTTGGTTCACCCCTTGGCAAATAAATTCTCCTGAACGATCAGCTTCGTCAGCAAACGGGTGCCGACGGCGTAAATTGTTCCACGGAACCGCTCGCCTCTTCATTACCATCGTAATCGAAGCACAAGATGAAATCAACTATGAAAAATGGTTCCTTTAACCTCCAAATATAATGAAGTGTTGACAAGTGATGGGAGGGTAACTATTGTCTCCTATTAGATTAGATATGGTTACGAGCGAACAATCTCTTCAATCTCCGCAGACACAAAACGTGTCCGCCCTTGGCTTTTCCCCAATGCCACTCGCCACCGCTGCGGAGACTCGTCGACGTACACAACCAATTCGCCAACACCTGCGGGAAGCGCAATGGGTTCATCGAAAATTAACCGGCCGCCGCCAGCCTGGGCAACCGGGAGGCACCGCCCCGCTATGCGCAGTTCAATTCGAACCTTGGCGGAGAAAGAATCTGATATCGAGGTTTGAATCATGGTGATATCTCCGCAATTCCCCGACCAACGCGCCGAGGCCTTTGTCGGCCGGCGTGATCTGTACATCACCGGCCCGCTTGGTCGCGGAATTCACGGCAGCGTATACCTGACCAGCGCCATGACCGCGATCAAAGCACATAAAGAATCCACATCATACACCCGTGAGCTGGCTTGTTACAACCGGCTGCGGGAAAGAAATGTAACCGAGATTTGCGGCCACCATGTCCCGCAGCTCATCGCGCACGACGACCTATTTATGGTCATAGAAATGACCATCGTCACGCCCCCGTTTCTACTGGATTTTGCGGGCGCGTACCTGGATTGGCCGCCGGATTTTTCGCCAGAGGTCATGGATCAATGGCACCATGATAAAGCCGAACAGTTTGGAAAACGCTGGAAGGAGGTGCAAAACGTTCTTGCGATGCTGACAGAACAATCTGATATTTACATGTTGGACGTGAATCCCGGCAACATCATGTTCTGAAGCAAGGTGACCCCCGAAACTTTCCGTCCCGGCTCATCCGGGGCGGCCCCATTGAAGCATTATGTTCGGCGGTTATTGCGTGCTCAAGATGGCACATTTTCCGCGGCGGCGGGTCTCCCGCCGCCGCGGCCCCATTTAGAAAGCAAACCCTTGCGCCTGACGTGAAAAACCGGAATTTCACAGCACGGTGGCGTGGAACCGCCTGTGCACCATGCATTCGGTTGGCACGAAAACAAGAAGATCACCCGTGAGTAATGAGTAAAAGGGGCAGGACCGCCCCGGTGCGCCGGGAAACAATGAACAACGAACAACGGGCAACGAACAACGAGCAACGGTTCCCGGTGCGCCGGGGCTCCCTGCGGGAGCGGGCGGGGGGAATCAATTGAAAAGGAAATGCGCGATGTCGCCATCCTGGAATATGTAGGTCTTGCCTTCTGATCGCAGCTTGCCGGCGGCGCGGATGGCGGCTTCGTTTTTGTGGGTTAACAGATCGGTGATGTTGTAAACTTCCGCACGGATAAAGCCCTTTTCGAAGTCGCTGTGGATGACTCCCGCCGCCTGCGGGGCGGTGGCGCCAACGGGGATGGTCCAGGCTCTGATTTCCTTGGGGCCGGCGGTGAAATAGCTTTGCAGCCCCAGAAGTTTGTACGCCTCGCGGGCAACGGTATCCAGAGCCGGCTCGGACATTCCCAGATCCGCGAGCATTGCGGTGCGATCCTCGGCGGTGAGTTCCGCCAATTCCGATTCCAGCTTTGCGCATACCGGCACAACAACGCCACCCTCGGCCTGTGCCCGGCTGCGCACAACCTGCACCAGCGGCCCCTGGCCATGCGGATCGGATTCATCGACATTGGCCACGTACAGCACGCGTTTGGCGGTGATCGGCCCAAGATTATGAACGATTTTCCAATCATCGGGTTTCCACGGTGCCAGCGTGCGCAACGGCTTGCCGAGTTTGAGCGTCTCGACGAGCTTTTCAATAACTTCCACGGACGCAATGGCTTCCTTATCGCCGGCGCGGGCATTACGCCGCTGCTTATCAACCGTTTTTTCCAGGCTCTCCAGATCCGCCAGCATGAGTTCCGTTTCCACTGTTTCAATGTCGCGCAGCGGATCAACTTTTCCATCCACATGCATGACATCGCCATCCGCGAAACACCGGACCACATGCAATATGGCATCGACTTCCCGAATGTGCGAGAGAAATTTATTTCCCAGTCCCTCACCGGTGCTGGCACCTTTGACCAAACCGGCGATATCCACGACCTTAAGCAGAGCCGGCACGGTTTTTTCGCTTTCAATGAATTGCCGGATCTGGTCCAACCGCCGATCCGGAACCGCAACCACGCCGACATTGGGTTCAATGGTGGCGAAGGGGTAATTGGCGGCCAGTGCGCCGGCATTGGTTAAAGCATTAAACAACGTCGATTTTCCGACGTTTGGCAATCCGACAATTCCAACTTCCATGGTGATTCCTGTACCGATCGAGCAATTCAAAGCCATTACCCGCGATGCTTTTTTCGGTGCATCACGTTACCAGTTACTTTTCTGGTGCGGAAGTTATAGCAGGTTTCCCGCCGGATGTCGCTTCCGCCTTGCAGAATCAGGCGTAACGCACCAGCAGGCTTTTAAGCTCGGTCAGATGTTCAATGGCATAGCGCACGCCTTCGCGCCCCAGTCCGGACTGCTTGACGCCGCCATAAGGCATGGCATCAATGCGCACGGTCGGCGCATCGTTGACCACGACACCGCCAACTTCCAGCGTTTCAAATGCCTGGCGAGCTTTAAACAGGTCCCGGGTAAAAATTCCCGCGTGAATGCCCAGAGCGGACTGATTCACCTGGGCCAACGCGTGTGAAAAATCTTCATATTCCTCAATGATGGCCACCGGCCCGAAAACTTCTTCACAAGCCAGACGCGCATGCCCCGGCACATGCGTTAAAAGTGTCGGGATATATAAAGCCCCGTCACGGCGCCCGCCGCACAACACCTTGGCTCCGCCGGCAACAGCCTCATTTACCCATTGCTCCACACGCCTCGCGGCAGCCACATCAATCATGCAGGCGACATCCGTGTGTTCATCCAGTGGCGGCCCGGTCCGCAGCGCCAGAGTCTGACGCACGAGCTGTTCGGTTGCGGATTTGGATATTTTCTTATGCAGATATATTCTCTGAACACTGATGCAGCTTTGCCCCGCATAGGAGAAAGCCGCCGGAACAATTCTGGACACGGCATCAGTGATATCCGCATCACTCTCCACGATTACCGCGCTGTTGGACCCGAGTTCAAGCAGCACACGCTTGCCGATGGCTTGAGCCTGCAATTCCCATCCGACCTTGACCGAACCGGTAAACGATACAATCCGCACGCGCGGATCACCAACCATTGCATGGACGTGTTGAACCGATGCCGGAAGAATACTCCATGCGCCGGGCGGCAAATCCGTTTGAGTCAGCAGTTCGCCCAGCAGCAATGCCGTCAGAGCGGTGCGATCGGAAGGCTTTAATAAAAATGGACAACCACAGGCCAGCGCCGGGGCCACCTTATGCGCCACGAGATTCAAGGGAAAATTAAAGGGGGTGATAAATACCGCGGGTCCGGCGGCAACGCGTTCCACCATGCAGTGATATCCCCGCGAGCGTTCATCAATATCCACGGGAAGCTGTTGGCCGACAATGCGCGTGGACTCTTCCATCGCCAGGCGGAAGGTGGTCAGAGCTCTGGCCACTTCGGCGCGCGCCGTTTTGACGGGCTTACCGGCTTCCCGGGCGATAAGCTGCGCAAAGTCTTCCTGCCGATTGAATAATCCGGTATATACTTTTTCACAGTTCGTTCGCCGCTGAATGCCGCTTAACGTTCTCATCGCCGGCATGGCTTGGTGCATGGCGGCAATGGCTGTTTCAATTACGCCGGCGTCGGCATAGGCAACTTCGGCCAGAACGCTTCCATCCTGCAGGGACAACGCCGGCCGGAAGTCGCTGCCAAAGCCGGGCTTTCCACACAGATAATAAGGCTGCCTGATTGTGTCCATGCCCCTATTGTAACAAGTTATGCGTGGCGAAGAATCTGCGATCAGAATGCGGACCCGTTGGCACCCTGCGCACCGCGTGTCATGAAAAAGCGCTTGGCTTCCCCGATGAGATAAAATGAGCCGGTGACGGTTACGAGGTCCTCGCGGGAAATGGCCCGCGTGGCAATATCCATGGCATCGGAAAAGCTTTCCGTTGCCTGCGCCATTTTGCCGAAGCGATCAATGTAACGGGCGGAGAGTTCCTCCGGGCTGGCACTCTTGGGATTGTTATGTAACGGGTAAAGATCACTTTGTCAGCGCCTAAAGATACCTGTTCGAGCATCCCGTCAATGTCTTTATCACAATTGCAGCCAAAAATTACAACCATGCTGTCATAGGGAATGTATTGGCTGATTCCCCGGAACAGAGCTTTCACCGAGGCCGCGTTATGCGCGCCGTCGATAATGACGCGCGGATCATTCCAGACCGTTTCAATTCGCCCCGGCAGATTGACTTCATGCAGACCGGCAACGGCCTTGGCATCGCTGAACTGCAATCCACGGGCTTTGAGTTTATCCAGTATCGCCAGTGCCAGGCCGCAGTTAACGGCCTGATGTTCACCGATCAGCGGAACAGTCAAATGCTCAAAATGCGAACGCTCGGTAGTGAGAGATACGCGGACATGCGGACCCGCGGGACGCGTAACTTCAAAGCGATGGCTGAATTCAATGTCGGTGCCGACAAATTCCAGCGGCGCGTGCACCTGTTCGGCCACACGCATGAGAGCGGCCGTAACTTCCGGCTCCTGCAGGCAGGAAAGAGCCGGGATATCTTTCTTGAAGATTCCGGCTTTTTCTTCAGCGATTTTACTGAGCGAATTTCCAAGTACCGCCATGTGATCGTAACTGATATTGGTAATGGCCGTGACTTCAGGCGTTATAACATTGGTGGAATCCAGGCGTCCACCGAGTCCGGTTTCAATGACCGCCAGATCCACGTGTTCATCGGCAAAATGACAAAAGCCCATGGCGGTGAGAATTTCAAAGAAGGTGGGCTTATTTGCGCCCATTTTTTTCATTGCCAGTTCAATACGCTTCATCAGCAGCACGAACTGTTCTTCACTGATGTGTTGGGCGTTGACACAAATCCGTTCGCGCAAATTCAGCAGATGCGGGCTGGTGTACAACCCGACTTTGAAACCTGCATTGCGCAACATTGCCGCAAGCATGTGGCATGTGCTTCCCTTGCCCTTGGTACCGGCAATGTGAATTGTTTTATACGTTTGATGCGGGTTACCCAGCGCCTCAAGAAGCTGCCGCATACGATCCAGATTAAAGGTTGTGGTGTTGTATCGGACCACGCGCATGCGTTCATAGTCCGTGTGACTCATAAGAAATTCAATGGCTTTGTTATAGGCCTTGTTTTGCGCAGGAAGCACAGGAATGATCTTAACCGGGGCAACCGGTGCCACGGCTACTTTTCGATGCTGTACCTTTTTTTTTGTCGAAACGCTGACAGTTTGACGCGCAACTTTCCCATGGGTTGGTTTCTCGCGCTTGCGTTTTCCATGAGATGCCGATAACTTGCGTTTCTTCGCGGTAATCATACTATTTAATATACTGAAAAAATCGCAAATTTACAAGCTTTCGGGGATATCTCAATTATTATGTTATATAATTTCATGTTTATTATTTTTTAATACCTTTTTACGAATTATTTATTCACACGGTACTTTCTATACGGCAAATGGAAAATCCGGACGCCATCGCCGGTCAAGCTGCGACCACATATTCATATTTAAGAATAACGTATAGTCTATTCCATTGCCGTTGATTGTTTGGCAGCGCGACGTTTGGCTGATTTTGGTTTGCGATAATTCAATTCCAAAGGCAGGTCCGGCTGGGCGATTTTCTCACCACTGATTTGTGGGGCCACCCCCATCCGGGTTCCCTCCGGACTCATTTGCCGGGCCGGGTTAACGCCCGAAAATGTCGGGGTTGGCGGTTGCCAGCACCGGCCATCCTCGGCTTGAACAATCATGTCACATGCTTCCGCCGGATCATCCGTGATGCGGAAAAGCTTGAGATCTTCCGGAGCGATGTTGTTGAATTTATGACACATGGTCTTTCTCATCCAGTCAATCAACCCCTCCCAGTAATCTTGACCGATGAGAATCAGAGGCCGCGGGTCGATCTTGAGCGTCTGGATCAGCGTAAGCGTTTCAAAACATTCATCCATGGTTCCGTAGCCACCGGGAAAGCAGACCACCGCATGCGAGTATTTGATAAACATGGTCTTGCGCACGAAAAAATAGTGGTGATTCAGCGCAATAGTCTGGTACGGATTGGCATGTTGTTCATGCGGCAAACTGATGTTAAGCCCCACCGATACGCCACCGGCATCGCGCGATCCGGAATTGGCCGCCTCCATAATGCCCGGTCCACCACCGGTGATAACGGCAAATTTCTTCCGTGCCAGCATCGCGGCCAGCAGCCGGGCCTTTTTATAGTACGGGTCTCTTCGCGGTGTACGCGCGGAGCCGAAAATAGTCACCGCCGGACCAATGGAAGCCAGGGCCTCAAAGCCTTCGACAAATTCCGCCATAATGCGAAATACCCGCCACATGTCCCGGGCGGTTAAATCCTTGGTCAGCGACGATTCATGGTCGTACAGCACCGGCTCCTCCATTCAAACAATGTCAGAGCACGCTTCCAAATGCGGTCACCACCGCTTTTTGAAGCAGGCTCTGCGGCCTTCTACGCTTATATCGGTTGAATTCGTGACTGCCACGCAATTTTGCCACCGATAACCGTGTTGAGCGTGGCACCATCGATTGCAAAAATGGCAATAAAGTAAAACGAGCGCCGGATACGGCAAGGGCGTTACTTTTCATCGATTTCGGCATCACCGCCGCCCTCGGCGTCGGCATCCACGTCATCCTCGCTTCCCTCCGATTCCGATCTTCCGCCCGGTGGAATCACTCCCAGTGTCGCCAATATTGAACCATCCAGAAAGCCTTCAAGTTTTCGCGACCGTACCGGGTGCTGCAGTTTTCTCAGTGCTTTGGCCTCAACCTGGCGCACGCGTTCCCGGGTAACTTTGAATATCCGCCCGACTTCTTCCAGCGTATAGGTGTAACCGTCACCAATGCCGTAGCGCAATTTGATGATTTCCCGTTCGCGATAGGTCAATGTTTTGAGCACTTGATCAATGCGTTCACGCAGCATTTCCTGCGTAGCGGTTTCCACCGGATTTTCCGCCGCTTCATCTTCGATAAAATCACCGAAATATGAATCTTCGGATTCCCCAACAGGCCGATCCAGAGATATCGGATGCCGGGCAATTTTCAGCACGCGCCGGCATTCTGTTACCGGCATTTTGGCCTCCCTGGAAATTTCTTCAATGGTCGGCTCGCGGCCCAGATCCTGAAGCAGCTTTTTACTGATATTACGCAGCTTGGACATGGTTTCGATCATGTGCACGGGGATTCGGATCGTCCGGGCATGATCGGCAATGGCGCGGGTAATGGCCTGGCGAATCCACCATGTGGCGTACGTGCTGAATTTATAGCCACGGCGATATTCATACTTATCGACCGCCCGCATCAGGCCCGTATTACCTTCCTGAATAATATCCAGAAAGGAAAGACCACGATTGCGATACTTTTTGGCAATGGAGACCACCAGCCGCAGGTTGCCGCCGGAGAGTTTTCGCTTGGCATCCTCATATTCATTAAATACCAGTTGAATGCTCTGACAGCGTCGTTGCAGAGCTTCAGCGTCTTCGAGCACAAGGTCCATCAGGCCGATGTATTCATCGGTCATGGCCTGCCGGTCATCTTCGGACAGGCGAGCGGTTTTGCTGCGCAATTCCACATGCAGTTCGGTCAACTTGGTGCTGATGGACTGGAGCTTTTTCATCAGGGGAATAACTTTGCTGGTTCGCAAGGAAAGCTCTTCCAGCAGCGTTACAGCCTTGCGGCGACGATTGCGCATACGACGGCGAATGTCTTCCTTAACGGATTCGGTGGTGGCGGAATCCTGAATTTTATCCCATTCTTCGCGGTTCTGGACCAGAATTTTGCGAATGGTTCCCAGGTTCTGCGGGATGCGTTTGCTGATCGTTCCCTTGGCATCGACTTCCGCGGTGGAAATTCGCATGGTGCGGTCGAATGGCAATTCACCGGATTCAACCTGAGCGAGAATATCAACCGCACTTTGAATGCAGTAATCACTCTCCAGAACCTTGCGGCGGAACGCCATGCGCGTTAATTCGATTTTCTTGGCCAGGCGGATTTCTTCATCGCGCGTCAGCAGCGGAATTTCACCCATCTGCGTGAGGTACATTCGTACCGGATCGTCGATGCGTTTGGAGCCAACCTCCGCAACCTCATCCTCATCCTTCATGGAGTTGATTTCTTCTTCCGCCTCAAGCATCAGCGATTCATCAGGATCATCAGCCGACGGCGCGACAACATGCTTATTGCCCTCCGCCTCATCAAGCAGTTCAACTCCCATTTCATCGAATCGCTGCATCAAGGCGTCAAGCCGATCCGGAGCAATGGCATCGTCCGGCAGAAGCTCATTGAGTTCCTCGTAGGTCAGGTATCCCTGTGATTTACCTTTTTCGATGAGCAATTGAATATTTGCGCTGGCGTTGGCCAACGGAACCGTGCTGACCGTTGCGGGCGGTTGTACTTGCGAATGCGTGGCGTGACTCACAAAGTCCTCCTGAGGGTCCAAAAAAATCTGGACAGCGTTTTAAAATCGGCCGTCTTTACACTACCGTCAACAGACGAGGCCGAGAAATTCAATATCATTTCCATGACACGTCTTTCCATACGTACCATGGAGCGCACCGGCTCAATAAAAAGCCCTTGCGGATGCATCTGCACCCGCAAATGCGGCCTGTGCGTTCTTCCGTCGGGCATCCCGAACATTTTGCTTCCGCAGGCAAAACCCGGCGGAAATTGCAACTCCCTCCAACTGAGGAAGCCAAATCCGAACCTGTTATTTTAGCATCGGGATGCGTTCGATGCCACTGATATATTTGAATAAATTTATTTAAGCGGGTTCCAGCGCGTTCATGCAAACATCATGCCACAAGCCGCTGCGACGGCAGTCCGGAAACAATCCGGCACGAACCCGCCAAACCGATAGCGCCGCATGTGCTATCGGCATTTTGCCGCCCCCGGTTTCAGCCCCCCTGCGGGCGCGGCCCCAGGGGCCGGCGAAGTTTATTGGTTTTGGCGGCTAACATACGCGTGTCTACAACCGTTTTAAGCCGGGCGGCTTCATCGGGCGTGGCCCCACCCGGGCTGTCAATGTCAGTTGCCGCGGTGCTGCGCAGCTGTGAGAGTTCCTCCAATCGATTTAAGGAGTCTTCAAGCTTTTGTTTGAAGTTTCCGCCGCGTTCAGCCTCCGTTTGTGCCTGCATGACCAGCCGGACCAGTTCGGGATCATCCAGAAGCGCCATGAATTCCGCCAGATTCCCAGTCGAAGAGTCCGTAAGTTCTTCAAGATATTCCAGCAGCCGAGCCAACAGGCTTGCCATGGCTGGTTCAGGAAATAAGTCAATACTGATCCGCTCACGGAACAACGCGTAAAGCGTGAAATCAGAAACCAGCGATCCAATGATCCACAGGCCGGCCCGCTGAACGCCAACGTCCACAGTCGTCGGCTCCGGCGGCGGGGCAACCGCTCCAACTGCTCCAGTCGCTCCGGCGTTATTGGTGGTGCCAGGTGCCGCAGCGGAGAGCTTGCGGATTCGGGCATGAACTTCATCCGGACTTATCCCGACAAGATCGGCAATATTTTTCTGCAGCAATCCCCGTCGAATGGGGTCCACCGTCGAATTCAGGATCGCCGGGGCCACCAGCCGCATCAAGGCCTCCGAGGCGCGTTGCTTTCCAGCCAGAGAATCCGATGCTTGAAACATTGCATACATTTTTTCCCAGGCATATTCCAGAGAATCCCTGGCTTGAGCGAGTATTTTCTCAAACGCCTCGCCGCCATGGGCCATGCAGAAATCGCAGGGGTCTTTGCCATCGGGCACATGGGCAATGCGCACATCGACGGGATATCGAAGAAGCAATTCAATCGCCCGGTCCGCGGCTCGCCGGCCGGCATCATCACTGTCAAACACCAGCGCCACACGATTACAAAATCGCCGCAACATGTGGATATGCTGCTCGGTCATGGCGGTACCCAGCGTGGCGACCACATTTTCCACCCCCGCCTGATGGCATCCCACCACATCCATGTACCCCTCCACCACTACCGCCATTTGTTTGCGTATCAGTGGCTGGCGGGCCAGATTCAGCGCATAAAGCGTTTCCCGCTTGGAAAACAATGCCGTCTCCGGAGAATTAAGATATTTTGGTCCGTCCTGATCGCCTCCCGCCGGACTTTCCGTGCCTTGCGCCGATGCCGCGGTTGGAAGAATGCGTCCGCCGAACGCGATAACCCGGTCACTGAGATCTATAATTGGAAACATCAATCGGTTGCGGAATACGTCATACGGACTGCCATCCGAGCGGCTTTTTACCAAACCCACTGCCAGAAGTGTTTCCTGGCTGATCCCTTTTTTGGCCGCCGCGGCGGCCAATGCCGTCCATTGCGTCTCGGCACAACCGATCTTAAAACGCTCGATGGTTGCGGCATTGACTCCGCGCGCAGTGAGATACTGCCTGGCGGTTTCACCAATGGAACCGAGAAGATTTTTCTGAAAATATTGGGCAGCCCAAACATTGGCCTCATAAATTCTGTCCCGTTGCGAATGGGCCTGCGGACTGGCCGAGCGATATTCCGGCAACGCAATACCGTAGCGCTGAGCTAAAAATCGCAGCGCCTCACCCTTGGACATCTTGTGATAATTTTCCACAAATTTGAAGACATCCCCCCCGGCGGCGCAGACGAAACAATAAAATATCTGCTTCTGGGGTGAAACATACATCGACGGGCGGCGATCTTCATGAAACGGGCACAGACCGACAAATTCCCTTCCGGCAGGCCGCAGGGCGATATGTTCGCCGACAATCTCCTCGATTCGAGCCGCCTGGCGCACAACCTGAAAAATGTGTCCGGAAGAATTACTCATCGCATCCGATTCTAACATGCCCCGCCGCCGGCGTGTTAGCCAATGGACCGACAAGTCATCACGTCGGCACGGCAGGGAAGAGGCGTGGCCGAGAAGGCGACTCTGCGATAAGCTTAAGAACTGGATCATTGTACGGAGCCGATTTATGCGATTGAAACAAATATTGGCGGTTATTTTTTTCGCACCGATTTTATTTCTCGGTCTTGCCGGATGCAGCAATACCGCCCCGGAACGCACAGTGATACGCCAGCCGCTGAATCCGGCGGTACTGCAGATTCTCCGATCATTAGCCAAAGGACATCAGGACAAAACCCAACTCGCCTTCCTCGCGGATTTTAAGGGGTTGTCAAAATCCGCCGGCGCGTTTAACAGCTACATGTCCGCCAGCCAGGGCAAACTATTGGACCAATTAAAAGCCTGGGCCCGGAAGCATCAGGTTAAACTCCAGTACTTTTACCGCCCGGGCCTGTTTGGCAAGGCCCAGAAAATAATTGCGGACGATGAAGGTTCAATGCTGCTGCACAGCAATTCCGCCGATTTTCAAAAACGCTATCTGATCATGATGTATATGGATTACTCGTGGCAATTGGCCATGGATAAGGCCGCCGGGCAGCAGGCCCGGATTGACCATGCCGGTGCCGGCCTGATGCAGTATCTGCATGATGCCACGGCGGTAAACAGGCAATCACTGGCCGATTTGTGGAAACTTCTGGAACATTACCATTGGCAGAAAAGCCCGGGTAAATGAACCGGCCGACAGGCGAACGCGGGCGTACAATGGCGAGCGATGGACACCGGGCTGTGAAAGTTCCGAATATGATTGCGTTCAACGGAAATGGACCGAGATTAACGAAAACAATGTATTTCCATACCGGCATATCCGACACGCTGGGATTACAACGGCCTGTCCGTTAAACTCTCGGCATGATGAAGGAAGACGTAAAATCCAAAAAGGCGGTCGTGCTGTTAAGCGGTGGACTGGATTCCGCAACGGTACTGGCCGTGGCTAAAGATAAAGGCTTTGCGTGTTATGCCCTGAGTTTTGATTATGGCCAGAGGCATCGGCAGGAGTTGGATGCGGCGGCACAACTGGCCAAAGAATCCGGTGCCATCAGGCACGTGGTTCTAAATCTGAATCTTCGGCACTTCGGCGGCTCAGCTCTTACCGCCGATATTGCCGTTCCAAAGGATCGGCCCACGGCGGATATGACCCACGGCATTCCTGTAACCTATGTGCCGGCTCGCAATACGGTATTTTTATCCTGTGCTTTGGCCTGGGCCGAGGTACTGGGATGCTTTGACATTTTTATTGGCGTTAATGCGGTGGATTACTCCGGCTACCCGGATTGCCGTCCGGAGTACATTGCGGCGTTTGAAGCCATGGCCAATCTTGCAACCCGGGCAGGCATTGAAGGCCGGGGACGGTTTGTCATTCATTCGCCATTGATGCAGATGCATAAAACCGACATTATCAAACTGGGGCTGGCGCTGGGCGTTGATTATGGCCACACGTGGACATGTTATGATCCGGGTATTTTCGGCCGTGCTTGCGGTCATTGTGACGCCTGCCAGATTCGTCTTGCCGCGTTCAGGCAACTGGGCGTAATTGATCCGGCGGCTTACGAGCAGAATACCGGCGGCTCACAATGAAAATTTCGGAAATATTCTTGAGCATTCAGGGCGAAGGCAAGCTCACAGGGGTTCCATCGCTTTTTATACGCACCAGCGGATGCAATTTACGTTGCGTGTGGTGCGACACCCCTTACAGTTCCTGGAACCCCATCGGTGAAACGATGACGGTTTCGGAGATATTAAAAAAAGCTCAATTGCATGGCACACAACACGTGGTGATTACCGGCGGAGAACCGTTGATGCAACCGCAACTGCCGGAACTTGTTGCGGGACTGCGAACGATGGGCCGGCATATAACCGTTGAGACCGCTGGAACGCTGTGGCAGGATGTGCCGATGGATCTTGCCAGCATCAGCCCGAAATTGTCACATTCCACGCCGTTCAACGATACAACCTGGTCGAATATTCATCAGCAGCGGCGCTTGAACTGGGATGTCCTGGCAACATTCGCCCGATCACCATTGATTACGGAACGGCAGTGGAAATTCGTGATTTGCAAGCCGGAAGACATGGCGGAGGTAGA
Source organism: Planctomycetota bacterium (assembly GCA_021810145.1). Lineage (GTDB taxonomy): Bacteria > Planctomycetota > Phycisphaerae > WQYP01 > WQYP01 > JAMDCX01. Next base: position 5,804 of record JAJZJL010000056.1, on the reverse strand, counting down.
TGCCATTGTCAATGAAATTTCCAGTCTCACCCCGATTCCCCCAGCCGATGTCATTCTGATGCCGGAGGGAGTCCAATCCGAAGCCCTGCAGGCGCGTGGCGGATGGTTGGCGGATATATGCCGCGAGAGAGGCTTTCGCTTTGGAATGCGTTTGCATATTCTACTTTATGGAAATACGCGCGGAACGTAATGCGCCGGCGGCGGCGGGAACCCGAGCAATGATTTATCCGCCGGTTTAAATTCAAAGGAACACATGATGAAGAAAAAAAATAGTCCGTTACAGATTCTGAAAACGTTTGCCAATCCTCATCCCCACCGGGATTATGAAATTGAACACATCGCTCCCGAATTTACCTCCGTATGTCCGCAGACGGGACAGCCGGATTTCGGAACCATCCGCCTGCTTTATATTCCCGATAAATTATGCGTGGAGCTAAAAAGCTATAAAATGTATCTGCAGAGCTTTCGCAACCGGGGAATATTTTATGAGGATGTTACCAACGTTCTGCTCGATGATCTGGTGCAACGGCTTAAACCCCGACACATGACCATCATAAGCGAATGGACGCCACGCGGTGGACTTCGGTCCATTATCCGCTGCGAGTATCGTCCGGCGAAACCATGACCAATATCTGCTATTTTAACCCGGCGGCAAGCTGGGAAGCGAAACGGCCCAGGGCGGCCGGAACATCGGGCGATGCCGCGGCGAGTTCACGTGTGATGCTCTTGATAATGGCCGAACCGACAATCACACCATCGGCCAGCGGCGCAAGTTCAGCCACCTGATCGGGCCGCGATATTCCAAAGCCGACGCAAATGGGATGCGGCGTCAGCGCCCGCAGCGCCTTAAGATTCAGCGGAACATCCGCCGGCAAGGTTTGCCGCTCGCCGGTTATTCCCGTGACGGACAAATAATAGATAAATCCATTACATAATGCGGCAATTTTGGCCCGTCGGTCCGGAGCAGTGGTCGGCGCAATCAAAAGACTGCTTTTGAGTTTGTATCGATTTAACGCTTCAACCACGGCCGGAGCTTCTTCCAGCGGTACATCCGGCAGAATCAGACCGTCGACGCCCGCCTGGGCGCAATGTGCGGCAAAGGCATCGGCACCATGTTTGAAAATAATACTGAAACTGGCCATTGCCATGATTGGCAAAGCGAACCCGCGACCGCGTATTTTTTCCACGGCCTGCAGGATGCGTTCAACCGTAGCACCTTTTTCCAGTGCCAGACGATAACTTTCCTGAATGGTAGGCCCATCGGCAATTGGATCGGAAAATGGAATACCCAGCTCAATGCAGCCGGCACCGGCACCTTGCAGGGAATCAAGCATGGGTCCCAGCAGATCAATGCTTGGATAACCGGCGGTGACAAATGGGCACAATATGGCCCGATGTTTCCGCCCCGGCGCGGCAAACGCGGCTGAGAGCCTGTCGGTCATATTACTGCCGCACCAACGGATGAGCGTAATAGCCAATCATCGCCAGGAAGCGATTGGCGTTGAGAATCGGCACAGACAGGTTCTGCGCTTTTTGCTGCAACTGCTCATAACGCTGCTGTTGTGCAACACGTTCGGATTTCAAGGCCGCGGTTTGAGCCGTCTCCACGCCGCTGAAATTCAGCAATGCGCTGCTTGGACGGGAACCCAATACCAGGAAATCGGTCTGGGTGGAAAGGTGTTTGTCAACCACGCCACCCCAGGATTCAACGAGTCGCACAATTTGTCGGCGACCGGCAGCGGTTGGAATGCCGTTGCCGTTAACATCAAAATTGCCATAGATGACAAAATGGAACTTCCGGTTCTGATCTTTATGGAAAACCGGATTGGCGATGAGATCACCGGCAAAAATCTGTGCATTGGGTTGCAGGTGGGTAATACGGCAAACCGAGGCGAATTTGCCAACGCGGATCACCGCAATGGAACCCGCGCCGCCGCCGTTCTCACCGGTGTCAACACCGAGATTCGGATTATAAACCGCAAATGACAGACCAACGGTTATATGTTCGGCACTTCCCAAATTAATGTAAACATGCTGTGTAAGCGGTGAAACACGAATCACTTTGCCATCCGCCTGACTGAGAATGGCGTTGGCTCCGGTATTTGGAGCACGATAAGCGGCAATCTGATTGCGCAGATCCTGTACAACGGTGATTCGAGCTTGAAGTTCCTGCTTGAGCTGCTGGATCTGAATAACCTGTCCGCGCAGTTCGGAAATGTACTTGGACTGTTCAGCGGTGAGCTGTTGCTGCAATTTACCGGCCTCGGTTGAAACCTGGCTGTTAGCGGCATTGAGACTGGCGGTCAAAGCATCAATACGACTCTGAGCCGATGTCAATTTGTCATTGATTGCGTGGATATCATCCTTGAATGACGAGCGTGTGGATGCAAACCGCCGTTGATAATTGGCCAGGTGCGTGTGATATTGCGCGATTTCCTTTTGAGCATTCACCAGAGCCGAGTGAACCTCGGACAATGCCAGCACCAGCGATTTTCCGGTCATTCCGGTTTGGGTCAGAATGTGGTTCACCGGACCGGATGGGCCAATAAGCTGTGACACCTGGCCTCCGCTGTTACCGCTGATTTTCATTTCCAACTGATTAATCTGATCCACCAACTGCCGCACCACCGTATTGCTGGTGGACGCATTGGCTTTCAGATCCGCGATAATCTGCTGGTTCTGATCTTCGGGTGACGCAATCAGCGCAAGATTCTGCCGATCCGTCGAAGCCGTCTGTTCCGCCTTACCTAATTTGAGGTACAAAAGAATGGCGATAATTGTCGCCACAAGAAAAAGACCGACGAATACAATTAGTGCATAAGGTGGCGCGCTGCGCTGAGTGCGAACTGTTGCCATAGGTGAAAGCCTCCGTAGCCAAACATCCTGACCGGCATGCCGAACCCTCGTGACGCCATCGACCATCCAATAATCGAACCCCGGGCCACGACAGCTTCGGCGCTGTGCTAAAACTATCACCGCTAAAAGCGATTGGGTCAAGTGAAAAATATCCAAAATCTCAAGTCACCGGACCTGCATTCCCATTAACCAGGCTCATTACCGCATTGCTTCCGCTTCCGAAAATCTGCCGATATTGATAAAATTCGGCCAAATGTGTGTATTTTTCCCCGCACAGCGGCACACAAATACGACGCATCCATGCCGTTGCGATTCAGAAACGTCAAAATGTAATCTTTGTCCTTTTCGCTTTTTTTTTGATATTCACCCCCCTGCCGCCGTCGCGGCAACCGTATCAGGCCCATGAAGCTGTAAACGCAAGTTCGGCCCTTTATTAACGCGGCCATGTGCACCATGGAAAAAGATGCACAACCCTTTCATGGGCCACGATTCGAAAAGGAAAGACGAATGATTTGATTGATCCACCTCGTTCGGCGTGTTACGCTGATGTTATTGCGGTGAGTGCGACTCCTTTAAACCGCTTATCCCGCGGCCAACGGGTGCCGGTGTGATTCCGCCACGATCACACCTGTGCGTCCATTCAAGCCGGCGGTGGAGAGTTCCCCGATGAAAATGCGGATTAACAAACAGGCATTATGCGCGTGCGCATTATTGGCGGCAGCCGTTTCAGTGCGAGCGGCGCAGAGTCAGAATGGCGTGACGTTTACGATAAACGCAGCACAAGATGTCCACTCCATCTCCCGATATATCTACGGGATTAATCAACCGATTCCCTCCGGGTCCAATCTTACCTATGACCGCCTCGGCGGAAATCGCTGGACCGCGTACAACTGGACCAACAATTATTCCAACGCCGGAAATGATTACAGATATTCGAATGACACTTTTCTCGGCGGCCGATCCACACCCGGCGGCGCGATGATTCCAAGAATTGAAAATGCGGCCGCCAATCATGCGGGCCTGCTGCTGACGGTTCCAATGAACGGCTATGTATCTGCCGCGAAATCCGGTTTTGCCAGCCCCACCACACCGCCATCAGATTCCCCGTATTTTGTGCCTGAGTATGCCAATGCGCCCGCATCCGTAACCGGCATGTCCACAAAGCCGGTCTATGAAAATCAATTCGTTCAATGGGTTAAAAGCCATTTCCCGAAGGATTTTACCGCCGGTACCACCACTCCGATCAATTTCGATTTGGACAATGAACCGTCTTTGTGGCCCAATACCCATCCGGAAGTACACCCTGCGCCGCTAACGTACGCTGAATTGCTGCAAAAATCGATTACCTATTCTTCGATGATTAAAAGCATTGTGCCTCACAGTCTGGTGTATGGTCCGGTGAGCTATGGCTGGGGAGCCTACCGAACTTTGCAGAATGCCAGGGACTCCGCAGCCGATAATGCCGCGATGGATCCTTACACCGGGAAACCTTACGGGAATTTTCTATCCTATTATCTGGCGAAAATGCGACTGGCCGGAAAGGCGGCCGGAAAGCGGCTATTGGATGTTCTGGATCTGCATTGGTACCCGGAAGCAACGGGTAATGGCACACGCATTACCACCGAAAGCTCGACCGATCCGGCGGTGGTCGCAGCGCGGCTGCAGGCACCGCGATCGCTTTGGGATTCGACCTACGTTGAGAAAAGCTGGATTGCGCAAAGTCTCGGTGGAAAAGCCATTGATCTGCTGCCGCGACTTCAACGTGAAATCAATGCCAATTATCCGGGCACAAAGCTTTCGTTCAGTGAATATAACTATGGGGGCGGATCCGATATTTCCGGAGGTATCGCCGAGGCGGATGTACTGGGAATATTCGGCAAATATGGCGTATATTCCGCGGATGAATGGCCCGGCGCTTCCAGCGAACCGTTTATCCGAGCCGCCTTCGCCATGTACCGGAATTATAACGGCCACGGTGCGACGTTTGGCGATAAATCCATCTCGGCCGGCACCAGCAATGTTGCGGACACTTCGGTTTACGCAAGCCTGGATTCCAAGGATCCCTCGCACATGATCGTCATTGCCATCAACAAAACCGCCCATGCCCTGACCGCGACCATTCATTTGGATCACATGAAAACATTTGATAAAGCGGAGATCTATCAATTAACCCACAGTTCCGCCAATCCCGTTTTTGTTGGTAACAGGAGCATTACCAATCCCAAATTCTTCACCTACACCATGCCGGCTTATAGTGTCAGCACGCTGAACCTCATTGCGGTCCGAAATCGATCACGGAACTGATTCTGATTATGGCGCTGGCCGCGGGAGCCATATTGCCGGGGCCGCAAATTTCGCGACGGATGGTGACGCGGGAAAAGGTGTAACGGTCCCGGAAACGCGCTGGACCGAAAACCGCGAATTTGGGAAGTCAGCAAGGAAGTTCCGTGCCGCATAGCTCCTGCAAATGCAGCGCCGCTGCGGAACAGCTTGGTGCCCGGGCCAATGCTTCCAGTACCGTCCATTGCCGTTGCGTCCAAATAATCGGCGTGCCGGTGAAACCATGCCACACACCCAAAGCTTTTAAAATTGCCGCGTGCAGGGTGTCTATGCCATCACCGGTTAACGCACTGATGTACACCACCGACTCATCCGCATGATGCGCGATACGACCGGATTGAATGGGCAAATCGGTTTTGTTAACGGCATAAAGGATTTGATGCCCCGCCGATAACGCCATGCTTTCGGTCATCGGTCCAGTGCTTGTCGAACCATCTATCACAACAACGACAATATCCGCATTCGATGTCTGTTGATGCGATCGCAAAATCGATTCCATCTCCAATGGATCGTTCGTATCACGCATGCCCGCGGTGTCCACCACAATGGCGTTTAATGATACATCTTCGGCGGTCAGACGGATGGTAACATCCACCCAATCGCGGGTG
>JAJZJL010000055.1 GCA_021810145.1 Planctomycetota bacterium | reverse complement strand
CATTGTGCCCCAAGGACGCGGCCAGAGGCGGGCACCGTGGCACCAACTGCTTGACGCGAGCGTCTCGCAGGCGACGGATCAGAGTGGGGTGTTTGGGAACGCGCATAACGGCCTCCTTAATGCTAAGTGTATATACTTATCATAAAACCGGAAAAAAGCAAGCGGTGCGAGAAAAAAACATAAACAAATACCACCCCGACCCCGGTCACCCTGTCGTTTCGGCAGGCGGGCCGGGCTATTGGATCGGCCCTAAGGTGCGAAGAAAAAGTGATTCGTCACGGCTGGCCACTTTCAAGTTTTTTTGCTCGTCACCCCGGGGCTTCGGCGGGAAATGGCGTTGCTTAGCCAGAAGAATTCACTTGCCTGTCACATTGCAACAATTAAACACTTTGAACACTCCGATAAGAATGCGACTGCAATCGCTCTGCTTATATCGGCAGGCGATTTCCCGAGAGAACCTCAAATACTGACCAACCGGCTTATTCGGCTTCGACCCAGCGTTTAATTGGCTGGAATACCAAGCCCCCGGACACTCGACGTACACGGGTTGACTTTCTGCACAGTCGCCCTGTTGATTTACAATCTTAGCCCCTGATATGGTCCGTCGCAATACGCATTGATATTGCGCGACCAGTCACAATTTGTATGAAGCCAGGGGACTTCCAGGCTGGCCGGTGGACCGTCGTATACACAGTTCTGTCGCATCAAATACGATTCTCAGGGGATGCTTCTCCTTGCCGGCAATCAATTTCACCATCGCTTCTCCCGCGGCGACTGCCATCTGCTCCAAGGGCTGGTGAACCGACGATAAACTGATTGATGGACTGGCAGAAATAGGGTGGTTGCACAATCCCATCAGAGCGATTTGCGACGGGATTTTAACGCCTTGTGCCAGAAGAGACTCCATGATCTGAAGCCCCAGCAGGTCGTTGGATGCCAGTACGGCATCGGGACAAGTCTCCCTTTCATTTGCGAGCATACCGGCAATCTGTTCTCCGGCCGCAACGCCCGACGGCAACTGAATAACGCGCGAAATCAATTTATGGGATTGGCTGAGCTTCTCACAAAGTGCCTCAAACACCGATATTCGGGCGCGGCTTTGTGCTAAATGTTCATTGGCGAAAGATCCCGGATTGACAAACCATATGTGACGCCGCCCGCAGCCAACCAGGTGTTGGGTCGCCAGTTCCACAGCCTGGCCTTCATTCCATACCACATAACTGAAGTTGTGCCGCTCTATTGGGGTCTCGCCAAAAAACAGGACGGGAGTCCCGCTTTTTTGCACCTTACGCAGCAACGGCAGATTTTCGGACATTGGCGCAACGAGGATGATTCCATCCACCTGCCGTCCAATCAGCGAAAGTATCTCCCGGTGCTGCCGCTGCGGCGACCAGGAGTCTCTGGTAATCAACGGGATGTATCCGTGCTGATCCATGGCGATATCAATTCCCTGCATCACACGCTGAGCCCAGTCCGCATAGAAGTCGGGAAAAAGAATTCCAATTGTTTGTGTGTGCTGTCGCCGCAAGGCCTGCGCTACCTGATTGGGTACATAGGCTAATGCCCGCGCCGCCTCCCTAACGAGTTTCCGCTTCTGCGGGCTGACTTTCCTGGCATGGGGGCCGTTACTCAATGCAAACGAAGCCGCTGTTGGTGAAACACCCGCACGGCGGGCGACGTCTGCCAGGGTGGTAACTGATTTATCTCTTTTCTTCATGTCACTATTGGTATAACCACGGTATCTGATCCAAGTTCGTCAGTATAATACTGACCTGATCCTCGATCCATATTAGCCGAAGGGACCCTTTTTGACATAAAAGTCGCATTCTTCGCATCTGGAGCAAGTGGAGATTTTGCCGGACCGATTTCGCTTCGCTTTCACACTTTACGCAGGTTTTAAGTTGAAACATTGCAATACGGCCTGTTGTGCTGGAGCAGTGGCCGCTGAATAATTTGTGAGAATTATCTGATTCACTGCGGTACTGCGAGCCGAGGCCGGAACAAGTGAAGAAAACATATCAGCATCGGAGGAATGCCAAATTTGTTACAGGTGCAAGTGGCCGCGCGGCATTCTATCACATTATTCCTTCCGCGCGAACGCTTTGCCACTGTGCATATTGTGACGCAAGCTTGCGCGACAAAATCATGCCCATTAAGGCCAAAAGTCGTGACCATTCCGTTTCCGTTTTTTAAACCGCGACTTCCATTAAATAATGGGATATGAGACTCTGTTGCCGTCGCAAGCGAAGGGAGAAAGGCGATGGCGATAAAACGTGGCGGTCATTCGTCGGGTCCCCTGCGGGAAGGGCGGTACCGGCGCGCGGGGTGGGGTTTGGCGTTGTTCCAGAAACGCAATGAGGAGAAGACATTGCTTTTTTTTAGCGCGACGCTAACATACTGCCCGTTGATTGGCTGATTTTGCCCCGGTTTGCCGAGACACTGGACTTTCCTGTCAAAATTTTCTATAGTTTCAATAACAATTGAACGGTCATTTGGCCGTAGGTCAGGATTTTGGGATGGTTTTTCCGGCCCCGTTCGTGGAGAGCTTTTTATGGTCACACTGGCTGGCCCGATTACATTGCAGCTAATTGAGCCGTACCTGGCGCAGGTAAACGACCTTTTCGCTCGCGAATTGGCCAGCGAGCTGGATCATGTGCAGAAACTTTCCAATCATGTTGAAAGATTCCGCGGCAAAATGCTGCGCCCCGTGCTGGTTTTCCTTTCCGGCCTTGCGGCCCGCAACAATGGCCAGCCGCTGGGGCAGACCCATGTTACCATTGCCACGGTGGTGGAAATGGTACACGTTGCCACACTGGTCCATGATGATGTACTGGATAATGCGGAAATCCGGCGGCGTGGTGCCACGATCAATCATCTGCACGGCAATGAGGCCGCGGTTTTGCTTGGCGATCTGTTAATCAGTCACGCGTATCATCTCTGCAGTTCACTGGACAGCCAGATTGCGTCGCGCGCCATCGGCCGCACCACCAATGTTGTCTGCGAAGGTGAACTGACGCAGAATTTTAACCGCGGAAACTGGGCGTTAACTGAAAAAACGTATTTTGACATTATTTACCGGAAAACCGCCAGTTTGATTGAAACATCGTGCCGGCTGGGAGCCTGGGCATCGGATGCGGATGCGACAACGGTTGAGGCACTGGGCAATTATGGCCGGGATCTGGGCATGGCATTTCAAATTGTCGATGATCTGCTGGACATTGCGGGACAGCAGAAAACGGTCGGAAAATCATTGGGGACCGATATTGAAAAAGGCAAGCTGACCTTGCCGATGATACATTTTCTGGCCACCGCCGCCCCCACCCACCAGCAATTGCTGATCAGCCTGCTTGAATCGGATGCCCCCGATCGCATCGACAATGCGCGGCAATTGTTAATCCCCAGCCCATCAATGCGGTACGCCCGCAACCGTGCGCAGCAACTGGTCGATCAGGCCATTGCGGCTATTTCGGATTTGCCGGAGTCGGAAATCCGGCAGATTCTCATTGATATGGCCCGATTTGTCACCGCCCGGGAATCGTAACCACCGCATATCCATTCGTCCGCCGGGCACATTGCCGTCACGCGTGGGATAAGGTGCGGCATTGTGCAGCATCAGCCCCCATGAACTCGGGCTTGCAGTGATGCGTGAAAAAACCGTATTGGTTCCAGGTTCAGAATTCCAATCCACTGGTTTCACGGAGACAGTATTGTCAGTATTATCAGTATTATCAGTATTGTCAGTATTGTCAGTATTGTCAGTATCGTCAGTATTGTCAGTATTGTCAGTATTAGCGGTATTAGCAGTTTCTTCAGTACCCGCAACCTGGAATCTCGAACCTGGAATTTAGCATTTGAAGCCTTGGCCCGGCGTGCCGGGGAATCTCAAGCAGCGGCGAGCAGGCTCGCCGGCTTACCTTCCAGATTCCCTGCCGGCGCGCCGTGATCAATTGTTCGTCTCCGTATCGGTGTCACAATCTGTGAAATTCTTCGCGGTCTGCGAAGAATTCCCAGCTCGGCACACCACACCTTTAGGCGGACGGTTACCGCCGGCAAAGCCGGCGGCTATGTGATGTTTAATTGCGGCTTCGCCGCGCCGGGTCATCCGTGAAATCCGTGGCCCGAACCCTTTTAGTCATTACTCACGGGTAATCTGCTCATGGTGTTCGCAAGCAATCGCAGGCATGTTGCGGAAGCGGCCGCAGGCCCGATATCCCGTAATATCACATCGTACGGTTGACCTGAAACGATTATGGCCGTAAAACCCGTGTTATGAATGATGCAATAGCCGCAACATCAGAAACAAACAGCACATGGCTCACACGCGATGTGCTGTTTATATGTCTGTCGGCATGTTTTGCCGATCTGGGCTATCAGGCCGTGCTGGCGATATTTCCCCTTTTTCTGGTAATGAATCTGCACGCGGCGGTCTGGGTTTTTGCCTTGGCAACAGCCATCAGTTATGGACCTGGCGCAATATTCGGTTTAATTGGCGGGCAACTGGGCGACCGTTATGGTCATAAAAAAATGGCCATTACAGGCAATTTATTTATTCCGCTTTTGTCACTTGCCGGATTGGCCGCCACGCCGGTAACGGCGGTGGCTCTGTTTGCCGGTGGCTGGTGGGCCAGAAATTTCCGATCCCCACCCCGCCGCACGCTTATGGCGCAGATGGTTTCCCGCACCAACCGCAGCCGCGCATTCGGTTTTCTGCACGCGCTGGATATCGGGGGCGGCTTTCTTGCCGCCACTGGCGCAATGATCCTGATTTGGGGAAGCACGCCGCTAAAAATCATTTTTCTGATCACCATTATTCCACTGCTTTGTTCCAGTGCGGTTTTGGCCATGGTGCGCAGTAAGAAAATTGAAGAACCTGTTCCGCCGTCTTCCGTCACGCCAACATCCGCCCCGGCAAGTGATGCGGGGAATCGCGGGCTGTACTACCGATTGCTTTGGGCCACCGGCCTTTATGGGTTCAGCTCGTTTAGTTTCGGCTTTCCGATTCTAACGGTTGATCAGGCCACCGGCAGCCGGGCCCTGGCGGTTTTGGCATATGTCGTATTTTTTGGCGTATCGGCCCTGACCGGACTGGTGGTCGGCAAATTTAATAAGCGCAATGTGAAAGCTCTGGCTCTGGCGGGTTATCTGGCGGGTGGAATCGGTGCGGCGGGCATGGCGGTGGTCAGCACACTGCACAACTCCGCGTTCCTGTATTACCCGGTTGTGGCCCTGATGGGGCTGGCCCTGGGCGTAATTGAAACGCTGGAACCCACCATTATTTCGCTGATTATCCCGCAGAAAAAAACCGGCGGCGGCATGGGCGCATTAACCGCCACGCGCAGCCTGGGCCTGTTTTTCGCCAACATCCTCATGGGGTTGCTATACAACATTCAGGCATCATGGGTTTGGGCGTATGGCTATGCCGCCATTTTAGCGGTTGTGGCCGCGGGAATTCTGCTTTCCGCTCCCAGGGTCAATATTGAATCATTGAATTGAAATCGGATTTTGTGCTTGCGCGTTGCAATGATGCTATTGCCCGATCGTGACACGCTGCGGGATATTGTATCGGCATCGTTCAGGTCAACGGGACATCGTCAGTTTTCAGCACTGCGGGTACGGATGTCGTGTCGCCGAAGTTCAATTCTGTCGGTGCAAGCAGGCCACCGCTTAAAACAATTTTAATGCCCTGATCCACGGTCCAATCCGTGTTGCGAACTTCATGCTCCATCACCATCTGAAAAAATCCGCTGGTCGGGTTTGGTGTCATGGGGATAAATATCGTGACGTATTTTTCTCCACGCGATGTGTCCGTGATTTCATTGGTGACAAAGGCGATGGTCCAGAGTCCCTGGCGTGGGAATTCCACGAGCACCACGCGCTGAAACCCGGCTCCCCCGCCGCTTTGACGAAACACGCCGATGACCTGCTTGGTGGTACCATAAATACCTTTCAGCAGCGGCAAATTTTCAATAAAGCGATCCACCACATTGAGAATCTGCCGGCCGATGACAAACGTGCTCAGTACGCCAATGAGGTAGATAAATCCCGCAGTGAGCACCACAGCCAATACGGGAGCCAGATACCCCGTGGCTTTGGTGGTATCAATCGGCGCAATGCGACCGAAGACATTGGACTTGAGCATCCACTGCGCGACGGGATATGAAAACCCTGTGGCAAAGTGGTAAATAAAACTCACAATGTAGAGCGTGACCAGCAGCGGTATGAGAACGACAAAACCGCCGATGAATACCGACTGCAGGTGCCGGCGAAATCCGCCGGACTGGGGCAATTTAGGCGCGTTTCCCGGCGATAAACCGGGCGAAGATGGTGCGGGTCCGGGTGTCATATATAGTACATCTGCCCCCCGCGACTTTTCTGGTTGACCTGTTCCACAAGCGTCGCGAGCGTTGTGGAATCCATAACTTCACACATGGCGGCGGAAATTCGGGTTTGCAATATTTCCACAGCCATTTCCCCTGGCTTCATGTCGTCATGAAGTTCAACATTTTCCTGCGTGAGCTTCTTGCCTTCCAGCCGGCCAATAACTTCCCCCACTATAATGTTCTCCGGACTGCGGGCAAGGCGATAGCCTCCCATGGATCCTATTTTGGAAATTAAAAACTTACCGCGTGCCAGTGACGACAAAATGGATTCAAGAAATTTCGGCGGCAAACCTTCCCGGGCGGCAAGCTCCCGCGTTTGGATGTAGCCCCTGGGATACGCTTCACACAAACAGATCAGTGCACGAATTCCATATTGCGTGCGTTTGGAAAGCTGCATGTACACCCCGTTACACCAATGAGCCGCCCCCGCATGCCGTGGCGGGTTCAATCAGACCGAGGCGATGAACTTTAATGACCTCGGCAACTGGCGGCATCTTTGATAGACAAGTCCAACCGGCCCATCTGATTACCGCTGAAATTGTACGCCTTTAACACTTGTGCGGCAAACGGATACCTGAGAGCCTGTTTGAAAACACGGGCGTGGACCGCCCCGGCGCGCACGGGGTAAACTCTCTAAGCGGATAACGCGGATAATGTGTATAGCTTGCATTGCATAGACGCACACGCTAAGGCCCGGGGGTTGACGCCTGCTTGAGCGGTTGCGTCCCGAGCAATCCCATACACCCCCTTCGTATCCGCGGCATCCGCGTTATCAGCGGTCGTTTTCGTCGGGCCCAGAACACGCGCCCGCAAAACAAATTACCTGCCGACCGTTGCTCGTTGCTCGTTATTCGTTGCTTCCCGGCGCGCCGGGACTCGTTGACGCCCCCCCTCGTATCCGCGGCATCCGCGTTATCAGCGGTTTTCTCTCCTGCTCAGGCTTAGAGCCTGCTTGGAAACTCCGCCGGCAGCGCATTGGGGCGGCAAACGGCCGTCTGCGGCGTCCTCGATTTTCAACATATTCCGGAATATGCGGCGGTTCGTGGCAATATATCCGATATTTTTCGATTGCGGTTGGGCGGGTTTGGGGACCAGCTACCCCACCGTTGGGTTGACCGTGCCGGTGCTGCCCCGTTGCGAATACAAAACGGAATTCCATTAACACTTTACTCAGATCGAGCAACGCCTGTCGTCCCGGCTCGAAAACCAATTGCCACGCCGAATCGCGACGAGCCGAATTGGGCGAATTTAAATTTCGGCGTTATCATGCGCTGATCATGACGGCGCGGTTGCTGTCAATATGTTTTCTTGAACCAGGAATGGTGCGATCATGACTGTGCGACGTTATTGTTTATTGCTGCTTGTATCCGTCATGCTGCTGTCCCTGCGCGTTGCAGTCTGTGGCGCGGCGACAACGGCAGGCACATGGGGGCCATGGCCCAAGGGCGATGCACCGGGCACGGTGGGAGTCAAACTGGTGCGGAATCTTCTGGCGCGGAAACATTTTGCCATGGCCCACGGCTTTTCCTACATGGAAAGCTGCGCGGGTTACGCGGCCGCCCGATTTACCGGCAGCCTGGGTCACAAGCGGCTGCTTGCGGCGGTGGTCAAGCGTTATGCGGTGATTCTCACACGGCGTGGCCGCAAATATATTCCACCACCGGTCAATGTGGACAACAGTGTCTTTGGTCTTCTACCGCTGGAAATCTATCAGCAGACCGGTTTAAAGCCGTATCTGAAATTAGGCATGAGGTTTGCCAATGCGCAATGGAATAAACCCATTGCCGGCAAACTAAGCCCGGAAACCAATTATTATCTGGATGGCGCGTTCAAGCTCGCGGCGGTACAAATCCACGCCTGGCAGATCACGCATAAACAGCGCTATGCCCGCCGGGCGATACGGGAATTGCTGTTGTTTATCCGAGATTTTCAGCAGCCGGACGGATTATTTTTTCATGGCATCAAAGCCCATGTGTATTGGGGACGCGGCGATGGCTGGATGGCCTCGGCTCTGACGGAGGCTGTCACCGGATTGCCCGCAACAATGCCGGGATATGGAAAAATCATGAAAAGCTACAAGGCCATGATGGCTGGTTTGCTTACATATCAGGCCAAAGACGGCATGTGGCGGCAAGTGGTCAATGACCCCAAAGCGTGGAACGAATCCTCCTGCACGGGCATGTTCACCTACGCCCTGGCAACGGGGGTGAACCATGGCTGGCTGCATGGCAAGAAATATCGTACGGCCGTAAAAAAAGGATGGCTGGCGCTGTGCCGCCATCTGGACAGCAAATACAACGTGCGTGACGTGTGTATTCTCACCGAACACGCCAACAACTGGGGCTATTACCTCAGCCGCCCCAAGCAGACCGGGAATCTGCACGGCCAATTTTCAATGATGTGGGCGGCGCGGGAACTGTGCCGGTGAAGTGGCCATCGCATTGCAAACACAGGGGCACCGTAACGGCGCGCCAGCCTGCTTGGGGTCCCTGTTGAGTGGACCGCCCCGGCGCGCACGGGAAGCAATGATTTCCGCTGCTTGGGGCAGGTACTGAATATACCGATCAATACTGTTAATACTGATCCATACTGTTAATACTGACCAATACTGTTGCTGCGCCTTTATGCCTTTGTGGCGAAAATTCCTGTTGCAAATGCCAAATGCGAAATGCTCCGTGCTCAACGCGCTGCATCCGCGTAATCTGAGAAATCTGTGGATCAATACTCTGAACCTTGAATCTTGAACCCGGAAGAAATTGAAAGCGCAGCGCTTCAAAACCCTCCTAACTCCTGACTCCTGACTCCTGACTCCTGGCTCCTCAACCAGCCCTTTTCTAGATTCGTGCCCTTGTGGTGCCGTGAGTTTGGGGCTGGGCGATCATGGTCTTAGCTACCGCATTGGACTGCTACAAGTTCAGGCCGCCAGGCTGCAACTTTGGTCCATGTTGAGCGTTGGGCGCGGTAACGGACGTTTGACGATCTGAAACCGGGTCTGGATAATTTGGTTTCATTAATTAGCCGGTGGGCAGGGTTCCGTTACAAGACCACCGGGGAGGGGCTATATTCGGGCAGCGGTGCCGTGAACGGCAATTTTTTGGCAGGATGGATTCTTTTTACCTTTTTTTGGAGTGCACTATGAAGAAACGCCTCGGAAAATTCTGGTATCTCGCAGGTGCTGCGCTACTGGCGGCCGGCATAACAACGGGGGTCGCCATGCGATCCAATTCCAATTTGGGCATTGAGTCAACCGCGGCGGCGGCACCTGCGGCGGGTACGCCGGTGGATATGCAAATTGCCCGCGGAAGTTACCTGGTGAATCAGGTAGCCATGTGCGGCGATTGCCACACACCAATGAACCAGAATGGCCGCTTCATCAAATCGAAATGGCTGCAGGGAGCAAGAATTGCCTATAAGCCGAATTTCCCGGTGCGGCGCTGGCCGCGGGGCGCACCGAATCTTGCTGGATTACCCTGGCGGTGGAACGCCGGTGAGATGATTAAATTTCTGACCACCGGGCGCGATCCGCGCGGTCATTATGCAGGCCCGCCCATGCCGGCGTATCGCCTGAATCATGCCGACGCGGTAGCGGTAACCGCCTATCTCAAAAGCTTGCCACGCGGCAAGATGCCGCCCTGGATGCATCATTAATATCCGTCGTGCGGATGTTGTGTGAAATAACTGCATGCCAATTCGAAGCCGCATTGCTGTGTCAAACCAGCAATGCGGCTTCAATGGCCAGTCCCGGGCCAAATGCCAGCATAACACATGGCAACGGGGCCTGCTGAGTTTTCAGACGATCAATAATAAACAGGATCGTCGGCGATGACATATTGCCACAATCTGCCAGCACCTGCCGTGAAACGTCCAGGGCTTGCGAGCTTAGATTCAGGCTGGCACTGACCGCATCGAGAATACCCGGACCACCGGGATGTACAGCCCAGGAACCGATGTCCGCAATTTTTAAATTTTGTCCGGCCAGCCACTGCTCCAGCCAGGGCTTGAGATTTTCCGCGATCAGCGTGGGCACGCGCCGCGACAGGGTCATGCGGAATCCATGATCACCGATTCGCCAGGTCATATCCGCGTTGGAATCGGGCAACAGGTACGAACCGGTAGCCTGGCAGGTCCACGTGCCGGGCCGATCGGCCCGAGTGCCGACCACCGCAGCTGAGCCATCGGCAAACAACGCATTGGGCAGCACATTGTCGGTATTCCATCCGCGCTGAAAATGCAGGCTGCATAATTCCGTAGCGCATAATAGAATCGTTGCGTCCTGCCGCGCATTGGCAATGGCTAAAGCCACCTGCATGGCGTTAAGTGCGGCGTGGCACCCCATAAAGCCGATATTTGTCCGGCTGACGCATCGTGATAATTGCAGCGATTCAATAAGTTCCCGATCCAGCCCCGGAGAAAAAAAGCCGGTGCAGGAAACCGTAATGAGATGGGTAATTGTGCCGGCTTGAAAACGGGCATCGCGTAATGCGTTTTGTGACGCTCGAATTGCCAGTGAAACAGCTTCAGCGGCATATCGGTCCATGCGCAGCCCGGTGCCAGGCCCGTTGCCACCGGATGCATCGGCTGAATCATAAAATGGCGTTGTGCCATCGTCCTGATCCAGAAGAACGGTATGCCGGCGTTTAATGGAGGATTTACGGTAAATCGTTGCCAGGAGCCGGGATTGCTTTTCCGTCAGTCCTTTTTGGGCTATAGCGCAGGCCCGATTCTGACTGATGCCATGATCAGGCAGTGCGGTTCCGATTCCATCAATATGCCAACCCATCTTACCTCCGAAATCAAGCCAGAATAAATGGTCGATTGATGCGCCGCACCAGAGGACTTGCCAGTGCTGGCGATAATTGCAGCGCCTCGATGGCCACGCGCGTCAGGCCCGCATTTCGCAACAGCAGCGTGAGCACCCGGCACATGCGTTGTCGCG
This sequence comes from Planctomycetota bacterium, assembly GCA_021810145.1. Taxonomy (GTDB): domain Bacteria; phylum Planctomycetota; class Phycisphaerae; order WQYP01; family WQYP01; genus JAMDCX01. The sequence goes on along the minus strand of JAJZJL010000055.1, from coordinate 17,642 downwards.
ATCCAATGAGCTTACGGTGTTGCAATTCCCACTGCCGCCCAAGTTCCGGACGCCACGCTTGAACACCCGCCGATACCAGCGGCACCACACGACTGGCACTCGCCAAAGCCCAGGCCATGCCCTCCCCGGAAAAGGGTTCGACATATCCGGCCGCGTCACCGAGGATAAAAAGTCGCTGTTCAAAAAGCCTGTGACGCCGCCGGGTCAACGCCGGTGCGCCATACCAGCGGCATGTACCGAGGCTCGCAGGCACAGGCAATCCGGCTTCCCGGATAATCTCCGCCACCGCATTACCCGCCCCCGCCGCCTGTTGTGCGGCAGTGCAATCCAGTGCCGCCGCAATATGCAGCCGTCCATTCTCCACCATCACAAGTCCGGCATAACCGCGTTTGCCGCATGCCATGTAAATGTTTCCCGGTGCGTAGAAATCAGTGGTATGTTCCAAAGTTCCCGCAAGGCCCACACGCGACTTGGCGGCAATGTGCACCCCGCCGGAATCCTTGAGCAACCGCCCGCCGAGCCCATCAGCCACCAGCACCACCCGGGCCCGCCAGGACGTTTCAATGCCATTGTGTCGGCCATCAACCACACGGTAATCAGCCGAGGTCCGGGTTGACACCGCCGGAGCGCCGGACATAAATACCGCGCCGGCTTTTTCCGCATGGCGTATTAATGCCACATCCAGAATTTCCCGTGAAACAGCCAGGCCGGGCGGAGTCGGAACAGTCACGGTTGTCCCTGAACATGCAAGTTCAAAGCGGTTTACGGGAACAGCTCCCAGAGCACGAACATCCAGGCCGGCATCAGTAAGCAAGCCCACTGCCGAGTGATTCAGACAGCAACCGCAGGCTTTCGCCCGCGGGAAAGCGGCTTTATCAATCAGCAATACACTTAGTCCCAGCTGCGCCAACCGGCTGGCAGCCATAGCCCCGGCAACACCGGCGCCAACAATCAGCACATCCCATATGCGATCCCGTTTGGACATGTCGGAGGCGCAAATCATCTTCGGCTCCACGTCATGACAAATCGAAGCGGAAAGCGAGGCTCAATTTTTACGTCTTTCAGACCCGCCCTGGCCGCCAGTTCGGCCGCTTCCGGCATGGTGTAAGCCGCACGCACGGATCGTGGCCCGTCGATGAGCACCACGCGCGAGCGTAACACACAGGCGGTTCCCAGCGCCAGCATCCAACCCGCGGTTGATCGCCGCAAATCATTGACAATCAATCGCGTGGCGGCTCCGGCAGCCAATTTTTTCAAAAATTCGACTGCCTGCTCGGAATCCAGATGGTGCATAAATAAAGAACTCACAATGACATCATAGCCTTGTGGGACCGGGTCGGTGAAAAGATTCCAGGTAAACCAGCGGATGGCGGCTCCGTGTGCTTCCGCCCTGGCTTTAGCATATTCAATGGCAACCGGGCTTTTATCACAGCCGGAAATGTCCAGATTCACGCCGGCTTCGCGACTTAATTTCCAGAGGGCAACGGGAACATCCCCCCCGCCGGTTGCGACATCCAGCACGCGTACTGTCCGAGTGGCATCCAGCAGCGGTTCAAGTTGACTCCACACAATACCGGCGCTGTTGCTCCAGAAGTTGATGCGTTCCAGCCCGGCCAAAGCCCGATGGTGAGATTCGGGAGCAATATCAGGCGAATCCATCACTTCCGGTATGCGTTTTTGTTTCATAAACCCACCTCTGATTTATTCCACCAGACATTCGTGCTTACGCGCCATCAGGGCTTAACGCGGTGCCAGTTCGGCATCATCGGCACCTTTCGCATACGTTCCGGTGCCAATATACAGGGTCCTGATCCGTTGCGATATTGGTAAGAGCCTTTTTGGAAACTCCGCCGGCAGCGCCTTGGGGCGGCAAACGGCCGTCTGCGGCGTTTTCGATTTCCAACATGTTCCGGAATATGCTTCGGATCTGCGTCATTGCATCCGTCCATTTGCCAAGCCAATGAACCCGCAGCGGAAATTTCAAACAGGCTCTTACTTGCGCGGTTGTCTCAAGAGCAAGCACATTACACTCCCCACCGTATCCGCGGCATCCGCGTTATCAGCGGTCGTTTTCGTCGGGCCAAGACACGGACGGGGACCGCCCCGGCGCGCACGGGGTAAACTCTCTAAGCGGATAACGCGGATAATCGATTGACGGGTTTCATTGGACGGAGACGCTGACTTGAATATGGGACCTCCATCGAACTGAGCGGTTGCGTCACAAGCAAGCACATTACACTCCCCACCGTATCCGCGGCATCCGCGTTATCAGCGGTCATTCTTCGTCGGGCCACAACACGGGCGGAGACCGCGGATAGCGCGGATAACGCGGATAATCTTGCATTGCATAGACGCTCGCGCGAAGGTCCGCGGTTCCACGCCTGCTTGAGCGATTGCGTTCCGAGCAATCCCATTACACTGCTCTCGGATCCGCGAAATCCGCGTTATCAGCGGTCTTTTTCGTTGGGCCAAAAACACGGACAGAGACCGCCCCGGCGCGCACGGGGTAAACTCTCTAAGCGGATAATACAGATAATGTATATCGGTTTCATTGCATAGACGCACGCGCGAAGGTCCGGGGGTTCACGCTTGCTTTAGTGATTGCGTCACGAGCGATCCCATACACCCCCCTCGTATCCGCGGCATCCGCGTTATCAGCGGTCTTTTTCGTTGCTATGAGACGCAATGAGTTCACCGGCGTCCGTCAACTTTTGGATGAGGCAAGCATCGGCCAGTCCGTGCTGGCGAGGCATTAAACTGCAAAAACTGCCGGGTGGACCGCCCCGGCGCGCACGGGGTAAACTCTCTAAGCGGATAATACGGATAATGTACATCGGTTTCATTGAATGCACGCACGCGCGAAGGTCCGGGGTTTCACGCTTGCTTTAGTGATTGCGTCACGAGCGATCCCATACACCCCCCTCGTATCCGCGGCATCCGCGTTATCAGCGGTCTTTTCCCGGCCGGGCTTGGAGCCTGCTTGGAAGTTCCGGCGGCAGCGCCTTGGGGCGGCAAACGGTCGTCTGCGGTGTTTTCGATTTCCAACATATTCCGGAATATGCTTCAGATCTGCGTCCTTGCATCGATCGATTTGCCAAGTCAATGAACCCGCATCGGACATTTCAAACAGGCTCTGAGACTGGAAAACGGCGCGCCACGCGGATCAAAAAACAGGCTTTTCCCCGTCCGGTCATGGCACATCGACGACGGCTTGCAGCAGGGCCGCCGCTTTGGCCAGAATTTCGGCATACTCTTCATCCAGGTCGCTGTCGGCGGTGATGCCCGCACCGGAGCGAACTTCCGCAATTCCATCGGTAACATGGATCGTGCGAATGGCAATATTCAATGCTCCTGAACCGTCCGGGCCGATCCATCCGATGTTGCCGCAATATATGCCGCGACTCTGCAATTCCAGTTCATGGATAATCTCCATGGCTCTGATTTTAGGCACACCGGTAATGGACCCACCGGGACACGTCGCGGCGATAATGTCTCCCCAGCGATTGCTCATGTGCGGTTGCAGTTCGCCGGCTACTATTGCATGGGTATGCCAGAGTGTGGGCAATTTTTCGATTTCTCTGATTTTTTCCACACGCACCTGCGTGCACACCCGCCCCAGATCATTGCGCAGCAAGTCCACAATCATGGCAAGTTCCGCGCGGTCTTTTTCGCTGTTGAGCAAATCGTTGCAGCGATTCTGATCGGCAAGCGCATCGAAAAGGTTGCGCGGACGTGTGCCCTTTATGGGGCGGGTTTCCAGCCGGGTGCCCCTGCGTTGAAGAAATAATTCGGGCGAAGCGCAGATCATTTCATGTTCGCCGTACCGCATACAGGCGGCAAATTGAGCCGGGTTACTTTTCGCCAGACGATTAAATATCCGATACGCCGGCTCCGCCACGTGAGCTTTCCACAACGCGGAAATATTAGCCTGATAAATATCGCCCGCGGCAATAAATTCCCGGCAGCGGCGTACGGCCTGTTTAAATACATCTGCATCGGGGCGTTGCAGGAGTGTTGATTTGGCCGCCGGGCCGTCATTTGGCAGCACCACCCGCTCAGCCATGTGAATCTGCATTTGCATATCGGCGATAACATCACAATGCGTTTGGGGTTTTGCCTGCACGACAACAAGCTGCCACTGTTGGGCGGCGGCATTAAAGAGAAAATAGCGTTCAAATAATTGCCAATGCGCCAGGGGAATGTCCGTTTGGCCGACGTGATACAGCCGAGGCAGTTCGGTCATCACCCCGGCCTGGTAGCTGATCCACCCCAACCAGCCAACCAATTCCGGCGTCGGCCGGGAAAAGCAGATGCCGGATAAAATTTCCTGCCACCGTTGCCACGCCATGACTGACGAGCCGATGAATTCATGGGAACCGTGGGCATTTGCGGCTATTCCGTTTGCGCGCACGCTGATTTGCCCATTGTGCGCATGAAGCACAACGCCGCCAATGGGTTTGACAGCCAGTACCGCGTTGCCATGGTTTCCGCTGTGGAGCATGGCTATATCTCCACGCTCCACCGCCAAAACCTGCAGCAGCCGCATCGGATCCACGGGATTGCCGAGAGTCTGGGTATGAACCGTCAGTTTGCAATGAGCCATGAAAACAATCCCGGAATTATTTCGTTTGAATCATCCTGCTATCGGAAAAATATGAACCAGATGAGAATCAGCACCGGCGCGAGAACCGGAAGGGCATAGCGAAAGATATAGCCGACAAAGCCGGGACACACGATTCCCTCCTGTTGCGCAATGGCCCGGATCATCAGATTCGGGCCGTTTCCGATCCAGGTTAACGCCCCGAAGAATACGGACCCAAGGGATACAGCCAAAACCGCCAATGACATTGCCGGATCAGCCAGCTTGTGGCGCAGCAGGGCTCGGGCATTGGCGACATCAGCGCCGTGTTTTTTTTTCGCCGCACTTGAAGCGGGCAGGGCCTTACGGACTGACACCGTAACACTCCGTGACGTGGAGGGAACAGCCAATCTTGCCTGCAGAACCGCCATATATGTCGGGGCGTTATCCAGCACCGACGACAGCACACCGGTGGTAAAAAAGCATTTTCCAGGGGTGTTAAGCCAAGGGGCCAGGTTTCCGGATCGCGCCTGATTGGTCAGAAGATTCAGCACCGGTGACATGGTTAAAAATATAGCAAGAAATAAGATGCCTATTTCACGGATTGGCTGGAAGTTAAAGCGATTCTCATGCCGCAATTCCGCCGGACAGACCAACAATGACGTTGCGGCCGCCAGAACCATAAGGGCGTCCCGCCATGGCGGTGTTAGAAACAACGCCCCCAAAGCCACCAGCAGAAGCAACAGTTGCTCGACACCGTCAATCTCGATAATCGGGGCATTGTCCTGTTCCAGGGCGGCCGGCACCGTGTAAGGCACATTTCCGCTACGACGCCGATCCAGAATATAAAACATTCCCAACAGCAACCCAACCGCCAGAAGCCAGATTTTCCACGCATGGATGGTGATCCACCAGAATGGCACGCCGGATAAAAATCCCAGCAGCAGCGGCGGATCTCCCAATGCGGTCAACGAGGCCCCCACATTGGCAACAATAAGCACGAAAAATACGACATGAAAGGGGCGGATCTGCGCTCGATTCATCCGAAAGAATGGCCGCGCCAGAAGTACCGATGCCCCCATGCTGCCAAACACATTGGCCAGGATTGCCGCCAGCAGTAACAGCAGCACATTGAAGCCGGGCGTGGCGGGCTTACCAACCCGCACGACAATGCCGGATGCAATGATAAATAGCGCCCCCAGCAGGACAATAAAATCAATGTACGTTGCCAGGCTGCCCAATAATGCAGATCGCGCGGAACCGTCAAATCGTAACAGATACCCAATGGCGGCAATGATGCTGATCCCCAGGCAGAACCACGCGTAAAATTTTTCCCACCAGTGCGGGAAAAGGCCGGGGATCAGGGCGATGCCCAGCAGCAGCCCCGCAAAAGGTGCCACCCACGGCAACCCCACCGATGGCGGCGTAGAGCCGGGGAGATAATGGGCCAGCGACCGTCCGGCAAATACCAGCCCCGCCAACACCAGAGCCACCGCAGCAATAACCAGCCGGGGCGCAAATAATTGCCTGTGGGCATCGGGCGCATATAGCACGCGCGGATAGGCCAGACGAATGCGAATCCATGGCGGAGCATCTTTCATACCCGCCATCATGGCATCGACGATGTAAATTGGAAAGCGGTCATCACCGCTTTAACTTTCTATTCTTTGAACCACCAATTGTCCGCCGGATACGGCGACGGCACGAATCGGTGCGCCTTTTTCAATGATCGGGCCTTCACTCATGCAGGCAATGCGGTGGCCGTCAATCAGGCCGGTGCCCGATGGCCGCAACGTGGTAATGGCCGCTCCAGATCGGCCGATAAGGGCAGTTAATTCAATTTGCTGATTTTTCGATACCGCGGTTACCTTCCGCGGATCAGGGCCGCGCAGTAACACGCGTCGGCCCACGGGACTATGGGGATAAAACTTGACAAAACCGGTTATCACAAACGGTGTCAGGATCAGAAATGCGCCCAGGCAAATCATGCCAAATCCGGGACCGACGATAAAACTCAGGATCACGCCGGATATCGCAAACGCTGCCGATACAATCGCCATAAAACCGTGTGCCGGAACAACCAGTTCCGCCAGCAGACTGATCAAGGCTCCCACAAATAACAGAATACTGGCAACGATTAAATCCACATTCATAACCATTCAATCCTGTACCGCCGGTTCAACAACGGGGCCGGTATCATCTGACATTTTCTGCACGATAATCTGATTTTCGCGTATTTCCACAATCTGCACCGGCAGACCGGCCGCGATGAATTCATTGCGGGAAACAACCGTTACCAAATGGTTATCAAACCGTGCCTTTCCCGACGGACGCAATTCAGAGACCGCACGCCCGACCGCACCGACAAACAGCAGATCAGCGGAGGCATTGGACACCGTGCCGGAGTGAATAACCGCCGGTACCGGCTTTAATTGCAGCCTACGAAAACCCGGAGTAATGTGCAGATACTTGATAAACACGATAATAATAAGCCCGGCAGTAATCATTCCAAGCGCCACGACGCCCAGACCGGTTTGAAAGGCCTGCTCCGCGGCCAATCCCGATACTCCCATTGGCACAAATGAGGCGATCATTCCGACAATCGCCAGGATAAATCCTGGTATCGCCAGCAGCCCCAGTCCACCAAAGTGGATAAAATCAAATGCGATAATCACAATTCCCAGCAAAATAATGCCCAGTTCCCACCAATTAGCCAGCCCCGTGAGCATCGGGCCACCCAGGAAAAGTGCCAGCGCGGTCAATCCGATCAATGCGGGCAGCAACAGTCCCGGATGGCTGAATTCGAGATACCCGCAGACAAGCATAATAACGAACAGAAAAAAGCGGACCTGAAAAGCCGAACAAAAGCGCGACGCCTTTTCCAGAAAATCCAGTCGCAGCACTGGAATATTAGGAGCGGTGATATTCAACAGTGCCGGGAGATTCTCCGCATGATGAATCAGCGCCGCCGCGGCGCCCATCCGTACGGCCTCGGTGCCGCCGAGTGTCAACAGTGTTCCGGAACGTTTGACCGCTTTAACATACACCCACGGATGCACCTTGGAATGGTCCGGCAGCGTTGTTTCCACGTGCATTAATTTCGCCCGCGTTCCCGGGGAAACAAAGCGTGTTGTACCGGTGACTTTATTGCGAACCTCTTCGATTTTCAGATCCCGATCAATCATGCCGACAAGAATAAGTATCGGATGAAGCGACTCGTCGGCCTGAAGCGATTTGAGGGCCGGAATCGACACATCCGCCATTGGATCAGCGGCAACTTTGGCCGCGGCGGTGCCGGAAAGTGCCATACTTTGGCCGTCACCCCAGGCGGAATCCATTGAGAGAACGACTTTACCGCAGGCGGCGGCGATCAAGGCGGCAGGACCGATGGCGGCCCGGTCTACCCACGCCACGGTCGGGACTTTGGACTGCCGGATTAATTCGGCGATTTGAATTGCCGGCGTCACCTGCCCCCCGCGCGAATTGATTTTGAAAATCAGCAGCGAACTTTTGAGTTTCAGCGCCGCCGCGATACGCCGCTGCACACTGACTTTGGAAATGCGGTCAATCGGGCCATTAATTGTAATAATCGCGGCGTGGCGGTGCGCAATGGTTTCAATGGGTTTGGCAATCAGAGATTCGGGAACTAAACTTTGACCGCAGAGAGTCATCGACCAGGAGAATATAAAATAAAGAACCGTTGCGCATGTCAGCGCGCGTTGAAACAAATAAAGCGCAGGCGAGTTCTTACCAGCATACCGCACATCAATCCCACGACGCATGTTCATGACCGCCTCTCATTACACGTATGATAGACGGGGAAAATCACCACCACAAGCAGCGGGCCGGTCGTTTCTTCGGGCCGGGCCTGTGGCCGCTTCCGCAACATGGATGCGATTGCTTGCGAACACCATGAGAAAATAGCCAATGAGTCACACTCAACGATCCCCGGGGAGCAACGGGCAACGGGCAACGGGCAACGGGCAACGAACAACGATCGAATTAGTTTTGGGTGCGGCGGTTAACTGCGATGGCGAATCGGATTGACCTCTTGCCAGGATACGACGGACCGCCCCGGCGCGCACGGGGTAAACTCTCTAAGCGGATGAGGCGGATACGGGGGGGAAAAGACACTAAGCAATGAGCAATGAGCACTGGCCAATAATGAGTGACGGATGTTCAGGGCTTCCCTGTGCGGCGGGTATAGGCGACGCCGCGCTGGATTGGAGCTTTTACAGTCGGGGGCCGGTGGAGAAAGTATAGGTCCGGAAGGTTTTTCCGTGGCCACGGGGAAATACTGGCAACGGCGCGTTCGTCCCGTTACACCGGCCGAGCACGGCCAGCCTTTGCGCCATACACATATATTTTTGCGCTGCACACAGTGGCATACTTTTCCCGCTCATCTATCATTGCCCTGCTGTGGCGCAGTGGCGGAGGGACTCCCCGACGGCTTGCCGATCCGGCAACGAACGGATCACCACCGTAACGCGTTGTTACCATGGCGGGAACGATCCTCGGCAGGAATTGCCAGGTGATTTTATCCAACGAAAGGGAACGTGAATGTATTTAGGCAGAAAAGGGAATGGTTCCATTGGATCCAAAAAGACATTCGTTCGATCCGGCATTACCATGCATCGGTTTATTTTCTCAGCGGTCGCGGGCTTTGCGTTGAGTGCCACCATGGCCGCAACCGCAGCACCGGCGCTGAGGCCCATATCGCTGAATTGTCAGCACACCGGCGCCATGTTTCATTCACCGCTGAATGTCTGCATTGGCGGCGATCATGCCGCCAATGAACTGCATCCCGAAGTATTTCGACAGATGGCCATTGCCCACCGGCAATGCGGCATTTCCTACATCCGGTTCCATGGCCTGCTGGACGACGATATGCATGTGGTACGGCGGGCCGCCGACGGGCGGATGGTCTACAATTGGAAGAAAATCGATCGCCTGTATTCGGGCATTTTGCATGCCGGTCTCAAGCCTTTGGTAGAATTGAGTTTTATGCCCGATGCTCTGGCATCAGGCAAGGCCACGATCTTCTATTACCGCGGAAACATTACGCCGCCCGCCCACTACAAACAATGGGGCCAACTGATTCACGCGCTGGCGCGGCATCTGGAAAAGCGCTTTGGACGCCGGGAAGTCAGATCGTGGTATTTTGAAGTATGGAATGAACCCAACGGCATGCTGCATACGGGAGGATTCAAAGCCTATTTCAAGATGTTTGCCGCGGCTGACTGGGCCATTAAATCCGTCGATCCGCAACTGCGTGTCGGCGGTCCCGCCACTGCCGGCATGGCCTGGATATCCAGATTTATCGCCGCCTGCCACAAGCAGCACCTGCCTGTGAATTTTATTTCCACCCACACTTATGGCGGAGGTCCGCACAAATGGCCCGGAAAAAAAAGGGAAGGGCTTCGCGTGGCGGGCAACCCCCGGGCCATCGCGGGCGGAATAGATTGGACGAAAAAGCGGATTGCCAAATCCGCCATGCCGCGGCTGCCGCTGATTATTACGGAATGGGGTCCTTCATACTCCGCGCGTGATGCGGTGCACGATACCTATTTTCAGGCCGTCTGGCTGATCGAACAGGTGCACGCCATGAAGCATCCGCCGGCGATTATGTCCTACTGGGCGTTGTCAGATATATTTGAGGAAGATGGGCCTCTGATGAATCCATTCGAAGGCAGTTTTGGCATCTTTAACCCGGAGGGAATTGAAAAGCCCACGTTCTTTGCACTGAAATATCTGCATGAACTTCAGGGGCCGCTGATCAACACGCATAATGCGCATTCCATTGCCGTTGCACAGCACGGTGGCGTGGCGCTGCTGGCCTGGAACTATCACTGGCCCAAACAAACAATGCGTGACGATGATTTCTTCAGCGCGATACATCCCTCCGTGCTGGCCCGCACGATTGTCCTGAATATTTCCCACCTGCATCCCGGAAAGTATCGGTTGCAGGTTTACGCCGAGGGTTATAGCCATAATGATGCCTATACGCTCTACCAGCATTGGGGCCGGCCGGATAAGCTCTCAGCGAAGCAGTTGAAACTGCTGCGCCGTGCAACGGAAAACAGGCCCTTGGTGAATACAACGATCTCCGTTGGGGCGCAGGCAAACTGGAAATATCAGATCCCCATGCGAACCAACCGGGTACTGCTGCTGAAACTGTCGCTTGAAGGGCAATAAATAATCGATGGTGCCCGTGGTGCTTCCGACAAGCCCCGCTACGGGCAACGGGGGCCGTGCTGTCCGGAAAATGCGGTACAGGCACTGGACTGCGGCCAAAGGCTACAGGTTATGCCAATCGAGTTAACGGGCCGTCCTGTGGCTGCGAAACATATTCTTCGCTGTGCCAACCATACGCGCCGGTAATACCAGCGGCAGCGGGAAGATTGAATTTACTTTATCCACCACTGCGTTGCCGCATGCGCCAAATCCGCGGCCACGATCCGGCCTTTCGTTCAATATTTCCAATTTCACAGGGTAACTGCCGCCGTCGTTGACCTGAATTTCCTGCGACTTTTCATCAGGCAGGCAACCAGGGTATCTTGGAGCATGCTTGGAAACTCCACCGGCAGCGCATTGGGGCGGCAAACGGTCGTCTGCGGCGTCCTCGATTTTCAATATATTCCAAGATATGCCTCGGATCTGCTTCCTTGCATCCATCGATTTGCCAAGCCAATGCACCCGCAGCGGACTTTTCAAACAGGCTCTTAATATCGATTAGGCAATCGCGTTGTAACATTCGGTGCTGCCAAAACAACATCAAGGTCCTTGCGAAGGCGGGACGTGCAACATTCGCGATTTCGCACCGATGTTGTACACATCTCGGTGAAGCCTCCGCAAGGTCAAGGATCAACTTGACCAAAAAAGTCACTGGTTTTGATGAAAAAAGGGACTTGCTTTTCAGCAAGGGAAGCGCAGAATTTGGGAAGAATGCTATTTTTTGACATGACACGCGATAAGCGTAGCGGCGTTCCAGCCGGGAAATAACAGGGCCTCGGGAGACCGGATGTTGTCACCAAAGCCCCTTTATACGTGTTTTCTTTCAAGACCAGGCGGCAAAAAGAAAGGATTCATAAGATGTCATTGAAACGATTAACGCATTCGAACCCGTCCATCCAAGCGTTCACGCTTGTGGAATTACTGGTGGTTATCAGCATTATCGCACTGCTGATCGCCCTGTTGTTGCCGGCACTGGCCCAAGCGAGGCAGAGCGCACAACGTGCCGTGTGCGCCTCGAATCTCCAAAGCATCGGCCAGATGTCGTTTGAATTTGCGGTCAGCCACCGTGGATATTTTCCCCAGGCCTTTTCCAACAACCGATACCGTACGGCACAGCCATTCTATCTGCGTTACGCTCCGCCCCGTTGGCTGGGCTGGTCCAACAATGAATCAACCGCTGCTTACGAAAATGATTACGGCCCCACAGGCTGGCGGGCCTTTGGCACACCTGTGCAGGTGTTCGAACAATATGCCGGCGGCGCAACGGACAGCAAAATAGCCAAGATATTCATATGTCCCAGCGCTCTGGATCAGACGACCTTTCATGATTGGCAGTTTATCCTGCCTGCGACATATCCAAGCCCCAGCCCAAATCTCGCGGATGTCTTGCCGGTTCCCGGGGTGCCGCAGCTTTCTTATGATCCCACGATGGCCAATGACAACTGGGCACCGTTTATGACGATCGGCTACGCTTATTTAGGCGGCTATGGCCGCAACCCGTATCTGACCAAGCAATACGGGTTCTACAGCTCCGAAAATTGGCCTGGCAATAACGTCAATCCCACTTCTTTCAACCCCACAATCCCCAAACCGGCCACATCCAACAGTGGCAATCCCAGGGATGTTCTCGCGGCGGATGTGGTAGCTTTGCAAGGTCAGGATCCCAGCATCGCGGAATATTGGTTCAATCACCCCAGCGCGACGAATCCGAACGTGCCGGCTTTCCAGAACGTGCTGTATGCTGACGGCCATGTGGCCGGCTACAACTATCCGTACAAAATTCTTAACACCACGTTTTCTGGCCGGGTGATCAAAGGCAATTGGGGAATGACCCACGTTACCGCCGGCGGCACGATGTCGGGAAACGTGTACTTCTATTGGCCGCAGACACGGTGAAGGATTGTTGGCACGCTTCGATTGCGCTGCCTCACTGCAAAAAAAACCGATTCATTCCGCAGCGGCGAAACTCACACCCGTTGGCAATTATAGATGTCCATCGGTGCTTATTTCGGGCAATTTTCCGGTGATTATGTGGATACATCATTCAGATAGCCGCCGGCTTTTGATCGTACCGCGCGATTTGCAGCAGCAAAGAAAGGCGATGTCCTTGCGAGGGCAGAATGTACAACATTCGTGATTTCGAGCCGATTTTGTACACGCCTCGGTGAAGACTCGGCGACGCCAAGGCGCAATTTTGACCAAAAAAGTCACTGGTTTTGATGAAAAATGGGACTTCCAGTTAATGGCTGGAGCATTACAATGTCCGATAGCAAGATATCCTTTGGCCGCTGTTAATACGCTCAATCGAGCACAGGCCCTGAAAAATGCGTTTGGTTGGTGATCGTGTGTTTCGGTCACTTTAATGTTTTTTGGTTCTTTTTGTCGGGTGAGAGCCCGAGAGGAGCTGGTCATGAAGTATTCCAATTCAGGTCTTGTCAGCGGTATGTGCGTAGCGAGCATGATTCTCGCGGCGGCCAATCAGGTACGTGCGGATATTACCAACGGTTTTTCCAATGCGTCCAACTGGACCCTCAACGGCGCGAACAGTTCTACGACCAATGGCCTCCCGGCCATGGCCGGCGGTGATCTGGAACTGACCAGTAATAATACCAACGAAGATTCCAGCGCCTGGTACAACACACAACAGAATATCGCAAACTCCTGGACCGCCAGCTTTACCTATACAATGAACTATACATCATCCTTCCCTGCCGATGGGTTCATGTTTGTCCTGCAGAATGCCGGAACAAATGCCTTGGGTGGTGGAGGCAGCGGCAAGGGCTACCAAAACGTATCCAGCGGAACGTATTCAGGACTTGTGAATGTCAATCCAAGTTGGGGGTTGGGATTCGAGCTTTATGGCCACAACGTCAGCAGTTTTCTGCAAGTCGGACAGAACGGAGCATTTGTTGCCGGCATAAACAACCCGAACAGCAGCACGCTGAAAATGTCACGGGACCAGAACAACCCGATTAACTTCACGATAAGCTATTACCAGCCCGATGGGGTGGTGAACATTTCCGCCACGGACAATTCGGGAGGCAGCTATTCCGGCACCCTGAACTACAACCTCCAACTGCCGGGTCCATATAACATGATCCCCACACCAGCGACCACGCTGGCTTCGGATCTGGGCCAAAATACAGCCTATGTCGGCTTTACCGGTGCAACGGGCGGTTTTAATGTCGAACAGGATTTCACTAATTTCAGTTTTACCACCGGTGCCAGCGCGCCCACGGGTTACACGCCGCCGGCACCGGCACCCGCATTTGTAAGCGTGGCACGCGCTCCGATTGCCTTAACGGCGGGAAGTTTTAATGCCGATGTTGTGGTTGAAAATTCCGCTTCGTTGCCGGCGAGCACCACTGTATCATCCAGCATTGCCACGCCCGCCGGCGTGAGCAATAATGCACTTTATGAGGCGGGCCTTTCGGTGGCCGGCAGCGCGGTGCAGGGTGGCCTTCCCACTTCGCATGATTTTCTCAGCAACGGCGATGGCGTCACCACGTTCCAGTTCCAGCATTACACCAATACCAACAACGTATTACGACTGACTTCCACAGTCACCTCCGGAACCATGACGCTGGCGAATCCCACGGCCTTTTCAACACTGGCCATATTGGCCATGGGTGCTGGAGCGGCCCACGACAGTGTCGGCGCGGTGACCCTTAATTTCGCCAACGGCCAGAGCGTTACCACCGACTATGCCGCCCTGGACTGGTACAGCGGCAATATTGACAGTACCACACCCGATGGCAATCCTTTCGGCCTGGCCTTGAACGGACTGGGACGAATCAACATTACCAACGCCATATCATCGAAGAGCGTCAACGGCCTGCCGAGCAATCCCGGGATGTATGAAACCGTGCTGAATATTTCCCATCTCGGCATCAACGGCGGCAGTTTTGTGGACGCCTCCGGCTATGGCGCGCTGGATTCGCTTACATTCGACCTCGCCTCTTCCGTCTCTACCAGCTCAGCCGCGAAGATCACGGAGATTTTCGCCGTCAGCGGATCGGCATCGGCGGTTCCCGAACCCGCAGCGCTGGGATCGTTGACACTCTGTGCGGCGGTCGGCCTGCTGATGATGAGCCGAAAACGTCGACATGCTTAACACGAGTTTGACATCGGCATCGCCGCGGACGGCGATGCCGGTTTTCCCGATGTATCGGGACCGGACCAGAAGTTGCGGCTTATTTTTATCAGGCATAAGCCCACAGACAGGAGAATCCGATATGGGTGGTTTTCATTCTCGAGCCAGGCGCACGGGGTTTACCCTCATCGAACTGCTGGTGGTTATCAGTATCATCGCGTTGCTGATCGCCATTTTGCTGCCGGCGCTGGGACGCGCCAAGGAGCTGGCGAACCGGAGCGTATGTGCCGCCAATATACGAAGCATCGCGCAAAGCATGGTGGTTTATGCCCAGGCCAATCGTACGCGATTTCCGTGTACCCCCGGCCCCTACGGCGGACAGATGCGGATGGGATCAGGCCGGCCAGCCGGCCCCTGGTACAGCCCGGCGCAACCACCGGTTGGAGTAGCGGATGACTGGTTCTATCTGGTTGGAAAAAGCAGTCCGCCGGCGGCAAACACGGGGTCCATTCAAGCTTCCATGTATCTGCTGGTGCTGATGGGATATTGCTCGCCAAAAAACTTTATCTGCCCATCCGACCAATTCTCACGAACGCCATCGCTGGAGTACGGCGCGCCAGGCGGCGGCGTATTTCCCAATTTCGGTTTTGAAAAGGCCGGAACATGGAATTTATCCAATCCGTCGAGTGCGGGGCTGAGCTACAGCATGTCGCAACCATGGGCACCGGCTTTAACGGGGTTGCCAGTGGCACAAGCCAGTGCCGCCGAAACATTCTGGACGTCCAAGTCCGGAGCCAATCTGCCGGTGATTGCGGACATGGCCCCCGATCCCAATGGATCGTCCCCCTCCCTGGGAACGCAATACCGCAACACGACGATTCTTCCGACAGCCAACACGTACGGCAATTATGTGTATAACTCCGGCAATCATGACGGGGCAGGTGAAAATGTCGGCTTCGCTGATGCGCATGTGGACTGGGAAAGCAACCCCTACTGCGGTGAAAACAAAGATAACATCTACAGCTATTACAAATATTCCTACCAGGGTATCGGCACTGCGGCGGCGGCACCGCAGACCGATCTGCGGTATGACTTTCAAGACTGGAGGCAATATCAGCCGCCATTTGACGTTGTTATGAAGCCGATGCAGAATGTGGTAACCGGCGCATGGTGACATGTTGCAGTTGCTTCGTACACATTGTGGCTTGTCAGTGATGGGGTAACACTTGAAATCCGGACAATGGAAGATTCAATTTACTCAGGCAGCAGATGTCCCGCCAGTGCAGCCGCCATTCGTGCGGTTGCACTGGATCGGGATTTTCTTCGTATCTGATAGCGGCCAGAAGGAGTGATGATGCTCGGAACAAGCTCAGGCCGCGTCAACCAACGGTATATTGCGCATCCCGCGACGGTCCGCGGCTGTGGTTATGGAAACATGAATTCAGGAGAACCGTGTAATGAATGATGAGGTGCGAACCATGCAATCCAATTGTTCCTGTGCCAGTCGGTGCGGCGTTGCGGCGATGATGTACTTGCGCTGTAAACGTGGCGCTGTTCGGATGGGCGTGATGCTGCTTATTGGCGTTCTCTCTTTTGCGCTTACCAGCGGGTGCAGCAGCAACAACAGCAGCACCACCACCGGCCAGTCAACCGCAACGGCGATGGGACGTAACGACAACGTGATGAATGTAATGACGGGAAACACCGGCAGTTCCAGTTATGCGCCGGCGGCGGAAGTTCATCCCCTCATTGGAACGGGCCATGGTCCGGGCGGCAGCATTAACCTGTTTCCCGGACCGTCGATGCCGTTCGGCATGGTGCAACTCAGCCCGGATACCCAATCGCGCGGTTTTGGATATCACTATTATCAGCGGAACATTCAGGGCTTCAGCATGACGCACATGAGCGGACCGGGATGTGATAACGAGGGCGATGTTTTCTTTACCGCCACCACCGGTGCGGTACATACGCAAGTCAAGAATTTTCAGTCCGCTTATTCCCACAGCCAGGAATCCGCCTCACCCGGTTATTACCGGGTGAAACTGTTGCGCTGGGGCATTAATGCCCAACTCACCGCCACCGACCGCTGCGGGCTGGCCAAGTTCACCTTCCCCGCCGGCAAACAGGCCAATATTCTCATTCCCATCAGCCATACGCTGAATTTCACGGTGGCTTCACATGTGCATATCGTCAATGATCACGAAATCACCGGTTATGTGGTTAACCACTGCTTCTGCGGCAACCGTCAGAGCTACAAGGTGCATTTCGTCATGCAGTTCAGCAAACCCTTTGGCTGGAGCGGCGTATGGCGGGGAACCCACGGGGCGGGAACCATTCACGCCGATGCCCGCAGTATCCGGCAGACCCGACACAATCAATGGGTGGGCGCTTATGTCAGTTGGCCGGGGTCGAAACAGCCGCAATCCGTGACCGTGCGTGTGGGTATTTCGTATGTTGATCTGGCCGGCGCGAAGAACAATCTCCAACAGGAAGTCGCGGGTAAACGTTTCAACGCCATTCGCCAGGCCGCATTCAACACCTGGAACCGTGCCCTAAGCGTTATTCACGTTTTCGGCGGACAGCCGTCGCAACGCATTGAATTCTACACAGCTTTGTACCACAGCCTGTTAATGCCCAGCATTTTCAGTGATGCCGACGGTCGTTATCTGGGCTTTGACGGCAAAATTCATCAGGTCCCTGCGGGCCATGAGGTTTACTGCAACTATTCGGGTTGGG
>JAJZJL010000054.1 GCA_021810145.1 Planctomycetota bacterium | reverse complement strand
GATTTCTGCGCGGTGACGAGCGGCTCTATTTTGAAAATCTGCATCCGGATCATCCCAAATATGAATCCTCATTGCCGGGCATACGAGTCCGCTGTTTTATCAATCGCGCTTGCCCCACGCAAAATACCGCGGGCGTATTTGAAGAAGTTCCAATGAATCTCGATACGCTCTGGGTGGATATGGAAACCCAGCAGATGGTGCTGCTCTGGCGTGGGGTGGCTCCCGTAGCCTCGGATGAATTTGAAGATGTGGCCGATGTCTTCATCATGGATGAACCTCTGACGCAGACGCCCGCATCGCTGGCGGCCTGCCATAAAAAATTTTTGGACTCTCAGATTGAACCGGTCGAGCTTCCCGAAGAACCGCCTCCTGAAGCGCCACCGCCTGAGCCATCGCCCGAAGAAATCGCCGCCAAAAACGAAGAGAAGGCCAAACTTCGCCAGCAGATGGAATCGCAAATGGCCGCGATGTACAAAAACATGGGCGTTGATCCGGCAAAAATACCACCGGAAATCAAGGCCAAGCAAGCGTCCATGCTGGACCAGATGGTGGAGGATGATCCAGCCAAGGCGGCAGCCGCCCATGAAGCCGATATGCAGTCTCAACTGCATACGGCCATGGGCAAACTCGGACTTGATCCGGACAATCTGCCAGCCATGAGTGCCAGGGCCCATGCGGAAATGGCACGATTTTGGGAATCGCAGGGAATGAAGCCGGCGGATATCGCCGCCAATCCGGATTTAGCAAAGGCCAGTGCATTGCTGGGTGCATTGCTCCCCAAGCTGGGCCATAATCCGGAGGATTTAACTGCGCTTATTGCACAGATGAAAGCCGCCCGCGCTAAAGCGGGAATTCCCGAACCAGAGGAAGAAACGCCTTCCGAACCGCCACCGCTTTGGACCCGCCAACTCGTGGAACACCGTGCCGCACAGGGAGAAAGTTTTGAAAATCAGAATTTGTCCGGTCTGGATCTTTCGCGACTCACTCTCAAAGGTCTGGATTTTTCAGGCGCGAATTTATCGCAAGCCAATCTTAAAGACTCGGTAATTGCTGATTGCAATTTCACCGGTGCGAATCTTACGGCAGCCAATTTGACGCAAGTTGATGCGGTGCAGGCCAACCTTACCTCAGCCGCCTTAACGGGGGCAACACTGGAAAAGGCCAATTTAACCCACGCCGATTTAACCGCAGCCAACCTTGCCGGGACCAGTCTCACCGGTGCCATTCTGGATGAGGCGCTTCTTGAGAATGCCAATCTCACCGACGCTGTGCTCGATCAGGCCTCTGCCAGGGAAACACTTTTTATCAAAGCTGATTTGACCCGTGCCAGACTGCGGCATAGCCAATGTCCACAGGCGGACTTTACCGCTTCCACGATCAATCATTGCGATTTCTCCAATTCCAATTTGCAGGAGGCTTGTCTGGAAAAAGTGACCGGAAAGCTGGTAAACGTTTCTGGGGCTGATGTGCGCAAACTGCGTGCCGCCGGTGCGGAGCTGCCAGCCGCGAATCTTCAACAGGTGAAAGGGGGCGAATCCATTTGGGCACAAGCGAACCTTACCGGAGCGGATCTCCGTCATGCTCAATTGGGTGGTGCCACGCTGACCAGTGCCAGCCTGGAAAGAGCCAACTTCTCGGCTGCCAATTTACGATCCGCTCGGCTCAATAAAGCCAATCTTACCGGCGCATTATTGGTCCACGCTAATTTATTTCAATGTTCACTGGAAAAAGCTAATCTTACAGGTGCTGATTTAAGCGGTGCCAATGCCTATGGCGCGGAATTTCTAGATTCGATTCTAAAAGACACTATTATCGACAGTTCCACCAATGTTAAAATGACCAAGCTTGCCGCATCGGAAGCGTAATAACAGGCAGTACCATGAGCTATTTTGATACAATTGATTTTCAAAATCTGGACTTGTCCAAGCTGGATTTCCAGCGGCTGGCCGAGGAGTTTAAAAATCACAGCAAAATGATCCTCAGGCCGGAAGATGTTATCGCGAGAGTGCGTTCAGGGGAATCACTGGCGGGCGTGCAGCTCTGGTGGGTGGATTTATCCGCCGCCGATCTAAAGGGCGTGAATTTCCGTCAGGCGATTTTCCGCTATGTCAAATTCAAGGGGGCCAATCTTGAAAAAGCCACGCTCGCCGACGCGCAGTTTGAAAATTGTGATCTATCTGAAGCGAATCTGACAACTGCCAATTGCTCCGGGGCAAAAATCGTCAATACCATCTGCGATAAGGCGAACTTCACCGGGAGCAATCTCAGCGGAATCACAGCCAAGGCCGAGATTACGATATTAAAAGATCCACGCAGCATTAAGCCATCGGCGCGTATGCTGGAAATGGTTAAAACCAATCCGTCCATGGCGGATTTGGAACAAGCCGGCGTTGGGCTGCAGGATATTGGTCTGTCTGAATCTGATTTCGGCATGGGTGTATGCAGCATGAAGGAAGCGGACTTTTCCAATGCGATTCTCGAAAAAGCCGCATTTGAAGACCTATCGCTGGATGGTGCCAACGTCACCAGCGCCAATATGTCCTCGGTAACGATTCAGCGCTGTTCCACGCAAACTCTGGTCGGCCTGGAAACAGCTTTGCTGGCCGATGCAACGATTTCCGATGCTGATTTGTCACAGTCCAAGGGCCTTCCCACCGGTTTGGCCAATTGCAAATTTGTGGCCTGCAAAATGCCAGGAAGGGGATTATCACAGGCTCACTTATCGCATACGAGCTTTAATTCCATGGACCTTGCTGGAGCGGATTTCAGCGGGGCCACGCTTGAGCATACACAGTTTTCACGTGTCAATTTAAGTCAGGCGGTATTTGGCGGGGCCACCTTGACCGGTGCGGTATTTTCCGAATGTAACCTCACCGGTGCGGCACTGATGGGCTGTGATCTCACGGCGGTTGGATTTGAAAACTGCCGCCTCAGCGGAAGCCGGTTATCCGGCGCGCAGTTGAAATCCGGTCATCTTCAAAATTGTGCCATGGAACAAATTGATTTTAAGGGCATGGATTTATCCGCCTGCGATTTTGCCGGCGCTGAGCTTGATGGAGCCATTTTCTCCGGTTGCGATCTTACCGGCACTGATTTTTCCAGGGCTTCGCTGAAGGGGGCGGATTTCAGCCAGGCAACATTAAACGAAACGATTTTTTCCGATGCGGATCTTACCGGCGCTAATTGTTCTCAAACCACAATCGAGCAATGTGAAATGGCCGGCTGCAAATTGGAGAAACTGGATCTTCGCGGTACCCGCATCGACATGACCGATTTCAAAGCGGTGGATTTTACTGGAAGCAAACTTGGTCGAACCATCTTTTCCACATGCAATTTGAAGAAAGCGGTATTCAAGAATCTCGCCATTTCGCAATGTGACTTTACCGGATCCGATCTGGGAATGGCTGATTTCCAGAATACCGCGCTCGATCAGATCACGCTCAAGCAAACGGATCTGAAGGCGGCCAATTTTCAATCCGCTTCGCTCACTGGTGCCCTGGCTGAACTGGCTGACTTTTCAGGTGCAAATTTAACCAAAGCCCAGATGAAAAACGCCGATTTACGTTGCGCCAGTTTTGAAGACGCAATCGTCGATTACGCTGATTTCAGTCAAGCCCGCATGGATCGTGCCAATTTGACTCGTATTAAAGGAAGAAAGACGGCTTTTCGACAGACACAGCTTCCGTACACTCTGTTATGCTATGCTGATGTCACCGGCGCGGATTTTTCCGGGGCTAATCTAAAGCAGGCCGACCTGCATCGGATAATTGATTCTGGTGCGGTGTGGACGGGAGCGAACCTGGAAAATGTGAAGCGCACCGACGCTGACCTGGCCAGCGCCGAAGATTGGCTGCCGCCACAACCGTCTGCCCAGGCGACCTGACGATTTATTAAGGAGAATCATGATGTTCAGTGAGATGCTTGATCAACGGCAAGTCAGTGCCGGAACCTGCTTTAATCCAGCCGAGGTTATCGACCTTGGGAATAAACAAAGCTTGCTGATCCGTTTTTTGGATGATCCCGCGGAACGTGAATTTTCCGCCAAAAGTGCCTTGGAGAATCCGGCGGCGCTGCAATGCGGGGATCACGTGCTCGTGGCCGGGGATCATCCGCAGACGCTTTATATTATTGGCGTATTATCCTCACGGCGGCCGGCGGCCGGATCCAGCATCGCAGCATTGCCAGGAGGCGGGGTTGCCGAAATACCCGCGGCAACATCAAGTGATGCGTTGCGGGTTTTATCTCCCGCTGGTGAACTGGTGATGGAATATCATTGCCTCACTGGTCGCATCCATCTCAACGCTGGAGCCGGCGGAATCGAATTTAGCTCGGAACTGGGCGACATCAGCTTTCGCAGTGGAAAACAGATTCGTATGGAAGCAGACGCTGTAAGCCTGCAAGCGCGGCACACGATGACGCTTGACATTGCCCATACCCTGCGTGGCATTCTTTCTAGCCTGCGTTTAACCGGCGAGAGCACTCGTCTGCGTACCGCAAAAATCGGGGTTGAAACCGCACAATGTGATCTCCAGCTCGATCAGGCAAATCTCAAAAGTGATCTTGTGCATGCGGAAATTGATAAAATAAAGCTTAAATCAAGGCGGTCCGAGGTCAGCGTGGAAACGCTGATCACCCGGGCCAAAAATGTGTACCAGACGATTGAAGAATTGTGTCAGCATTGCTGCGGACGATTGCGGATGATCGTTCGTGGTACCTGGCATAGCCGCAGCCAGAATACCCACTTGCACACGCAGGAGGATTTCAAGGTCAAGGCGGATCAGATTCATTTGGGTTAATCCGAAGGAGTATGGCTATGTTTCCAGCATCCAGTAAGGGCGGAGGGGTTTGCATGGGAATGCCGGACGTGTGTAAAACACCATCCCCCGCGGGGCCTGTTCCCATTCCTTACCCGAATATCGGCAACCTGGCGCAGGCGCAGAAAACTTCCACCAAGGTCAAATTCGCCGGCAGCGCCGCCGCCAATCTGAACACCCAGATGTCGCAATCCCAGGGCGATGAAGCCGGTACCGCCGGGGGAGTCGTTTCCGGTACCAATATGCAGACTGTTGCATTTAAAAAGGGCAGCACCAAAGTAAAAATTGAAGGCCAGCCCGCAGTCTACCTTACCTCCACGACCGGACACAATGGCACCAATGCCAATATGCCGTCCGGTGCCCAGATCGCCCCCAGTCAGACCAAGGTGTTGGTGGCATCGTAACGCCAATGGCCGCCGGTCCGGTTCAGGATTTTCCCATGGTCAAAAAATAGGACATCAGTTCATAACCGGCCTCAATGTGCAGGTCGCTTTCCAGCGCCGCCTGTTCCGTATACGTCCGGGCAATGCTGCTTTTTCCATGCGATCCGGTAATAAGAAATGGCACCGGCGCTTCATGATGCTTACGCGTTGCGCACTGCGTTGCATGATCGGGCATTATCAGCAGCCGCCATTGATCAAACGTCTGTAACTTTTTGATGACCGGTCCGACAACATGTTCGTCAATTGCTTCGATACTGGCGATTTTCGTGGCAAAATCGGCCTGATGACTCGCTTCATCCGGTGCTTCAACGTGGCAGCAGACCAGATCAAACCTGTCCAGCGCGTCGCAGGTGTATTTTCCCTGGGCGGCATAATCTGTATCGTGGTAGCTGGTAATGCCCGGAACCTCAATGTTGTTCCAGCCCAGCAGATTGGCGATTCCCCGTAACAAATCCACGGCGGTAATCATGGCGCCGGATACTCCGAACCGCTCCTTAAAGCTCGGCATGTGCTTGGTGCGGCCCTGACCCCATAACCAGATGTCCGTCGCCTGATTCTCTCCAAACTGCTTGCGCACCAGATTCACTTCATGATCCTTCAGCACCACACGAGCCTTGTTCATTATATCCAGCAACTGTTCGGACCCGGCGCCGCGCGGCAGGTGACCCTTGATGGGCTGATCGGGAATATCGTGCGGCGGTGTGGTTTTTACCTTGGTGAGATCGCCGGCGGAAAGTGTCATTAAATTACGATAACTTACGCCCGGATGGAATTTAATTCCGCTGGCCGTTCCCGCGGGAGCAACAGCTTCCGCCACAGCCTGCAGCAGCGTGCGCCCCTCGTTGTCTTTAATGTGTCCGGCGGAATGATCCACCATTTTTCCGTCAATAATTGTTACAAAATTGCATCGCATCACCCAGTCTGAAGGTTTGAGTTTAAGGCCCATCGCCGCGGCCTCCAGCGGAGCCCGCCCCGGATGATACTGTGCCGGGTCGTACCCCAGCAGGCACAGCGTACAGACATCACTTCCGGCACTGTAGCCGGGAGGAGTGGTGCGCACGGTCCCGATACGGCCATTGAGAGCCGCAGCGTCTATGTTCGGTTTACGGGCTGCTTCCAGGGGTGTTTTATCGCCAAGTTCGGCAATAGGGGCGTCCGCTGCTCCATCCGGAATGATAATGGCATATTTCATGGTAACAATTTTTATCCTTATTCAACCTTACCGGTATTCTACCACGGAAAATTCTGCGCTGTTGAGACCTCATTACTATAACCACAGCAGGGTCATGGGTTGCCCCGGCTCATCGATGCACTGTGATTGTCAGACGCACGGGCGTCGAGGTCATTTTAAGTGTCGATGCTCACCTGGAATATCAGCTTCATCCGGTCCATCAAGCCGTTTAGCGCCACCCGAACTTACGATTGCGGGTCAATGACTCGAATATGCCGGGTCTTACTGCGTATTCCGCGCAGGCTGTTAATTTTTGCCACCGCCTCAATGACTTTACCGTCCGGTGCCTCGTGCGTCATGATTACCAGCGGCACAAATTGATCCTCATGGGCTTCATGCTGCACCATCGCGGCCAGTGAAATTCCACGTTTCCCCAATATACCGGTAATCTGGTGCAGCATCCCCGGTTTATCATCCACCATCATCCGTAAATAATGCCGGGAGGAAACATCGTGCATCGGTACAAGACGCGCCGCACTGCGGCGCGTCAGCAGCGGCAGTTGCTTAAAAAGCAGTGTCGCGGACCCCATGGCCGCCTCGACAATATCCGCCATAATGGCGCTGGCCGTCGGACGTCCACCGGCACCTCGGCCATAATAGATCGTCTGACCGCTGGCATGACCGACCACGGCAATGGCATTAAACGACCCATTGACATTGGCCAATAAGTGTTTCTGCGGCACAAACGTTGGATGGACCCGCAGTGAAATACCATGCCCATGCTTTTCGGCGATGGCCAGAAGTTTGCAGACATACCCCAACTCCCGGCCAAAGCGTAAATCCATATCATCGATGGTATTGATTCCGCTGACATGAATCTGCTCAAAAGGCACATGAACGCCGAATGCCAGGGACGCCAAAATCGCCAGCTTATGCGCGCTATCTCCGCCGGTTACATCCAGTGTTGGGTCAGGCTCCGCATACCCGGCAGCCTGCGCTTCGGCCAGCGCGGTGGCATAGCTTTTTCCGGTTGAGCTCATCTCGCTTAAGATATAATTGCATGTTCCATTAACAATCCCCACGAGCTGGTCAATGTCATTGGCAACCAGTCCGCGCGTCAGGGCCAGTACAATCGGAACAGCTCCGCCGCAGGAGGCCTCGAAACAGACACTTGAACCGACCCTGGCGGCTGCCCGAAATATTTCCATACCGTGCAGCGCCAGCAGGTGCTTGTTGGCTGTGACCAGTAATTTTCCGGCTTTAATGGCTCGCATGGACAATGTTTTCGCCGGCTCAATGCCTCCCATGACTTCCACCACAATCTTAATTTCCGGATCTTTGAGAATATCATCCGGATTGGTGGTAAACACGGCGCGGGGAATATTTCTGCTCCGAGATTTCTCCGAGTCTCGAATCAAGATTCTCTTCAGGACAAGTGATTGCCCGGATCGCTTTTCCAATAGCACGCGTTCGGTCAGCAGCATTTCAGCTACTGTTGAACCGACCGTACCACATCCCAGCAATCCAATGTGCGTTGTCATAACCGCTCCAAACCTCAATACGGCGGATAAAGATACGGCAAGCGGTGCCGCCCTGCCAGCGCTTTGCCAAATTTATTTGGATATCCGGAATTGTGCACGTCTCCGCCCCTTGAGGGTTTCACTCGCCGCACTGGATCTGCCGGGCTGAAAAAAATACCAGCGAAGTGCGTCGCACCGGCTTCTTGAGAATATGTTCCGCCGCGTGCGCATAATAATTTACCTGTTGCCGATAGGCTGGCAGCCGCGCGGCAATAAATGTGGCGGCATCGGTCTTATAGTCGATGATTTCTATTTGATCTGGTTCAATTAACAGCGCGTCAATCGTACCCCGGATAAGTATTCGTTCCGAAGAATCAATCCCGGATGCGCCCGGGGTGCCTTCTTTTGTGCTGTTCACCATTCCCGGATTCGCGGCAGGAGATTTTTGCGCTGCTTCCGCCGCCGGAATCGACCAGAGAAAACTTAATTCGCGCAGAATCTGATGGTCCGTACGATTGTGTGCCGCCGCCTTCCGCATGCGATCTCCCAGCGGCGTGCTGAAAAGCCAAAGCAACGCCTGCTGATCCACAAACGCCATCTCCTCCGCGGATAGATAACCCTGCGCTACCAACGCGGCCAACGCGGTGCGCAACTGCGATTCGCTGGCAGTGTGTTGGAAGTCCAGTCGCTGCATCACGCGATGCATGATCAATCCCGTTTTAATGCCGGAACTTTCTTCGGTCATATCCAGGCGAATGGTGTTCGGCGTCGCATCCATGATCGAGGCCGGCGATTCACGATCATCATACATCAATGATTTCAGCCGGCTGACACTGGTGACGGCCGGCATGGTCGTTAATTGCCCGTAGGGATAGGGCCGGGTTATGCGATGGAACATCGCGTTCAAGACTTCTTCAGATCGCCCTTCGTTCGCCGGCTCATCATTTGTTGCCAACCCACCGGCAGCCCTGTCCGCTGATTGGGCCACCGTTGTGCGATCCGCCTCCGGAGAAAGCAGTTGGCTTTCCGGTATTTCATGCAGAATCAGCAGCGGTGGGGCGGCCAATCTATCCTGATACTGGCTGAAAATCGGCCCCAGATAGTCCAATGGGCATCGGGGCGATGTTATTGCTTGCGGTTGCTTATCTGAGGCTGCGGCATCGGGCAGACGAACTTGCCGCCATTTTTTTATGGCGGACTCTGTCGCTCTTCCAACGAGGATCAACTGATCTCTAGCCCGCGTCATGGCAACATAAAGCAACCTCGCCTCCTCTTGAAGCAGTTGCCCCCATTTTTCTTCAGCCAGATTCTTTCGCCCGGGCGAATCGTGAACCATCACCCCATTGTCATCAAGAACCTTCATTCCGATTCCTTTGTCCCGATCCACCATCAGCCGCTGTTGCAGGTCACGTCTGTTGAAGGCCGTTCCCAGTGCCGCCACAAATACCACCGGAAACTCCAGCCCTTTGCTGCCATGAATCGACATGATGCGCACGGCGTTTCCCGCCGGTGGTGCCGCTTCGCCCAGATCACGTTCTTCCCGCAGACGCTCAAAGAAGTTGAGAAATCGCGAAAGACTCTGCGATTCGAAACCCGAAAATTCCATCGCCCGATATTGCAAAAGGCGCAGATTAGCCAATCGTTGCTGCCCCCCGGGCATGGCGGCAGCACGGTTAAGCAGCCCGCCTTCCTGCAGAATTCGGGCTAATCCATTGGCCAGCGTGTCCGAGCGCATGGCCGCTCGCCAGTATTCCAGTTTCGCCAGTGTCCGGATTATTTTGGTCTTCACCAGGCGCGTGGCATCATCGAGCGGTTCTCGCAAATGCAATGCCGACACGATCTGGTGAAACGCGGTGTGTCGTGTGCCCGCTTTTCGAATCAACGATAATTCCGCCGCCGTGCAGCCGCCGATGGGCCCCAGCAGCACGCCGGCCAGCGCAATATCCTGAGTCGGATTGTCCAATACCTTTAAAATATCCAATACTTCCAGTACCTCGCTGGATTCAAAAAATCCGGTGGTCAGAGCGGCATTGGCCGCGATTCCCATGGATCTCAGGATTCGAACATAATGCGGTGCACGCTGGCTTGGTGCCCGAAGCAGGATGGCGATATCCTTTAATTCCATCGGGCGGCAATGCGGCCCCACGGTGCGTTTGCTTTGCAGAAGTTCATGAATCAATTGTCCGATTCGCTTGGCTTCCAATTCATCTGCGCGTAACTCCGCCATCGAATCGTCCATGTCGGGGCTCGCCGCGGCTTGACCGCCATCTGAATCCCCTTCAACGGACGCGTCTTGCTGGGATTCGGTTAAAACATGTAATTGTACAGGTATGCCGGGATAAGCATCGTGTCCGATTGCCGCGCGGCCATGATGCAATTCCGCCAGTTCCGCCATTGGTATACCATTGCCCCGCGAGTCGCGCTGCACCATCTGCAGCATCGGCAAAAGGATTGCATTCAATGCATCGATCAGCGGCGGCAATGTGCGGAAGTTGTCCCGCATCGTAATAATGCCGGCACTTTTCCCGCTGAGGCGCAAGTCCTTAACCTTGTCGTACAAAATGCGTGGTTCGCTGCCACGGAATCCGTAAATGCTCTGAAGCACGTCGCCGACGCCAAAGAGGGATCCGGGTTTTAAGGCTTCCGGGGGTTTATCTCCGCGATAAAGCAGCTCAATAAGTCGTTCCTGCACCGGATTGATATCCTGATATTCGTCCACAAGAATATGGCGAAATCGTTGATGAAGTATCGCTTTAAGAGGATTTTCCGGTGTCGAAAGCGCGGCCAGGACGATCCGCTCCAGATCTGAATAGTCCAGTTGATTCCGGGATTGTTTGGTCTGCTGATAATGCTGTTGTACGCACGCGGCAAACGCCAGGATTGTCGCGATGCGCCGCCGGCTGGTATTTTCAATCGCCGTAAGTTGGACAATATTTGAAGTATTTAATTCCTCGCACAAATCCAGAAAGGCTTCCTTAACCGGGGCATAGATTCCATTCTTGAAGTGCTTGGCTTCGGCATGGTCCGGAGTGTTGTCAGTCAGTCGAATCGCCGGCGCAAATGATACGTTTGCCAGAAGTTTTCCCGCATCGGACCAACCTGCCGCTCCATGCTCTTGTAATAACTGCGCGGCATTTTTGGCCGCATTGCCTGCCTCCAACAGGCCGTTGTACATGAGCTTTTTGGCGTCGGCATCGAAAAGCTGGGCCTCCTGAGCGTTGGCCAAGAGCATCAGCGCCAATTCCTCCAGGTGCTGAACCTTCCGCTCAATAAATGTGGATATTACCGTCGTGATTTCGGTGTCACCGGCGTTTGCGGCTCGGCGACACCAGTCTTCCGGGTCTACCACAGATTCCATGGTGCGCAGAACCGGCCAGATCAATGTTTCAAGTTGCGCCAGCGCGGCACCGGCGTACAGATCAAAGACCTCGATAAATCCGTCATGTTGCGGATGATCCGGTGCCATAAATGTTCGCGCCGCTTCCTGAATTGCGTCGGTTTGCATCATGGCGGCCTCATGTTCATTCAGCAGCGTGAAGCCCGGATCCACGTGGCAGAACATAAACCAGGTTTTGGCCACCCAGTTGCAGAAGGAATGGAAGGTGCTGATTTGCGCTGTGTCCGCCAATGCTGCCTGCTGACTCAGCCACTCGCTGCGCAGATGATCGGCCCGGCCGTCGGCAACGGCGCGAATGGCCCGAGCGATTCGACTGCGCATCTCATCAGCCGCTTCACGCGTGAATGTCAGAACCAGCAGTTCCCGCACATCGCAGGCATCCTGCGAGTCGGTTACCAATTCGGCGCAACGGTTGGCCAACGTTGCGGTTTTTCCTGATCCCGCCCCGGCCAGAACCACCATTTCTCCGCATCGATGGGCAATGGCACTTCTCTGTGCCGCGGTTTGTGATATGGCGGAACCTTGATTCTGAGTTTTGTTTTCACCATTCATCGTCAGTCCACGCTTTCAATAGGCAGGTTATCCTGCAACGCGGTTTTTGCATTTTTTGAATTTGTATCGATAGTGCGGTATGGACCGCGCTGCCGGTCAAATGGACAAATACTTTTAAATTCACACGTTGAACATGGCGTTAGCTTCCCTGCCTTATACGGCATCGGCGCAATATTTCCTGCCCCAATTTCGCGAGCCATTGATTGCATTTTCTCCAATCCGAACTTCAGAATGGCGGAAAACAGTTTAGGCTCCATACCCTTGCCTGACCTGCCATCCGGTTGGCCTGCCTTTGTTAAAACAATCTTGAACCAGGGGCTTGATTGTCCGGCGTTCACCAGAGAATCCAGAATGGTAATCGCGTTGTTATCAAAAGGCCCGTCGGGTTTACATTTTACAAAGTACTCTGAATCTGTGGTGCTCAAAGACTCCGGATCCGCTTCCTTTGAAGCCGGTAATTCCGGTGGCCGCAAAGGATAGTAAAATGCTCCAATCGGATGCAATGGACCGCGGTCATTCAGGAATGCTCCGCGCACCGCCAGCATGTACGCCACGAGTTGCAAATCCAATCCATGAATAAATTGACCGAGCTTGAAAGTCTTGCCACCGGACTTGTAATCGACAAGCATGGCATGGCCCGCATCATCAATATCCAGGCGGTCAATTTTGCCGCGCAATTCCAGCGATGGAGTTTGGCCACCCAATGGAATCGCCGGAAGCGCCGGTGATGCGTCATCGCTGTATGCAAAGCTGCCAAACCGCAGCTCTGTTGCGGCCGGTCGAAGTGTGTTGCCACGCGCAGCGCGTCGCTGTGCTTCCAGGACTATTGCCAGTTGCCTGCGTATGGGCTTGGCGATAGCCTGCAATTCCAATGCGTCAGCAATAGCCTGCGCTGACAGGGCACGGGTGCTTTCTTCAACGGCCTTTCCGAGCGTTTCCGCGAACTGCGCATCCGTGCAGTCGGGCCATGCCAGTGAACCGTTAATCACCGCCCGGTAGAACAGATCCAATGCGTGGTGGTACATCATGCCCAGATTGCGCGCGTCCACCTGCCATTGCGGTCGCTGGCGCAGATGCAGCGTGTAGTTGTAGAAATGCTTTAATGGGCACATGGCGTAGGTTTCCAATTCGCTGACGCTTAACACCGGGGGGCCAAGGGCGAATCGGCCCAGATCGTCCGGCAGGGGGGGGATGGCGAATTTATTTTGAGCCGCCACTGCCTGATGCCAGCGCTGTCGCACCACTGGATCCACATGATTCGCAATCCACTGCTGTGCCGTTTGGGCCAATGTGATGTGGGACTGCCCGGACGGTCCGGTGCGGGAATCTCCGATGGTCAGAAAAACCCAGCGAATCAATTCGTCCAGTGCGGCAAAATCAGGCCAGAGTATATCGGCTGATTCCAACGGACGCACCGAAATATCACCGAATAATGCCTGGATTCGACTGATGTAAATACTCGGTGACGTTTTGCGTCCATCGGCATCGGCGGCGGGATAAGAAATGATCAGTTTTTCCGCCGCGCGTGTAAAGGCAACGTAATCAAAAAGGCTCGCATCCGTAAGATCTTCCGCCGTGTCAGGTTTCAGTGCGTCGCCCAGAATCATCTTGAGTCGGCGTCGATCGAAATCATTGATCATGCCATCTTCCGCTCCCGCTTTGGGCATCAGCGTTTCCAATGCACCCATGACCAGAACGGTCTTTAATTCCGGATGGCGGGATCGTTGCGCAGAACTGATCAGCACCTGATCTACCGCCGGCGGTATCAATCCTAGCGTCATATTTTCCAGCAGCATCTGCAGCAACTGGGAGAATTCCAGAATCGTCACCTTATGATCAACGGCCAGCATGCTGATTTGTTGGAGCATATCACAACATTGCGACCACGCTTGTTGATGGATTTGTGCTAATTCCGGAGTCTGATCCGCAATGGCCCGGTCGATCCAATCTTCCAGAATTTTCCCGACCCGCATGGATTCAAAAACCGTCATTATTGTGGAAGCAAAACGCGCAATCGGTAGAGATTGTGTTTCGCTCGAATGGAGGCTGATCCATGGTTCCAGGCGGAGCCGCAGTTGCTTTCGGGTTGCATTGATTTCATTCAGCCGTATCAAATCTTCCGCCGAAGGCCGGGCATCTTCTTCCTCCGAGGGTAATTGCTTGAATGCCCAATCCGATTCAAGATTGTCGCGCTCAATGCCATGGGCAAGAAAATAGTTTTCAAGATTGCAGGCCTGCGCATCGGTAATACCGGTTAATGATGTTTTAATCAGCGATAGCATATCCGCACGGGAAAAGTCGTTCTGAATCACAGCGGTCAGACTTCGCAAAAAGTCCACCAGCGGATGAAATTTCAGGCTTTGACGTTGATCGAGAAAAAATGGAATATCCAGTGCTGAAAACGTGGTATTGATCAGCCTGTCATAGCGTGTTAAATCACTGACAATTACGCCTATTTCCCGGTACCGTGCCCCCTTTGCCACCATCGCCCGAATTCGCCTCCCGGCACAAAGAACCTCTTCCTCCGGGGATTGGCATGCCATCAACTCAATTGCGCCGCCGGATGGGGCTTCCCGCGATGGGGGGGCACTGCTGAAGAGTGTTGATTCGAGGCAAGCCAGCGCGGGAGATCGTATAAAGCGGTGCGCTGCGGTCAAAAATATCGGCTTTTCAATGGTTGCTCCCGCCAATTGAAATTGGCGCATCAGCTTTTGATACAGTTGCTCGGTCCGGTGAAATACTCCCATCGGCACCGGCGCTGCCGTCGGGTTACTGAATACCGGATCATTTGGATCAGCCAGCAGTGTAATAACCAGATGCCTGGCCTTGTTCGCCAGCAGCGACAAAAGCTGGATTTCCATCATGCTCAAAGAGCTGAAGGCATCCGCGTACAGCGATAAGTCCAGCAGTCGTTGATCCTTGGCCAGGGCATTTTCAATGATTCCGGGCAACATTTCCGCATCCATGCCATCCGCCGGCCTTACCCGATCCCAGCTTTCAAGCAGCAATGCCAGATCGTGCAGTTTATCTGCCAGAACCAGATCCCCGCGGGACATATCGCATTGTTGTGCTTCATGCCGCAATCGGTTAGCGGCAGCGCGGAGTTGCTCCGCATTTTGCCGGCATTGAATGATTTCCCTCAGTGTACGATCCAGGCTGGTTAAAAACCCCGGCAGATGTGCAACCTTTTGATAGGCGCTCAATTCTGTCCGGCATGTTTGTACCGCCCGCGCCAACAGCAATTGTCGGCCAACAGGGGATATTTCCGGACCCAGCGGTAGATTCAGTTCAGCAGCAAGAAATCGGCAGAGTCGCCGGAACCCAAGAACCCGAACTCTGAAACTGCCCGTCATTCCGGGCACCGCCATGAGTCGTTGCTCGGACATAAATGTCGCTTGTTCCGGCATCAGCCAGAACAGCGATGGTCCCAGAGGTTCCGCTTGTGATGCCGCCGCGAGCGCATCTACGCAATACTGCGTCTTTCCAGTCCCCGCACGACCAATGACAAACTGAACTGCCATAACCCCATTCCGTGCAACACGCCTTATAATATGTGAACATAGACGCAAGCGGGCTTTGCCGCAAGGTGAACGAATTCTACCGGACTGGATCCCGGCAGATCCGCTTTGCTATTCAATTTTGTGAATCAGTTTTGCCTTGCCCGCTGTTCGTGTATACTTCCCGCAGGTTTTCAGGATCTCGCTCTAACTCTTGAAAGGATGGGTTCATGTTCGATAAGAAACTGGTTTTCAACGCTTCCCTGCCGCGCTCAGGTTCTACGCTTATGCAGAATATCCTGGCACAAAACCCACGATTTTACTGCACGCCCACCAGCGGCGTTATCGACTTAATGCTGGCATCGCGAAAATATTACACTGAATTGGCCGAATTCAAAGCCCAGGACCCCGATCTTATGCAGAAAGGCTTCCTGAATTATTGCCGTTATGGAATCAACGGATTTTTCGAAGGAGTCACCGATAAACCTGTATGCGTCGACAAATGCCGCAGTTGGTTTCACTACCATGATTGGGTTAAGCAGTTTGTGCCCAATCCAAAATATATTGTGTGTGTCCGTGACCTGCGGGCCATTCTCTCGTCCATGGAAAAGCTGTTTCGAAAAAATCGGGACCGCGCTGATGCCGACGAAGTCACCGGAACGTTGACCATGATTACAATTAACAATCGTGTTATGCGTTGGCTCAATGGGCCGCCGGTGGGCATTGCCATTGGCCGGTTAATTGAAGCCATTCAGACCAATCTGGTGCGGCAACTGCATGTGGTGCGCTTTGAAGATTTAACCACCAATCCTGCCGAAGTCATGAAGCGTGTCTATGATTATCTCGAAGAGCCGTATTTTGAGCACGATTTTAACAACGTGGCCCAGATGACACAGGAAAATGATCAATATCACACCATTTATGGCGATCATCGCATTCGCCGTAAAGTTGAGCCGGTCACGCCTGATTTTGTTGATGTGCTTGGAAAAGATCTCTGCAACATGGTGCGTACCAATTACGCGCTGTTTTACAACGCGTTTTACCCTGATAAGCGATGATGCGTCCACAATGGAATGGCCACCAATGAAAGTCATGTCGGTTAAATCCAGCCATCGCGCCGCGGATGACACCGTACTGCGCGCCGCCGATGCCCTGCGTGCCGGCAAATTGGTGGGATTGCCCACGGAGACGGTCTTCGGAATCGCCGCCAGCATGACGCAGGCATCCGGCATGCAGAGCCTCAAAGATGCTCTGGAAATCAAGGGCCATCCCGGCTGGGTTATCCATATTCCATCCGCTGCCAGTGTTGCCGGGTTCGTTTCGCATGTTCCACCTCTGGCGCGTCGGCTGATTCGACGGTTGTGGCCCGGCCCGGTGTCCATTCAATTACCTGTCGATCATGCCGATGTGGAACGGCTCGCATCACGGTTGGGACGGCAAACCGCTGCGGAAGCAATGGTGGAAGGCTTTTTGACTTTTCGCTGCACCGAAATTGAATTAACGCGCGATATTCTCCACAGCTCCGGCGAACCGGTGACGGTCGTGGGCGTCACAACGCATCAGCGTGTGGACGTTGCGGAAGATTTGCCGAAGTCCTTATTGCAGAAGTTGTCCGTTGTTGTAGCCGGCCCCGCGCCGCGGTATAAAAATCCATCTACGCTTGTGCGAATTGCCGGCCATCATCTGGAGGTTGTTCGCGAAGGGGCGATTGCAGAACGCGTGATTCGCCGATTGGAAGATATGGTTATTGTTTTTGTATGCAGCGGTAATACCTGCCGGTCTCCCATGGCCGCCGGACTGGCGACACGTATTTTATCTGAAACGTTGCATATTCCGATTGCTGAGTTGCCCAATGCGCATGTACTGGTGCGTTCCGCCGGCGTTCATGCCGCCAGAGGCATGCCGGCAGCCCCGGAAGCGGTGAAAATTGCCGGCGAGATGGGGGCGGATATCCATCAGCATCGATCGGTGCCTCTTACAGATGATTTATTGCGGCGTGCGGATATGATTTATACAATGACGCAGGCTCATCGCGATGAAATAATATCCCATGCGCCGCTTATGGCAGAAAAGACGTTTACTTTGGATCCCGATGGGGATATTGAAGATCCCATCGGCAAGGGAGAACAGGTATATCGGAGAACGGCACAACGGATTGAAAAACTGATTCGTAACCGTGTTGCGGAGTTGGAATTATGAACATCGCCCTGGCTTGCGATCATCGTGGGTTTAATATCAAGCAGCAGCTCCTTGAGCAGTTGCGGGTGGAAGGCCATGGCGTGGAGGATTTTGGTGCCTTTGACGCGAAAGCCTGTGACTATCCTGATTTTGCCGTTCCCGCATCGCTTGCCATCGTAGAAGGCAGGGCTCAATTGGCTATTTTGCTTGATGGCAGCGGCATAGGCATGTCCATTGTAGCCAATAAAATTCCCGGTATTCGCGCCGCCATTTGCCATGACGAATTAACCGCCGAAATTTCCCGCCGATATAACGATGCCAATGTGTTGTGCCTGGCGGTGGATTTGCTTGGGGGCGAGTTAATACGCCGTATTGTTTCAGCCTGGTTAAAGGCTCCGTTTGAAGATGGCCGTCATGCCCGGCGCGTTGAGAAAATAGGCGAGTTGGAACATCGGCTGTTTTCCGATATCCCGGTCGCGCTCAGCAAGCTCAAAGGTAATTAAGTCCCGCCAGCATCAATTCTGGAGCGTTGAATGTCAGAATCATCTAACTACCGTGCGGACTGTATTTTCTGCCGGATTATCGCCGGTGAAGTTCCCTGCCATAAAATCTTTGAAAACCAGAATATTCTTTGTTTTCTGGATGTTGGGCCTGTTGTCACGGGGCATAGTCTGGTAATTCCCAAACGCCACGTTGGAAATATTTTCGATATGCCGCCGGATATTTGTGCCGACTTGGGCCGGCAGCTTCCTGCACTGGCGGGTGCTGTTTGCGCTGCGGTGGAGGCTCCCGCGTGCCATATTCTGCTCAACAGTGGTGCTGAGGCAATGCAGTCGGTCCAACATGCGCATTACCACATCATCCCTCGAAAAGCCGGCGACGGATTTTTCGTGCGCTGGAATCCTGGTAAGCTCGAAGCACTTGATGCCCAAACGATGCTGGAGCAGATACGTAAGCAATACTCAAATGCGATAAATCGTGCTTCTGGGTTTTCCGCCCATTAATAGTTCGTAAAAGCAAATAATTGCCCAAGCCCCGTTGCAAACTGCTGTTACAGGACTTAAACTTGCAATCAGCAGCGAGGTTCGCGGTGAGGTGTTTGAACAAAGGAACCCGCAGACTGCCTTGGGGTATGGACTGATGCAAGCAACGTTACAGTTTGTTCCGATCACGTTGTATTTTGCGTGCTTGATCGTACTGACCATTTATGGCATGCATCGGTATTGGGAATTATTCCTCTACTACCGCAATTCCAGGAAAACCCCGATCAAGCCAACGGAATTTGCAGCATTGCCGCGCGTGACCGTGCAATTGCCGTTATACAACGAACGATATGTCGCGCAACGGGTCATTACCGCCGTGTGCGCGTTGGATTATCCTCGTGAATTGCTTGAAATTCAGGTCCTTGACGATTCCACGGATTGCTCGGCGCAGATGGCACGCACGACCTGCGAGCAATTCCGCCGTCTGGGCTTTGATGTTCAATATATTCACCGTACCAATCGCACTGGATTTAAAGCCGGTGCGTTGGAAAATGGTCTGGCCCGTTCGACCGGTGAATTCATAGCAATTTTCGACGCCGATTTTGTGCCTCGTCCCGGTATGCTGCGGGCCGTGATCCATGAATTTACCGATGCGGAAATTGGTTGCGTGCAAACCCGCTGGGAGCATCTCAATAGAAGTCAGTCGCTCTTGACCAGATCCCAGGCGATTTTCCTCGATGGCCATTTTGTCATTGAGCACACCGCCCGCAGCCGCAGCGGCAGGTTTATCAATTTCAATGGCACCGGTGGCGTATGGAGGAAATCGGCCATTGCTGATGCTGGCGGCTGGCAGCATGATACATTAACGGAGGATATGGACCTTTCTTATCGTGCGCAATTGCGCGGTTGGAGAATTAAATATCTGGGCGATATAACGTCTCCGGCGGAGTTGCCACCCGAGATCACAGCCTTCAAGCAGCAGCAACACCGGTGGACGAAAGGCAGTGTCCAAACCGCGATGAAATTGCTTGGAACTGTGTTGCGATCTTCACAACCGATTTCGGTCAAAATTGAGGCCTTTTTCCACCTTACGTCGGGAGTGGTGTATCCGATGGCGGTACTGGTTGCGATTCTGTTTTTTCCCGCATTTTGTTTTGCCGGAGCCGGCGTGCTTTCCGCGCAATATCCGGTTTTGTGGTTGGCCATGTCCGTTCTTTTCACGATTTTAACTTTTTCCGCCGGTACTTTTTATGTTGTGGCCCAGAGGGAAATTAAAGAGAATTATCTGGCTGGCATTTTGCTGGTTCCCTTCTTGATGGCGATCGGCATGGGCATTAGTTTGGCCAATGCCATAGCGGTAATGGAGGGGCTGCTTGGACATCAAAGTGAATTTGTGCGAACACCCAAATATGGTGTGAGCGTAGACGAATCATCCGATCAATGGAAACGTCGCGCCGGTGCCTTTGCGCATAAGACCCAGTGGCTTCCATTTGCGGAATTGGCCATCGGCCTGTATCTATTGGCGTGTGTGATTATTTCCTTGTGGTTTAACCGTGCGGCAGCGTGTGTGCCCTTCATGCTGATTTTCATGTTTGGATATCTTTATGTTGGCGGTTTATCGCTGCACCGGCTGTGGCTTTCCAGTCGAACCACAAAAATGGACACTTTAGAGATCATGACCCCGGCTCCCGTCGTATAGACACTCAGTTGTTTTTGGTAATGAGAAGAAAATCCTTTTTTTTGCGGAGTTAAGTAATGAATCCCACCGTCAGAATCGGCGTCGCATGTTTTATTCTCGGTGCAGTGCTCACAACAACATTGCTGGTTTTCCACCCCATGCGCCCGGTCGTGGCGCAGGCCCCGGCACCGGCAACCGGCGCTTCAAGCAAGCCGGTCTACGTCCACATGGATGGAGCCAATGCCTTTGTCGAATCGATCGTCGCTGTTTCTCCGGGGGAGCCGGTAATTTTTGTCAATGAAGATACCGGTGCTCACATGGTTAATGGCTATGATCCGTTGACCGGCCAGCCGAATACCGCTATTAATTCCGGCATGCTCATGGGTACCACCGGCCCCAAAGCCGGAGTGCACACCTACAAAGTGGTTCTTACCAAACCCGGAATCTATCCCTATTACTGCCCCGTGCATGCCATTCTTTCTAAGATTTATCATCACAGCGTGCAGCCGGCGCATCGTCCGGGGGTGCATGGCTTTCCCGGTGCCATGGCTGGTGTGATTATTGTCACCACAGATCATGCGTTGATCACGGAAAATCCGCCAAGCAGCAAAAAGAAGATTCTTTCGGATTATTTTGGCGGATAATTTATATAAGCTGTCACAAAATCAAAGGGTTTCGGTGCCACGGCAATACAATGATATTGCCGTGGCACTTTGTTTCTGATTAATGGCCATGATAACGTTTCACTTCCACCGTCCAACCGGAGCCGGGCGGTGATAGATGAAAATCGTGCCGCATGGGCCTGTTAATGACGATCTTGCTTAATGTTGCCGTGGTGGGCGTTCCGTCAGGATCTGTGCGGATAATCTTAACCGGCAGCCAGGTTCGCGTGCTTATCCAAAAGTCCACTTCCACAAACGTAAATGCCGATTTATCGCGCGGAACAAGCTTCAGACCCACGGTATGTGGCGGCATTTTGGCGTCTTTCAGTAACTGAATATGAAACTCTTTCTCCACATCCGACGGATTCTGCCCGATGGGAATGGGGATGGGGCCTTGGCCGAGCCGCAACGGATTAAATTTTTTTCCCGGCGGGGCAATCTCAATTTTACGGAATATTTTGGCGCTTCCATTGCGGTCAATAAGCCAGTGTCCGTCAAAAACAATATCATGATCCGCGTGGCGCTTGGCAATGGCGCCATCAACAACCAGCATGTCGAAACGAATATCAAACCTGGTTTTGCCGCCGCTTTGCTGATACCAGATATGCCCGATATTCATATCCTTTTCGTCGGTTCGCAAATGGTGAATCTGCACCACCAGATGTGCCTGAAAATTATGCAAGGTTTTACCGCGCTGCTGCAGCGCTTTTAGAATCATATGAATTTTCGTTTGCTCGGATGCACTGGATATTGCGCCCGCGGATAGTGTAGCCGCCGATGCGTTACTGGCATGAATGGCTGGTATCTGACCGCCCGTCGATGCCAGAATCAACATGGCGCTCGCGGGAAAAAGCCGGATCATGCCCAGCCGCGAGTATGGAAAATTCGGGGATGAAAGTTTCATGTTCGTATTACTCCGTTTATGGTTTATGCGCCCGCAACATTATCCGGTGCGTCGAGCAGACTTTCGATATCCTCTAAGCTTCGCAAGACGTAATTGGCCTGATGCGCGAAATCGGGTATCGCATCGTCCGGTTCCACCAGCAGTACACTGTGCGTGCCCGCATTGTTCGCCACCTGCAGGTCAAAGACATAATCCCCGACCATCAAGGTCTTATCCGGACTGATTTGCAGCGCGCGACAGATCTTTAAGATGCTTTCCGCCGCCGGTTTCATCGGGGCTTGATCCCGCGACGCAACACGGTCAAAAAACATCGGATAGCGCCGCAAAACGGTTTCCACACTGCGCTGACTGTTGCGACTCAGCAGGGCGGTCTTCAAACCGCGATCCCGGAGCCGCTTAACAACCGTGTCCGCTCCGGGCCGCAACTGGCATTTTTCGGCGGCCACAGCTTCATGATGCAGCAGGGTATCCCACGCTTCCTGTCGTTTTTCTTCGTCCAGCGTGTCAATCCATTCCAATATTGGATGCCGCATCTGCAGACCTAGCTCTTGGCGCAGGCTCTCAAAATCCAGCGCATCAAGGGTCAGGGTTCCATCCATATCAAACACAATGAGTTCATATTTCATCGGCACCTGATCTCCGGTTAATAGCCGCAAGGATTATAGCGGCCGGCGGCTTGCCATGCCGGACCGAATTCATTGTTC
This sequence comes from Planctomycetota bacterium, assembly GCA_021810145.1. GTDB lineage: Bacteria > Planctomycetota > Phycisphaerae > WQYP01 > WQYP01 > JAMDCX01. The sequence continues at coordinate 6,840 of JAJZJL010000054.1, read as the reverse complement.
TGCATGTTTTTTAACGTTCACTTGACATATTCCAATATGGGAATATTATATTGTTATGGCTCGTGCTCCAACAACTCTTGATTCGTTTAACGCTGTGGCGGAACCACGCCGCCGGCAGTTATTGGGGTTGCTGTCGGAAGGGGAACGGCCTGTTAATGACATTGCTGAATCGCTTGGATGGAATCAGCCTCAGGTTTCCAAGCACCTCGGTGTGCTGCTGGAAGTGGGGCTGGTTAAGGTCCGGCACGCTGGCCGCCAGCGCATCTATAGCTTGGATGCCGCGCCGCTGAAAGAGATTCATCAGTGGACCTCAACATTTGAACGCTTTTGGGAACATCAGCTTGACCGCATTAAAGAACGCGCCGAAGCCAGACAGGCTCTGGTACGCAACCGGGGCAATGTGCCTCCGGGCGGTGCAGGCGAAAGTTGACCGCTTTTTTTATAAAGGAGACATCATGGTGTCACTTGCGTGGCCGGACCAATACCTTCTCCACATTGAAAAAGAAATTCAGATCGATGCACCTCCGGCAATTGTTTTCGAGGCCCTTCTCGAACAAATTGGCCCGGGATCAGACCTGCCCGATGGCACGCCCATGCCCATGAAGCTCGAGGCGTGGCCGGGCGGGCGGTGGTACCGGGATCTGGGCAATCAAGCCGGGCATTTCTGGGGGCATGTTCAAGTTATCAAGCCGCCGACCCTGCTGGAAATCACTGGTCCGATGTTCATGTCCTATCCAGTGATGTCCCACGTTAGCTACCGTGTGATCGAACAATCGGGTGGCACACGACTGACGGTATTGCACCGCGCCATCGGTGACATCGCGCCCGAACACCGCCAGGGCGTGAACAAAGGTTGGCAATACATCCTGGCACGCATCCGTGGCCGTGCCATCGGCTGAAGCATACTGGCCCGTTGGATTTGTGTATTCCATTTGGAAACTATTTTAAGGAAATATTCAATGCTGAAAAATTCGATCTCGCATCTCATTTCCCTGCATCAGGAAAAAATGCTGCCGGCTTTGCTTGACGGTATCCCTGACGAGCAGTTGACGATCCAGCCGATTGCCGGAATGAATCATCCGGCGTGGATACTGGGGCATCTTCTGGGGGTGGAGCAGAAAATTGCCGGGAGCATCGCGGATCGGATGCTCAAAACCCAATTGGACGCCAACTGGGGGGAGGTTTATGGCATCGGCTCAATACCCAGGCCGGACCGGAAAATGTATAAGAGCAAAGCGTTCTACATGGACGGACTGGCGCAAACGGCTGCTTCGATCGCGGCATTTATTAATGAGAAAAGTGATGCCGATCTGGATGCACCCAATCCTGACCCACAGTTTGCGCCGGTGTTCCCAACTATCGCAGTAGTATTGGCCGCGGTACCCACACACCGCGCTTATCACAGCGGTCAGTTGGCCACCTGGCGCAAAGCCATGGGTTTGCCGCATGCTGGAATCTAATTGGAACGATGACCATTTCAGAATTTCTTCATTAAGGGAGTCACAATTGGAAAGTGTACTTGAGATCGGGCAGAAACTGGTTACCTTGGCCAACCAAGGCCGCTGGCTGGACGCGATTCATTCGCTATACAGCCCGGAGATTGTCAGCATTGAGGCCTGCGCGCCGCCGGGCAAATCACCCCGATGCACAGGCCTGGCGGCTGTCATTGCCAAGACGGATTGGTTCATGGCCAGCCATGAAATCCATTCCAGCGAAGTCCGTGGTCCGTTTCCAAACGAAGACCGCTTCACAGTGTTCTTCAAACTGGACCTGACCGCTAAAACCGGACCGATGGCCGGAAAGCGATTCACCATCGAAGAAGCGGCGCTATACACCGTGAAAAATGGAAAAATTGTCAAAGAGGAATTCTTTTATAACCGCGGCGGATAGAATCTTGGATGTTTCGGTACAACATCAGCGGCACGTCCGACGTGCGCCCTGTTGTTTAATGTTGCCCCAGTGCACGGTATCAACCATTTCGAGCGAAACCAATTGAAATGGTATGCCCGTCGCACCGGCTATGATCGGTTCAGCTTTACCGATGTTGTAACATGCCTGCACCGTGGGATTGTTGCCGTTGAATGGCGAAAAAGCTCCACGCATCCGCCATCACCAGTTAATCCACCCGGCCGTTGCAGCACCAGGGGACCTTAACAATCCTGTAAGTCTCACTCCCCCCATGCCATTGAAAAAATGGCTTCAAGCCAAACTGCTTTTTGCTGTACCGGCGAATTCGCGGCTAAATACCGCGGTTGCACACAAAACTATAATGGCTTGTTTCCCCTGGCCCCTTACACTGCTTTCTCGCAATTTTATCGGTCGTATGGAATGATTTTATAAAGGTAGGTGTTGAACTGATGTCCACAGGCCGGCGGTTCGGGTAATGGCCATGGTAAGGGAAAGGAGATGCTTCGGGAGGTTTACAAAGTTTGGTTTAAACAGCAAACATTATCTCGTAAACCAGCGAATACAAGGCTCTCTGCGTACTCCTCATGGGCGACTCCCCCAGAACGTGGACGGGGTTGTATACCAATCACGCGCCTGAAGCACGACCCGCTCAACAAGATCATGGCCATTCCGGAAAAGCTGCTGTTGAGAAAACATTCGATTAATGCGACGGCCAACGAAATAAAAAGACCTCTCGCAAATAGGACGCACGTCGCGCCGCCGCGTAATGTCTCACTTCATAGACCGGCTCGTCGGCCTGCTCCTTGTAATTGGCGACACAACTGGCTCAGTCTTCATATTCGGCACACAATTACGCCGACAAAACGTGAATGGTTGAGTCGCTTATTCCAAACGCACATTATCTCATTACGGGTTCATCCAATGGTGACTGACAATTTCTGACCGGCGGCAAGAGTCTTCTGAATCCGTAGATTGATCACCAGCCTCTCACCCAGTGCTTTAACGGTTGCCGGAATTTTCTCGCCAGCCAGAGAAACATGCACAGATGGAGTGGTGGTGATCCCTTGGCACTGCAAGCACAGCGTCTTAAGCTTTAGCCGGCCCCACCGGAGCACCAAGGACGCGGTGCCGTGCCCATTGATCAACTTCTGGTGATACGTTCCCCAGCCTTCGGCAACGGTAAACGCGGCCTGGAAATTTTCCGGTGAGAGCCGCGGGGCCAATGCCAAATAACCGCCCGGCCCGTGGTGTTCATAACCGCATACAGCAGTAAAAACACCGTAGCTGGCCATAGCCCGGCCATAATGTCCGCTGCATTCAATTTCGTTATAAGGGTTGCGTTTATCCGCTGAATAGCGATCGTGGATAGCGCGGATTATGGCCAGGCCGCGGTCCACAAAGCCATGCCAGATCATTAGAGAAGCCAGCGAGTGTTCAAAGCCGCTCATGCATTCATTGAAGTGAAACGACTGCCATCCGACCGTTTTAGTATGACCACGCGGCCACGTACACATTATTGTGCCAGCGTCGTGGCCCGCGGCAAACCAGCGGCCGGCAGGATAGGCTTTGCGATACAATCCCACATCGGTAGTGAAGTTATAGCGCCAAAGCGACTCCAACGCAGTCGAAACTTGTCTCACATTTATGATTCCCCCCAACCCGGCCTGAAATGCCAAACTCTGTCCCAGAAGCTGATCAATTTCGCAACCTTTATAACTGCCCAAGGCCTTGGGATTGGTTTTACCATGAAGTTGGTAGAAATATTGGCCGTTAAACAATTGCTTTTCCGCAAAGGCCCGGCCGCGGTTGGCAATGGCTTGCAGTTCAACCGCCTTGTGATGATCGGCCATATCGTTGGCCATGGCGGCCATCGCCTGCAGCGCGGCTTGATAATAGATGCTCAGCCAGGCGCAGGAGCCATACCATGGAGCGTCCAAGGTATTGCTTTGCAGACCGGAAAGAATTCCAGTTTTGTTCGGATCATTGACATGGATGAGATATTCGGTTGCTTTCAGCACGGATGTGTAAACGCGTTTAAGAAAGCGATTATCAGGGCACATCCGATGTGTTCGCAGTGTACGTAGAATAATCCCGGCTTGGCCATCTACGGCCGGCCAGCGCGCAAATTCACCGCGCATTCCAACGCCGCCATCTTTGTTGAAACCAATCCTGGGATTGAAGTCCACCATTTCGCGCAAACGCTTTTCCAGCGTGGGAAAAAGCAAGGCTGGCGCAATGGTGTAACCATATACGTGCGTGCAAGTTCCTACGCAACAATAAACGCCTTCCCATGCGTAAAAGCGTCCGTCGGAAAACAGATAGCTGGTGGCTGTGGAAAGCGTGCTGGTGTTGAACATCGTGCGTTCGAGCAGCCAGTGCGGCAGAGTAGAGTCATACCACGTATCACGCCATAAGCGGGTTTGCGCCGTCAGGCTGCCGGCACGCTCAATCAGGTAACGGATGACCTGCGTGGCGGAGGAAAATGCTTCCCCATACCAGCGGCCTGACGGTGTTTTCAGTCCCAACGCAATGGGATTTGGAAAATGCCACGCCAGTATGAATGAAATGGTACGGCTTTTACCCGGCGCGATCTTTACTCGCCGCCCGACGGAGCCAACAATTCCCATTTGCATATCGGCAGTTGCTGACTTGGGCGCGTTGGCAAATGCAGCAGCGGGCAGGTCGGTAAATTGAATATCACACGAGCCGATAGCCCTCCCCTTCTCGCCAAGCACCGCCAATGCCATCGTTCCGAAATCCACAGCCTTGCGCAGATCCTCGAACTTGCCTGCGGGAAATTCACTCAATACAATGCAGTCTACCTCAATGTGAGCCCATTCGCCGGTAGCCCGATCCACGAGTTCAATATGAGCTTGTTGTCCCACAAGCATCTGGACATCCCACGACTGCCAGGCCAGCGAATCGCTGTTTTCGCCGGTCATGGTTCGCACTACTTTGCCATTCACCACAAGGTTCACGCAGGTCTGACCGGGGTGGTTGCCGCCGGCAAGATGAACATTGATAAACGGCCGGGTAATGGTGAATAGCGCACTGATCAGAGATCCCGTTGCGGAATCACCGTTGACCGTAACATTCCCACCATTATGGAATGAATCCGCCATGTATTTACCCAACATCGTCTTGGCCAGCACCGGGCGGTCCCACGCTGCACGCGGATTCGTATCAATGGTCGAAGGGGCTTTTCCAAAAGCCTTGCCCCGCACCTTCCAATTCTTGTACGTGCCGCCGTTAAAATCCTCAAAGACAATATCCGGACGTGTTTGTGCAGTGGTCAGCCTGGCTATGGGAACCGCGGAGCATTCCAAGATGTCCGCGGCCTCAGTTTGATGAATCCTGTTCTTTAAGCCAGCCTGATAGTTTGACCGGCTTTTGATACAAACGGCGTTTTCCAGCCAGCCGGCAAGCTCACATTCCAGAGCGGTGTCGCTGGTATTGTGAACGGTGTAATTCAATATCACGGCTGGATAGGAAGAATTTTCCAAATCCAACGGAATAAAAGGCGAAAATGCCTCAAGTTCCACTTTGACCGGATCGTCGCTATCCGAGTATGTCACTTGGGCGATGGGGTACTGCCCTCGGAATAATATATTCTTAAAGCCCTTTTTATCCAGCGTGCGCACCACCTTGGTGCCATCTTTGCGATAGCGGATAGCAAAGCCTTGGGCCAGTACAAGCTGCCCTTCATCACGCGAATTACTTTCAACCGATGCATCGAGATAATTACCAATGCTTCCACCGCTGGTTTTGGAATTAAAGATGTCCCACCACCAGAGTTTGCCATCCCCTCCAATGTACAACTGGCCGGCACCAATACCACCCACGGGCATGCCAATGTGGGCGAAATCCTTGCTGTTGTCGCGATTGTAAATCGCAGGTTCGCCGCGCGATGCCAGTGACTCCACCCATTCCGTGGTAAACTGCTTTTCCGTGGGGGTTTTACCGCCAGATCCTTCGCGGAGGCGGGCCAGCGACCCGGATACGCCGTCAGGTGTCAGTGGCGTCTGGTACGGCGTGACGTGCGATGGCGATACACCATCCAAGGCGGTGCCGCCACTGGTTTCCGCCATATCATCATGTTCGGCCGCCTGCACACGTGTGCTTTTCTTCACACGCGTTGCCGCAACGACTGCAGCGGAAGCAAGTAACCGTCGACGAGTAATTTCTTTCACGATTGACTATCTCCAGAGGCATTCGAACTTACATAAAACTTAATACTGAAACAACCATCCATAGGTCGTAATTACGCTTCGATTGACTTTGCCATGCGATAACGATCCGAGCAAATGGCACGATTTTCAACATGCCCGCAATGGCCTTCTCCTGTTAAAGATATTCCGTCACATCAGGTCATGCAATACCAAAAATGGGCAACTCATTATGAAATTTAATCAATATGGCCGACAAAGGCGGGCGTGCCCCAAAGCTGCGGCTCCGATAGTATCCTATCGCGAATGCGCCGCAACCAAGGGGACGTTATGAGAAGTACTCGCCGCCGCCGCCGCCGGGGCGACTTGCAACTCTCTTCCCTCTGGCCGTAGTGCAGGTTTAAGGAGGCGATCCCTTATGCTTGTAGGTGATCAATTAACAGTCAGATAATGTTGGATATACAATTATTCATGTGTTCGAAACCTATACGTACAACTGGAGTCCAACATGGGGTCTTGACAATTGCCGGAAATTTCAATTAACGTATTCATAGTTTTCGGCTCGGCGAATAAAATGCGGGTGCTTTTCCCGACCCAACCGGGATCAGTCAGCAATAGCCTGTTACAAAGTTCAGTTATGCGGCCACTGTGCGTGAGGAGTTTCTGTCATGCGTTATTCATTACTCAAAAAAACCGGGGTTATGGGCATTGTGCTGGCAACCTTGTCCATGGTGCTTTTGTGCGGCAAACCTCTTTTTGCCGCCAC
>JAJZJL010000176.1 GCA_021810145.1 Planctomycetota bacterium | reverse complement strand
GTCAGGCAAAGCACATTCATTTTTCTGCGAAAACCGGCCAGCAGCGATTTCTGCTGATCGGAAAGCCCGGCACTGTCATAAACATTCTGCCAGCGCTGCCGCTGTTGCGTGTCAGCGCACTGTTCCAGCAACTGACCATACGGCATAGCCTTGTCAAAAAACGGCTTGAAATCAAAGGACATACGATACATCTCCATATTGGGGGGGTGAATAAATGGATTGTTTATTCTCTCATGCAACACCACTCAAACCGGCGTTTCAGCAATCCGGTGGTTTTTCAGTTGGTGCAGGATAACAAAGTCGGAGACCTGGAAATGTGCGGCCAACTCGATAATTTGCTCCTCCGTTGTCTGGCGAGTCGTTATCCGTTCCCTGATTGCATCCGCGGGAGCCAGAAATTCGGCTGCAAATGCCCGCTGCTGCTGCTGGCGGCGGTCGAGCGTCGTGGAAAGCAGCGATATAACATCCGGTTGGCCATACAGCCACCCCATCAGCCCTCGCGCCGCGAGGAATCGACGGGACTCCGGGCGCTGCCGGGCGGTATAGTACAATGCTTCGTTGTTCTCGCGAACGCACATCAACCCCTCGATGCTCGGAATTGGGGGGCTGTCGGCCCGTATAAATCGCATTTTCATATCCGGAATGTTTTCCAGGTCAACCAGATCACCGACCCCGAGGCCAAAACGCCGGCGCGCGTCATCTGCGAGCTGATATCCAATTTCCCACGGGGCACGCGCGTTGGCCGGGACGTCCGGTTCAAACACTCCGCTCCAGCGGCGCATTGCGTCCGCATGAATGCCAATACTGTTTACCCAGGTGCCGACCGCGCGCAGCGTGTCACCGGACGAGGCACAGAATATGTCCTGACGAAGCCCCGGCGGCAGAGTATCCCAAATCTCGTGGATACCGTTTCCAACCTGCTGGCTCATGGAGTAAGGATCCAACCCCAGAAACCCGGAAGCGCGGCAGAATTCGCTTTCATCAGGATCAGAATTTTGAATAGCGGACCATTCGTTTGCAAGCCACGGGGATTCCAGCTTTTTCGCGCTCAGGCGCCCCAGCACAGCATCAACAAGCGATTCCAACTGCTGTGCCGCGTCCGCAGTCGGCAACCGGAACGATCCCCTTCCGATGAATTCAACGTTCTGATGAGCGCTTCGCACCGGATTCCATGTAAAAAGCGTATCTTCCCCCTCCGAGCAGATTTTCAGCTCGGGCATGGCGAAGCCTTCCTGAGCAGTTCGCAGACTGTGCCGGCTGGCAAAACTTTCCTGCGTGCCTCCTTTTCCCAGCGAGTCGCACTCATATAACAGCGCCCACCAGTTCGCGGCTATCCATTCCGCGATTGGATACAGCGGCACGGTAATAAAGTCGCGGATCGTCTGGGCCTTCCTGTCAAGCACCTGAATCACTGCGGTTTGACCGCATCTGATGCGCAGGTTGGCGAAAGTTCCGTCGATCAACGGGTTGTCGTGACTGCCAAAATCAGTCCAGTCAAAGGTAATACTCAAGTCGGTCATTTCATCCCTTCAACAAGCTGATCTGCATCAAGCGAATACCCTTTATATTGCGCAACACCGCTGACAACATTGACCAGCCGGGCCTCAAAGAGCATGCCGGCCTCGTGCCGCCAGACATAGCGAGGAAAACCGTTTTCCCACAATCCGCCAAAATTGCCTCTTTGCAAGGACTCTTCGAGCCAGCGCTGCAACACGTTCTGCTGGGTTGCCATTTTTGCGGGACAAATACTGGCATCGGGACGCGGGCGCGGCTGTTTTCCAGCAAAGCTGGGCAGATCTTTGTGATAAACACTTCCGATGTAGCGCACAAGCCGGGACAACGCGGCAATATCAACTCCCGTTGGCGGTACACCAACAACAAGCCGTTTCGGATTTTCTCTGCGATGAGCCGGAAACTTCATTAAATTATTTTACTTGACATTCCGGCCCTAGCCAAGGCGCGGCATGAGCTGGAATTTCTGCGCTTTTTGACCGGCTAAATACACCCGCGGAAATAGTCTTCTACCTGGCCGCCGCGGCCACAAAAGCTTTGAATAATTCCGGATGCGGGGGATCATCCAATGCTTCGGCGTGCCATTGTACACCGATCCAGAATTTCAGGCTGCAGTCTTCGATCGCTTCGACCAATGCATCCGCACTTGCGGCACACGCCGTAACACCGGCACCAAGCCGGTCAATGGCCTGACGATGGCGACTATTCACCGTGGCCTGATCACAATTCAGAATGGCATGCAATCGGGATTGCGGGGCAATTGCCACGCTGTGCCAGGCGTTTCGATCAGTGGTATTGGCAGGGTTTCCGGCATGGGCCACAACCGGATTGCGCGGCACATCGGGAATATATTGGTGCAGCGTGCCACCGCGCTGCACGTTCATGGCCTGACAGCCAAAACAGATCCCCAGCACCGGCATATTTCGCTTTTGGGCCAGCGCCAGCATGGCCAGATCAAAGACTTGCCGCAGGGAATCAACCCGGCGTGTCTCGGAATGCGGCAACTGCTGATACAGCGACGGATCAAGATCATTGCCGCCCGGAATCAGCAGGCCATCGATACGTCGCATATACGCCTCCTGCAGCGCTGGATCGCGGGTATGATGCAGAAGCATGGGAATACCGCCGGCTTTTTCAACGGCCCGCGGGTAGGCCGCGGGCAACTCGTACACCGGACGGGTCTGGTCGGCGGCCTGATTGTCAAGCGATATGCCGATAATCGGTCGGCTGGGCATGGTGGCTGTCTCCATTTCCGGATTACTGCTTGTTGCGGTGCCGCAGCAAAAGTGCCACCACCATCACCTGCAGGATCAAACCTCCGACCATCCATTCCAATGCGGTAAGCTGATACAAAACACGATAATACCACCACCAAGAAGGATTTCTGGCAGTCGCGACGACATGAATCGCGGTTAAACCATCCCATACCCCCACCACCAGACACACCACCGCAAAGGCCTGAAGAATCGTCGCCAGCAGAAGGGAAAGTGAAAATTCAGCTATTTCACTTTTTCTGTGGGCATTGCGTAATTGCTGCAGAATTTCCTCCAGCACAGGTTTAATGGGTTCCGCGTTGTGGTGCGATAATTTACCCGCAATGGCGGAGGCCAAAGCGTCCGCATCCTGAGTCACTACGGTATTGCTGGGATCGGAAGCGGTTTTTGCGGGACTTTCTTCTAAAGCAGCCGGCGCGTCAGGGGCGATCAATGGCACCGGGGCCGGATCACGGTTCGGACTGTTGCCCTCGCGGACAATAATGCGGGCCGCATCCGCGAGAGATCGCACAATAAAGTTAGGAGTAATGGCCGGAACATTATCGCCGCTTTCCATTTGCCGGTCGGGGTCGGAAAGCAAAATTGTGCGACACCCGACCGATGCGCCGGCGGCGACATCGCGCGGCTGATCTCCAATCATCCAACACTGCGAAAGATCCAGATTAAAATCCTCCCGCGCGGCTTTGAGCATACCGGGTCTGGGCTTGCGCCATTCATGATCCAATTTATATTCCGGCACCACGGCCTCGGGATGATACGGACAGTAATAACTGGCATCCACATGGGCACCGGCTTGTTCCTTGAGCTGGCGGATCATTTCCTGATTAACGGATTCAACCGCCGCTTCATCAAACATTCCCCGCGCCACACCGCTTTGATTGCTGACAACAACAATGCGATAACCCAGCCGTCGCAGCGACGCGATGGCCGCCGCCGCGCCAGGCAGCAATTTCACCTGTGCCGGATCGCCGAGATAACCATCGTTGGCGATGATGGTGTTGTCCCGATCCAAAAATACCGCACGTTCAGCCATACAATCACACTGCCCTTCGAACTTGTCCGTCGGTACTAAGCCGATGGCTTTCCGCCACCGGCATCCGCGCCGGCCTGTGCCGGCGCATTGGAAAGCATTCGCGATTTTTCCACAACACGCGTGGTGGAACGGCCTTCCAGAAATGGTGCCAGAACCACTTTGCCGCCCGCCGCTTCAACACACTGCCGCCCCACCACCGGTTTGTCCTGATAATCAGCGCCTTTGACCAATACAGAGGGCGTAATGGCGGTGATCAATTCCAGCGGCGTATCTTCCTCAAAGGCCGTGACATAACTGACCGATTCCAGAGCCGCTAAAACGGCCATGCGGTCTTCCAGCGTATTAATGGGGCGATTCTGGCCCTTGAGCCGCCGGACGGATTCATCGGTATTAACCCCCACGACCAGCAGATCTCCCTGACTTCGGGCAAAGCTTAAATACTGGACGTGACCGGCGTGGAGAATATCAAATACGCCATTGGTAAAGACAATTTTCTGGGAAGCGTGGCGCGCATGCAGCCGTTCCAGCAGGCGCGGCAGGGAAAGGATTTTTCGCGCGCTGGCGGAGTCCATTTGCTGCAGTTCATCAATAATTTCCGCACGGGAAATCGGCACGCAGCCAAATTTTTCCACTTCCAGACCACCGGCCACATTTCCCAGATCCATCGCCATGCTCCATGATGCCCCATTGGCGCGGGCCATGGCCAGCATGGCCAATACCATATCTCCGGCACCGGTTACGTCGTAGACATTACGCGGGCGGGTAGCATGCAATATTCCGGGGCTACCACGTTCCAGGCCATACATCCCGTGCCGATCGAGCGTCAAGACACATATATCCAGATCCAATTGTTTCAGCAGCGTCTCGGCCAGGCGCGGGGCTTCTTCCCGCACATTGTCCAATCGCAATCCCGCGGCCAGTTCCGCTTCCGTGCGATTGGGGGTAATGGCGGTAGCGCCGCGATAACGGCTGTAATCTCTGATGGCGGCGGGGTCTACCAGCACCTGCCGGCCGGCGGCACGAGCCATGGAAATAATCTTCTGGCAGAGCTTATCGGATAGCAGGCCCTTGTTGTAGTCTTCAATGCAAACCAGATGGCACGACGGAATTTCAGTTTCCAGGGCCGCCAGCAGCCGACGTTCAGTTGCCGCATCAATGGGTTCAATTGTCTCATGGTCCAATCGGAGCATCTGCTGCTGATGCCGATGCTGGGCCAGACCAATAAAGCGGGTTTTGGTGGCAGTAGGACGATGATTAACGGCAATAAGTGCCGAGGCATCAACGTGAGCCTGCAGCAGCAGATCCTGCAGGGCCGAGCCGGAGGTGTCATTGCCAATCACACCCGCCAATACCGGCACAGCACCCATGGCGGCCAGAAAGACCGCGACATTGGCGGCTCCACCTACCCGCATTTGCCGATAGCGTTCCCGCACCACGGGCACCGGCGCTTCCGGGCTTAATCGCTCGGCGTCACCATACACATACTGATCCAGAATCAGATCACCGACAACCAAAATGCGCGGCCTGCCAAAGGCTTCGACCGACGCAAGCAATTCACTGGAAGGATGAATCATCATGTTATTACTTTACTTTTTGTTGGCGAAATCAGCCAGCGACTGGCGCCATAATTCTCCCGCCACGCCGGTGATTCGCGCGGCAATACGCACGTGCCACAACGGCACCGGCGGATTGAAATCCCGCAGTTTTACCCAGTCTTTAGCGGTTGTGACCCATGCGGCGGCCTGTCGATCCGCGGTGAGCTTTAACATTTCAGGGAAATCCAGTTCGGGAACATAACGATGATGGTCATCAAACCAGCACCCCGCGGAAACCTGCATTCCCAGATCCGAGAGCGTGCGCACAAATCCATCCGGATTGGCAATTCCCGCAAACGCCAGAACGGTCTGGCCATGGCCCTGCACGGTACCGCCAGTCTGATCAAAGACTCCCAAGACTTCCGTAACCTGTTTATAGATACGGCGCGGGTTAACCCATTGAGTAAGCAGTCC
>JAJZJL010000053.1 GCA_021810145.1 Planctomycetota bacterium | reverse complement strand
CCGGCCCCGGTTCGTTCCGGCAGGCGGTCAGTGTGGCCAATTCCATTGTGGTTTTCGATGTCGGCGGTGTGATCAACCTGCAATCCGAGCTGTTGATCGCCAGCAATGTGACGGTGTTCGGCCAAACCGCCCCGGGACAGGGAATAGCTTTGGAGGGTGGTGCCAACGGTTATAATTTGTCGCTTTCCAATTCATCCAATGATATTGTGCAATATCTTCGCGTGCTGCAGGGCGGGCCAAGCACCGTAAAGAAAACCGCGGTGGATATGTATGGCACCAGCAACGCGCTGCTGGATCATGTCTCGATTGAATATGGCCCGTACGACAACATTGATGCCGTGGGCAACGGCAGCAGGGGCGGCGACATCACGATTCAGAACTCAATTCTTGCCGATCCGGTACTTGCCCAGACATTTAACGTGCATTATCAGACCGGCCCCGGCAGCTTTTTTAACAACATTCTTGTCAGCGCCCATAATCGCAATCCGATGGCCAAAGCCAACATGCAGTTTGTCAACAATGTGATTTATAACTTTCAAGCCGGCTACACCGTCGCGGATACCAGCGGCCACTTCAATCAGGATATCGTCGGCAATTATTTTATTACCGGCCCCTCAACGACCAATCCCGGCGATGCCTTTTTTCAGATGGACCCCAATATCAATACCTATTCCGCCGGCAATCTGGAAAACGCCAGCAGAAACGGTGTGCTTAACGGGTCCAGCGTGGCACCGTCGAATACAACCGTAGCCAATAGCCCGTTTTATTCGGAGACGGCAAAAACAGCGCAACAGGCATACAGCTATGATGTCGCCAATGCCGGGGATTCTCTGCATCTTAACAGTGTTGATGCGCAGGTGCTGGGGCAGGTGGAATCACTGGGTACCAGTGGCCACATTCTCAATACTCCGGCGGATACGGGCCTGTCCAATGGGGGCTTTGGCACTCTTCAGGGCGGATCCTTGCCCCTTGGTGGCCAAAGTGGAGATGTGCCGATCGCGTGGATACAACAACAGGGGTTGACCGTGGCGGATTTTGCCAATCCCACCGGTGATTACAACCACACGGGTTATAACAACATTGAAAAATACGCCGCCGCCATTGCCGGTGAATCCATCCAGCTTGGCAACAGTGTGTATTGGAACGCAGCGAGCGGAAACGCGTGGAATACCGCCACCAACTGGTCTGCGTCCGCCACCTCGGATGTGGCGTACAATAACACGCCGCAGGCATTGGATGATGTCTATTTCACCTCCGGCGCAACGGTAACACTGGGGGCGGATCAAAGCGTTAACAGCGTTAACAGCAGTTCCAGCGGTGCCGTCACCATTGGCGCGGGAGCCAACACGCTGACCGTTGGAGCGGGCGGCATCCATACCACCGCCGGCGGGGCAATAGCCTTCCATTCCCGGGTGGTGCTTAACGGTGGCGGCATCGATGCTGCAGCGGGCAACATCAGCATGAATGATGGCCTGGCGCTTAACAATGGCAATTATCAATGGTCCGTTGCCAACGGCCAGAGCCTGACACTCAATGGCAACTTTACCCGCAACAACGCCACGGTCGATCTCGCCAACAGCGGAACCGTGGCCGGCAACAGCCTGACCAATGCCGGTTCCACCGGCATTATCGGAGGCTGGGCCACATTCAATCAGGACGGATGGGCTGCGGTATCCAACGGCAATGTGGCGGCCTACAGCAATTACCTGGATTTTACCGGCAACAACGCCCAGATCAGCCAATTGGCCGGATATTCTGCCAGTTCGAATTTCCGCATCACCAGCAGTTCCACCGGTGATGCCACACTGGCCGCGGGAACCACCGATATCAATACCCTGCTGGATGCGGATCAAACCACCGCCCGGCAGGTCGACATTGGCAATGGTAACACGTTGCGCATGGGGGCCACGGGTGGCGTATTGCAGGCCGCCAATGGCATGGGACTGACCATCGGGCAGGCCGGCGCACAAGCGGGAAGCATCACCGCAGGCGGGCCGGTAAATAACCAGGCCGGAGAACTCATTGTCATCAATGATTCCACCGCCGCCGCCCTGACGGTGAATTCACATATTACCGATAACGGCACCGGTTCAGTGGCGCTAACCACATCAGGTACCGGCACAACGGTGCTCAATGCCGCCAATACCTATTCCGGTCCAACCAACATTGATGCCGGCACACTGGCGCTGGGCAATGCTGCAGCGCTGCCATCAGCCGGTACGGTTAATATCAGCCGCGGAGCCACGCTGGATATTGGCGGCAACAACATCGCCATCGGGTCGCTCAATGGTGCCGGTACGGTGGATAACAACAATCCCAATAACACCGGCAACTACACGTTGACACTTGGCGGCAATAACGCCGACAGCACCTTTAATGGAGCCATACAAGATTCCGTGGGCACACTGGCATTGGTAAAAGATGGCACCGGCACGCTGACCCTTGGCGGAGCCAACAGTTTCGCCGGCGGCTTGACGCTCAATGGCGGAACGCTGAATTTGAATAATGTTTCCGGAGCCGGGGTGGGAACCCTGACTGTTAACAACGGTGCCGTCGATATGACCGCCGCGGTTTCACAATTTGATAACAATCTGCAACTCAACGGCGGCACCGTTCATTTTTCCAATGAATTCATGATGGTCAATGGGACGACCAATGTTGCCGGCAACGCGACGATCAATACCGGCAATAAAGTTGTCTATTTTGCCGGAGCCTTCAGCGGTAATGGAACCTTGAATCTTGCCGGTTCCTATGTGCCGACATTTGAATCCAGCTTCGCCAATTTCACCGGCACGGTCAGTCTCGGCAACAACAGCATGGATTTTCGGCTTTTTGGCGGCTTTGCCGGCAGCACGGCGGCGACATTTGACCTCGGAACCGGAAACAGCACACTGGATGCCGGGAAAATCTACTACAATGACACTATTGCGTTAGGATCATTGGAGGGCGGAACGCAAACCGCCGTCACTGGAAGCGATACAACCGGCTTGACCTTTGGCTATTCCATCGGCGCAAATAATCAGAATTCCCATTTTGCCGGGGTTATCAGTGATGGCTCGGGTTCGCCCACATTTGTGACAAAAGTGGGTTCCGGCACGTTAACGCTTTCGGGGGCTAATACATATACCGGAGCCACCACGGTGTCCGCCGGAACACTGCTGGTTGATGGCAGTATTACCAGTGCCACAAGCGTCAGCGCCGGCGCTACACTCGGAGGCACGGGCACCATCCGTGCGGCGGTCATCAGTGCCGGCACCCTCAATCCCGGCGATGGCTCAGCATCGGCAACGCTTGCCATCTCCAGCCTGACGTTAAGCGACAACAGCGGTCTGGATTTTGCGCTTAATACGCCCAATGCCGGTTCCGGAGCCGGGGGTAACAGTCTGATTACCACTACCGATATCACGCTTGGAAAGGGCATATCGCTGACCATCCGCGCCGGCAATCAATTTGGTGCCGGAGTTTATCACCTTGTGAGCTTTTCAGACGCCATCAACAATGCCGCAGATCTGAATTCCTGGACGGTCAACGGCCCATCCGGATTTAACTATACGCTTACTGATCCGGCTGGAATGATTAATTTGAATGTCACCGCCGTTCCGGAACCGGCCACGCTGGGCCTGCTGGTACTGAGCGGCATGACCGCGTGGGTATTACGCAGACGCAGACGGCTCACGGGGTCATAACCAGGATTGGTTTATCCGCCAGGCCCTCACCGGACGATCTGAACAACCCGATTCACAATATTTCAAGGAGTAAAGCGAGATGCCTACGATCAACAATTCCCTCCCGTTCCGCCGACATATGGTGCTGCAAATCCTTTCCGCGGTCAGTGCTTCGATAGCGCTCATTGGCACGGGCCAGGCGCAAACCAAGCCACCGGTTCCGGTAATCCCTGATGCTATTTTCAATGTGACAAGTTACGGCGCAATTGGTGATGGCAACACTGTGGATACCAGTGCAATTCAAGAGGCCATTAACGCCGCCAGTGCCGCCGGCGGCGGAACAATAGAACTTCCGGATGCATCATCTGGAATATATTTGGCAGGGGCCTTGAACCTCCCGAGCAACATTAACCTCAACATTGCCACCGGTGCCACCCTACGGATGTTGCCGGAATCGCAATACTATTCCACAGTATCCCACACTGGCACACCATTTATCACCATTCGCAGTGCGGACAACGTCGAAATCAGTGGAGGGGGCACCATCGACGGCAATGGTTCGTCCGGTTGGTGGGCCAATTACACGACTCTTAACCGACCGGATCTTATTAAATTGAACAGCGACAACACCGTGGCCATCACGGGAGTGACCATTGAGAACTCTCCTAAAGAACATCTGGCTTTCGACGCCACAAACAATGTCACAATTAATGGCATCACCATTTCCGCTCCCGCCAACTCCCCCAATACTGATGGCATCGACCCTTCAGGTTCCAATTATCTGATCGAAAATTCGAGCATTTCTGACGGCGATGACGATATCGCCGTGAAGGCCGGCGGCGTACCGGCCAGCAATATAGTGATTAATAACCTGAACATCGGTAGCGGCCATGGATTGTCCATCGGAGGGCAGACAAATGCCGGTGTTAACGGAATGAGCGTTACAAACGTAAATTTTAATGGGACAAGCAACGGATTACGGTTGAAAGCCGGCGCAGGGAACGGAGGACTGGTGCAAAATATAAGCTATAACAATATACACATGAGCAATGTCGCTACGCCCATATCAATCACCAGTTTTTATGAACATGGCAGTGACAACTTTCCATCCGCCCCCACGGCCGTGTCAGCGGCGACCTACACCAGCACAACGCCACTTTGGAAAAATATAAGTTTCACGAACATTACGGCAACAGGGGCGTGGCAGGACGGCGCGATCTACGGCGAGCCGCTTTCAGGTTCGGGATCGCCTGCGACCAATTTTAACGGCCTGACGTTAAATGATGTCAACATTTCCGGATACAAGGGCTTGGGGATTTACTTCGTCCGAAATCTCACGCTGGGGAGTTCGAATACGTTCAGTGCGCTTAACGGCCCCAGCTTAAGTACCTACGAGGATTCGTTAGCCGTTCCGGCCCCATCCGCCATTCTGGTTTTGTCCGTCGGCATCATTGCGGCTGTGCTGTCGCGAGGGCGCGACAAATCAGCGTCCGAAGAGTGACAACAGTGACTGTGGTCGATGGAGCTACTACGTAAGGAGTACAAAGATGCAAAGGCATTACAGACGGACGATGAATATTTCAATGCTCGTGTCAACTGTGGTAGCAGCGGGTATCTCTGCGGCAAACTGCAATCGTGCCCGGGGGATGGATTACTATGTCAACCCCAGTGGTGTCGCAGGTGCATTTCAAAGCCTTCCGGACGCCATTAACGCGGCCAAACTCGGCCCGGTGGGCACGGCGGAAAATCCCACGCGGATCATTCTCGCACCGGGCATTTACAATACCCAGCAGATACTTATCGGCAGCAACATGCCCTATTTGCAGTTAATAGGAGCTTCCGCAAACCCGGAAGATACGGTGGTGGAATATGATCTGAACGCCAAATCCACCATTGGCGGACGAAATATTGGAACTTCCGGCAGCGCCAGTGTGCAGATTCGAGCCAATGATTTCACCGCCACCAACATTACATTTGCCAACTCCACGCCATACGGAACGGCGCAGGCGGTGGCATTGCTGGCACAGGGCGACCAGGAGGCCTTTTCAAATGATCGATTCATCGGCTTTCAAGACACGCTTTATCTGAAAAATGGTCGCAGTTACTTTCAAAACTGCTACGTGACAGGGACAGTGGATTACATCTTCGGAAATGGTACGGCTGTGTTCCAGAACAGCACGATTAACAGTTCCGCACCGGGAACCGTCACTGCGGCTAACACCAATACCACCACAGCGGTGGGCTTCGTATTTCGCGATTCCACCATTACCTCAAACGTTGTTCCCACCTCCCAGGGAGGTGACCCGAACGACCAAACCGGAGTGCCCGCAGGCAGCGCATTCCTGGGCAGGCCGTGGGATTACGCAAGCAGCAACTCCAGTGTAACATTTCTCAACACGCGGATGGGCTCTGTAATTAATCCTGCCGGATGGACACCTTGGGATGCCAATGAAATTCCATCAAAAGGTAATCCCCGGTATTCCGAATACAACAGCCAGACCTCCCGCGGGGCGGAACTGAGCGTGTCTCAACGCGTCCCGTGGTCGAGCCAACTGGTGCAATCGGGAAGCTCCGATGCTCTGCTGAACGCGGAGAACTACACTCTGTCCAATATTTTCGGCCCTGAAACGTTCTGGGGAACCCAATATACGGATCGTTTTGCAGTTTCCGGAACCTGGAATCCACTGGCTCAACTGGCAACCGCAAACGTGCCTGAACCGGCCGAATTGCCGCTGTATGTAGCGGCATGCGCGAGTCTGCTGGCCATGGGTTTCCGCAGGAGCATACGACGAAACTTTCGGACGGCGGGCCTATTGGCCTCGTGCGGCCCAGAATAAGAGAGACTCTCCTCTTCTCGTGGGAATACTGATAACCTTACCGCTTGTTGTATGCACCAGTCCATGGTTTTGAGTATAGCGAATCTGCTTCCCCAGCCATGGATTGGCAAGGCGTAAGGGCGTCCCGGCCTTGCTTACAATTTTCACGTACTCGATGCGTCCGGATTTTATGGCGCTGGAT
Organism: Planctomycetota bacterium; assembly: GCA_021810145.1. Lineage (GTDB taxonomy): Bacteria > Planctomycetota > Phycisphaerae > WQYP01 > WQYP01 > JAMDCX01. The sequence continues at coordinate 23,399 of JAJZJL010000053.1, read as the reverse complement.
ATCAAGAAGTCACCACAGCCCAGCAGATTTCCGAATTGCGCGTTCTGACTTCTTGGCCAGTCGGGGAATATATGAATATTCCGCTGATACGTCTGCAAAAACATGGCGCAGATTGTCGTTGGAACGGTGGCCTCATTTTCCACACCGCCGCAGAAGATATGATAAGCAAAGCTCGGATACCCTATGTGAGACACGAGCAAGTCGAGATGGTGCAAGATCGATCCCGGGTGGTAGCCAATGCAAGCCAACGCCGGATAAAAGCTCGAGGTATCATTACAGTCATACCAGATTTTCATAAAGGCAGCAGTGTTCCATGCGGCACGAAGCAGCTTCGGGTTGCTCTCCAGTCCGATCTGCCAGGCAGGGAACACGGTCTGCAGCGAATTCATCCCGGGGGTGGATCCGGTTACCACGACTGCTGGATGTGATTGCAATTGATCTCGCAGAATAATCCACGCCCGGCCTTTCTGGCTGATGCGAATGACCGATTTGCCTGCCGCTTGCAGGCGTCCGACAGCATGCACGATTCCACCAATTGAGGATGCGGGTACAATCGGGAGTGGGCTAAGGTGCGAATCAATGTATTGCCATTCGGCCCGTTTGGCCTTGTCCACGTGCAATTGACGGCTGATATCAATGACTGCGGGGTACAGCATGCCCAGAAAGGCCAGTGTTGTTGCGGGATTCACCGCATCAGTCGGCCCGAACAGTTGTTCGTCCGGCGCATCGTGATAACTCACATACCGGCCATTCACGAGTTTCAAGTCGTGATCCCAGTAACGCGCCACGCCTCGCAGGAAGGGCCAGACCAGCCGGGCGTATGCTGAACTATGCGTGTATCGCCAGCGCTGAATACAGTTGACCGCAGCGAACAGGGCATCAGATTTCTGGTCATTTCCGCGAAAGTTGTCGGCACTCCATCCGGGGGTGGGTGCCAGGTGGCAATAGTATACCAGTCCGTGGGCACCAATTGTTTTTGCCAGCGCATGGCCCCGCCCCATCCATGCCAGTAACGGAGGATCGTAGGGGTTCGCAAGGCTGACGTGGTTGGTGGGGAAAGTCGCCCAGAAAGGGGCCTCATAATTGTAATCCAGCGTGTAGTCACCCTGCCAGCCCATAAATGGAGAGGTGATCCAATTTCCCCACAGTCCGGGAGCTACGCAGCCGCTTCGACTGCATGACGCCAACAGGTAAAGCGAACCGTACCACCAGGATTGCAAAGTCTTATCGGGAATCTTTATAAAAGATCTTGACCAGAAACGCCTCCACCACGCCAAGTGGGTGTCCCACAAATGCGAAACTGTCGCCATATTTGCGGATGTGAGAAAATCAATAGCGGCATGCCGGTAGTGCGGAGTATCGCGATTATCCATTACGGCGATCAGCATGGTGACACGCTTTTCCGCTGGAATCGTGATGTCCATGCGGCCACCGGCTTCGGCCGTCATACCACCGAGTACTCGCAGCGCCAGAATTCCCTTCGGCGCGCAGCCATCGAAAGGGATTGTGGTATCGCCGGGGTGTGTTGCCGCCCACATCCAGCGCGGCCCCATGACCTGCGCTGTGGTCGGAAATCGCCGAGTTCGGCCGGCCGGGCTGCCGTTGACAAACAACGTTAATTCCCTGCCGTTGTAAGATGCGCTTACCTGAATCCAACGGCGCAGTGGAACCCTGTGCCGTGCGACAATTGTTGTGCCGTTGAGATTTGCCGCCAGCCGGCCGTGATCGAGAAAAAGCATGAAGCCCGAGGCGGCACCCTGCTTGCGCGGAAACTGCCGACTATTTCCCGGTTTAGCACTGCCTAATGGATCAGCGTCCAAGGGTGGATGGCGGTACCATCTTTGCCCGGTGGTGGCAGAGAAAATGTAATTGCAGTCATTGGTGGCACTGGCATCGATTTGGGCATCGACTGTGAATCGCCGCTGCGGCATAATAATACGTCCACAACTGAATTGGGAACGGTTGCGCACGCCATCCTGTGGCCGGCTGTTATTGAACTCGGCATTGGTGCCCGTGAGGTAGGCATATTTCGGCACAATGTGCCCGCGGCTCGTGGAATTTTGGGGAATAGCGCCGGCAAAAATGCGGACCCTTCTGATCCGCCCCTCGAAGGCGGCCGCCGGCCCGCCTGCGAAGCGATTACCGATTGTGGCAGCAACGACCTCCGGTGATACATTCAACCAGACGGTTGGGCCAGTAGCACCTCGCATTGGAGGCCGGCCGATGTTGCCCCACGGACCACGAAGATCAGCGGAAGCCCGCACTGCCACGGTGCTTCGATTTGTCAAACTCAATACGACCATATTGCTTGTGGCGGCGACCCAGGATTTGATTTCCAGCTCCCGGTGTCCGGATTTGAACACCCCGCGAAGATCAGCGGGGCCAATGTCTTCCCGCACACGATAGGTCGCGCCATGCAATGCAGGGATCGAAATCTGCAGACTTCCAACCGGCATGATACGGCCGCGTAATACGCTCCAAAAATCGTCTCTGCCAAAATACAAAGTGCAATGGTCCGGCGGGCCGCCCAATACGACGCCGACATTTCCATTTCCCTCGAGAGGTCCACCGGTCATCCCACGAGAAGGGACATCGGTTGGCGGCGCAAAAAACACGCCGTGAATATGAGAAACCAGTTGCAGTGCTGTTTTCCCTACACGCGGTGGAATGGGAGCGTTAGCGGCAGGCACCGCTTTCGGGAAGCAGGTTGATCCAAACAACAAAAGGGCCAGATAAAATGCAGTTCCACCGTGATTCTTTTGCATTAATGCGACTCCTGTAATACCCCTGTCCGCACCGCCACGCGAGCGTGGTCGCGTATGCCAGAAGCAAACTCCGCCAGCGGGGATCAGACGAAATGGTATGGCGAACACACATGCTTTGGAAGTCCCGCGCGTATATTTTCCAACGGAAGTATTGCACGATCAGTCAAAATCCCGGATATATGACCTTCCGATGGACGATGAGCACAATGACGTGTTATCCTTACCCCAAGCGCTTGATGGGAACAGTTGGAACCGGAAAGCGTCTGCCAGCAGAACACGCGAATGAAAATTTCTGACACCACGTACCACGGAGTTGGAAGAATGTCGAATGACTCAAAAAGGGACGCATCCCCCCACGTTGCGATCCTCATTGAAACCACTGGAGCCTACGGACAGGGCCTGCTGCGCGGCGTGGCGCGGTATAATCGGGAGCGCGGTGCCTGGTCGACGTTTTATCAGCCGCGGGGAATACACGATTCGCTCCCGCCATGGTTGAAAAAATGGAGAGGGGATGGAATATTGGCCCGTGTGGAGACGCAGGAAGTTGCGGATTTCATCAAGAAGCTGCGCGTTGCGGTGGTCAATCTGCGTGCGACAATGCCGGGATTACCTTTCCCGTATGTGGGCATCGACCATCGACAAGTGGCTAAACTCGGTGCCGAACATCTCGTTGATCGCAATTTTAAAAACTTTGCTTTTGTTGGTCGAAAAAGAGGCGTGCATCCGGGGCTCGACCTGCGCGGCGATCATTTTTTGGAACTGGTAAAAAAACCAAGCAGCTTCCTTGGTCGGTTTGAAGTTGACGATTCGGGGAGCAATGCCGACTGGGAGCGGGAACAGGATCGTCTGGCGAAGTGGGTTCGTGGCCTCCCCAAACCAGTAGGCATCCTTGCCGCCAATGACGAGAAGGGCCTGCAGGTACTTGATGCATGCCGGCGGTGCCGGGCTGAGGTACCGGACGAGGTTTCCGTAATTGGTGTCGACAACGACGCGGCAATGTGCGACCTTGCGATCCCCGCGCTAACGAGTATTGATCCAAATGCCGAGCAGATCGGATATACGGCGGCGGCGCTGCTGGACGAATTAATCACACATGGCAAGGAGCCGGAGGCGGTCACGCTGATTCCGCCGCGTTGTGTCGTTGTGCGCAGATCAACCGATACTACCGCCGGTGACGACCCGGACGTTAATCAGGCACTACGCTTCATACGCGACGAAGCGTGCCATGCCATAAGCCTCGCCGATGTAAGTCGGCACGTCGGTGTTTCTCGCACAGTTATTCAAGAAAAAGTTAAGCGCGTAATCGGTCACACCATCTACGAGGAAATTGAACGCGTTCGCCTGAGCCGCACCGCCGAATTGCTGCTAATGCCACAATTGTCCATCAAGCAAGTGGCCATGAAAGCAGGCTTTTCGAGCACTCAATATCTCACACGCGTGTTTAAACGCCGCATGGGTGAAACCCCGGCAAAGTATCGCGCGAGCCGAGGCATTTAGACACATTCATCCACTTCAACACAAGTTGCACAACTTCCGGCTGCTTTTGCAATAGTATTACCTTGCGTTGAGCGATCGAACCGCTTAGATTGCATTTATCAAAAGTTTGCGGTCTGTAACTCATTTAATATAGACCGTTCGTCAGAAATTGAAACGGGGTGCGGTTTGCTCGGGCGATCCCGGAAATGCAGGCTCGCACCGGCATTTATAAGGAGCATGCCATGATACGTCGGGGTTTTACGTTAATCGAACTGCTTGTGGTCATCAGCATTATCGCGCTGTTGATCTCCCTGCTGCTACCGGCTCTGGCGCGGGCGAAGGCGCAGGCGAACACGGTAATCTGTGCGTCAAACCTGAGACAGGTTTATCTCACGCAGCAAATGTACGCGCAGCAATACGCAGGTTTTGCCATGCCGGGGTTCTACCAGACGGCAACCGCCGAATGGCTATGGTGCTCGCCTGAAATCATGGGATCGGCTCTCTACGGCAGCACTGCGGTATCAACCGGAGGGAAAACCTACGATTTAGATGAGCAAAAATTGGCGGCATTGCTGACGGATCCCGCGGCAGATCACAGTGAAACGCCGCCAATACAGGATTGGGGATACAATTTCTACAGTGACTATACATATAACGACAACGCAGGCTGGGGCAAATTCAATGGATTTTTCACCTACGGCGAGGGCTTTAAGCGCCTGGGCGCAATCCCACAGAACGTGATTATGATGACCGATATATCCAAGCCGCACCCGCTTCCCGGCAATTATTGGCAATTCTATCTGCTTGATTCTTATAGCCAGACCGCTTCGCCCCCGGCAGCCGCGGGATATCAATACGTTGGCACCCCACACGGAACCCGAGTTGACCCGGAGTGTAACGTCCTGCTTTTCAGCGGCGCGATCGTTCTGGTAAATCCTCTACGCCAGTTGGCGTTCCCAAACAATCAGTATATGTTCCGCTACGAGAACTGGGATGCATCGCAGCCACCGTTGACCCACAATTTCAAACCCAGGCCATGATGCAAATGGCCCCGAAAGATTGCGTCGATCATCCTCCGGGAAGGACCTTGTCCGGTTGGACACACGGCCAGGGTTCCTTCCCGCTTTAAATCCATCACGTTGTTACGTCCAACACAACGCCGCCAAGGAGACCCCAGCAATGCCCCCAGTGAAGGTGTGCCAGAAGTTGCTTGCAGCCAGTATCGTATCGGCTTCAATTGCCGCCAGTTCAGTTTGCCTGGCCGCACGTCCAACGATTGAGATCGTTAATCCCCGCCGCCGGACAGATTTTGCCTCCATCCAGCTTGCGGTTACCGCCGCAGCGAGAAGCAAAGCCGGAGTTTACTTAATTGAAATCAGGCCAGGACGGTACCACGAATCCATTACAGTCCCCAAGATGGCCGGGCAAGTGCTGCTTGATGGAATGGGGAAATCGCCCTCTTCCGTATGGATCGGTGCGGGCAAAGGCAAACGCACTTTAACCGTCCACGCTGGTAATTTTCTGGCGAGAAATCTTACTGTGGATAATACCGCAGGGCCAACCGCCGGTCCACAAAATGCAGTCTATATCGATGGACGCCATCAAATCTTTGATCACGTTGTCATTAAAGGCTGGCAGGACACGTTGGCAATCTGGAACGGATGCACATCCTACTTTACCCATTGCCAGATATGGGGAAGTGTTGATTTTATTTACAGTGGTGGCACCGCCCTGTTCAGTAACTGCACGATACTTCAGCGGCGAGATACCGGCGGGGTTAATTGTGCCCCAAGCACACCAAAAAATGTAGCCTATGGATTTATCTTCCGACACTGCCTGATTTCCAAGCTGCCTGGTGTTCGCGCGGCAAGTTCAACGCTGATGCGGCCGTGGCGAGCTTACGGAATGGCGGCCTACATTGATTGCACGATGGATAATCACATTACCGAGGGGGGGTGGAGCCGCTGGGATGGCCGTGAGCACACCTGCCGTGCCTTGGAATTTGGGAGCGTTACACCTGCCGGCAAGCTCATAAATCTTTCGCGCCGTGCCCCATGGGTCAAGCGTATAAGTGCTGCGCAGTCGCGGCATTATACACTATCGCATATTTTTCCTCATTGGAACCCTCCGGCAATGTTAAAGTTTTTGGGCCGGTAAAGCACGATGAGAGTCTCCCCTCCTACAATCGCCCCATGGGAAGATTTTGTGGATTATACGCACCGCCGAACGGCACCGATTCGGCATGCCACGCCATTTGCGTCACCGAATCAGGCTCCGAGAACGCCATCATACCGTCGGCCGACGTGCCATGCCGCATAACTTGGCACGGTGTTTCCGGCCGGCTCCTTTGGCTCGGCTGCAATCGGAAACAGCCGTGGCTAACTTGCCGTTAAAAAATCCAATGCATTGGTTAACCATCGCCGCTGCACGATCTTCTGCATCCTCGGCATCATGTGAAATACGATACGGCCTTTGCCGAGCCGGGCCGTGAATGTTGCGGCCCCGATATTCCGATCGTGATCGCGGCTGTAACCCGCCGCAATTTCGACCTCCGATCCGGTAAGAAGCAGACCGTCAGCGTTAAAAAATGGCACCTGATAGTCATCTTTCATTGCGCAATTAACTGGCAGCCCCTGATATAACGGGTGCTGGCGCACGAAAATCCAATTACCCATCCAATTATCCATGGATCGAAGCGATCCAACGTGACCATGATATTCGAATGCACCAAGTCGAGCCAGATTTCCGGCGGCGCAATCAGAAAAAAATTGATTATCCGTTACCACAAGCAATGGGATTCCGCCGGCAATGCGTTCGGCGATCTGCGGTGTTAAATCGGCGGCTGATTGATACGGCTTCCAAATCAGCTCTTTGGGCCCGAGGTGCTGCTTAATGGGTTCAGGCCCGAAATAAGCCGTGATGGTTCGGCCGGGGGTCTGTATCTTTATGCCCGCAAACGCAGCCTTGCCGTGCTGTACTTCGCCCGGTTCAATGACGATCGTGCCTTTGTCCGGCACTATCTCAAACCGTCGTTGAACCGCCCGGTTCCCTCCGCCCGCCGCGGCAAATATGTCGAATTTACGCAGGACAGTCCGGCCATTAATCTGCACATCAAACTGCCGCTGTTTTACGGCGCTGTGCTGAATTTCGGCAAAATACAGCGTTACTTCCACCGCGTGCCGGGGAAGGGCGTTAAAAACAAATCGAATCTGCCCGGTGCCTCCCGTACATTGGTTCTCAAAAAGCCACGGGATGGGTGTCCCTGAGACTTTTTGAGTGCCGCGGATCATGGTGCCCGCAGGTCCGCCACCAAGCAGCAACATATTATATTCCTCCGTACCGGTATAAGCCTCGCAATGCACGCCTGGCAGATCAGCCAACTCCGCAGCAACGCCAGGTGACCGCCCTAAAATACCGACACGAATACCCTTCTTTATCGGCCCGGAGTCATCAACCACCAGAATGTTGCGCTGATATCTGCTGGGGTGGCCGGTTAACTTCGCATTGATTGTATAAGAACCAGGGTGCAATAAGGCCCCGGTTGATTGATTGGCAGCAATGGGGTAAACAAACTGATCCTTAGTCTGCTCCGGTACCCGTGCATGGAAGAGATCAATTTCTCCATGGAGGGAATGCCCAAGCGTTACCTGAACTTCGCCCGCAACCGGAAGGTCGGTTTCATTCACCAGAAAAACGTCAAATACTGCGGCATCGCCACGCGACACTACGGTCTGCCGAAGCTTGGCCAATGGAAGAACGGGTTGCAGCGATTGTGCAACCAGTGCCGGTGGCCCCTTATGATTGCGAAGGTTATCTACAATACCGGAGTGGTTTTCAATCGCTGTGGATTCCCATCCGCTCATGGCGCAAAAATCGACATGCTCGGCGATGCGAAAGTTTTCCAGCAAAATAGACCACCACTGATAGCAACGGACACCGAGGGCATCAAACAAAGCCGAAGCCGTTGGAAAGGCATCGCGAAATCCCCAGCGTTCAAGAAATGTATTGTAAGCAGCGAGTATCTGCTGATGATCCAGCAGATCGTAACTTGCCCCGCCGGCGGTCTTTATCTGCTGCACCATCAATTCGTGATTATCCGCAACGGCGGATCCGCCCACCTCGCCCCATTCGACGATCTGCTTTCGAATTTCCGACCGGTACATGAATGCATTCGGACCGCGATAGTAGCGATCTTCCCAAGATCCAGCGCCGCCGCCGGCCGTGTGCTGGCACCACCAGCCGGAGAAGCCATTCCCGTGGTCATAGTGCAGTTTCCAAGTACCGGCGCGATACCAAGCTTCACCCGGCGGAACAATTCCATCCTTCAGCGTGACAATTCGGCTCGGGTCTTCCGCGTGCAGTTGCCGAAGCATTGCTAATATGCGGGGGTCCTTAAGATCCGGACTCCATTCATTCTGCACGCAGTACATTACGAGAGCCGGATGGCTGCGGAATTGTCTGAACATCCGCATGAGTTTTTCGGCCATGTATTTTGCGCAAAAGCCATCCGGTGGACCTTGGGCAAATTCCCTTCCCCCACCTACCTCCATATAACGCAGCAGTCCCAGTTCGTCCTGCTGCCGCAGTACCTCTTCGCGCCCAATTTGGCGATGAAAGTTCAGGCAGTTCATGTTTAGCGCTTTGGCGGCATGGACCTCCTTTGCCGCCAGTTCCGGAGTAGGCCACAATCCGTTCAGCCCCCAGAATCCCCACGAAATAGCCGAAAACAGTCGCACCCGCCGGCCATTAAGTCTTAACATGGCGTTGGCTCCGATGCCGTCAGCCTCGAACCACCGGAATCCGAATCGCACATCCCGCCAATCCGCTATCCGTCCGTCGTCAGAGCGAAAATCCACACGCAAACTGTAAAGATTCGGGGTTTCCAAATCCCAAAGCTTCGCGTCCGCGCATTCCAGCCTTGCGTGGAAGCTGTGCCCGGCCCCCGGTGGAACGACCACACGAATGTGTTGATTCTTAATCGACCTGCCACCGGAATCAAGAACAGAGAAGTACAGGTGTCCGTTGACCACGTGTGGAAAATCGTTTGTTAGCGCCGTATGTGCGTCAACCGTGCGTGGCTCCCGAGTATTGAGCACCCAGACATCGGAGAGGTAAACGGGGTCATGGGCTTCCAGTAAAAGACCACGGTCAATACCACCGAAGCCGTGGCTGCGTTGGAACTGCCCATTATTCCATGTTGTTGTATCTCCATCCACCCAGTCAAATCTGCCACCAGGATTTGTAATGCGGATGGCGAGAATATTATCACTGCCCGGACGCGCGGCTCGCGTCGCATCGCAGGTAAATGCCGTCTGATCGATAATATCGTACCCGATGAGCTGCTCATTTAAATACACTTCAGCCCGCTGCCGCGCCCCGCGCACGCGCAGAAGAATTTTTTTGCCGGCAAATGTCGCGGGAATGCGTATGCGCTTCCACCACCAGGATACACCAAAATACGCCCCGCAGCGCACCTGATTATCATCCCAGGCAAAAAAATACTCGTCATTCCGATAGCGCCTTAGTCCCGTGACGCCCCAATGGTGCTGCTCAACGGTTCCGGGCAGGGTTACCTCCATGCCTCGGTCGTCACTCAACGCCGCCCAACCGCCCGTGGGAGCATTTACCGGCAGGTTCTCCAGAACCACTTCATCGGGCAGATAAATTCGGTCGTGGATCCAAGATGCCTCCGTATCCAGCCAAAGCCGCCATTCGTTATCCGGAATGTGATACACGCTCTCTTTTGATTTCACTTTCCCTCCTCCCGGCTCCAGCGCAGCCTGCGAGGCGTGATTCGTCAGTACTGCACTGGTTCCGGCCAGTGCCGCAAGTTCTAGAAAGTCGCGGCGTCGCAGATCTTGATTGGATGACATTGATTTCTCCAGTGTCGGGTTTGGCCATCGACGCCGAGCAGCGAATCGACTACACGTGCGCCACGCCGGCGATGTTTAACAGTTAGTTCCGCCCAATAGACATGCACATTTTTCAGCGTGCATCGGCAATGACCGTTCCACGGCTAAGATGGATGCCCCTAATCCGCGAACTGTGGGACGTAATGGCCTGCCCTCGGGAAACGGTGATGGTGCTGTTTTGGAACTCGATGTTCCGGGCGTCCGCGATCAACATACCGGTTTTGGCGGTTATATGGACGTTCCGCAGAAGCACATCTTCAACCGGAGCGCCGGGCATTCCCATGATACGGCCCGCAACCGGTGACCCAACCGAGGTCAGATTGATCACGCGGATATTACGCCAGATCGGCGTATACCGATTTACGCTTTGCGGGGCCGCCAACCAGGACCGCTTCGGCGCATGGGGATAGTAGCTGCAAATAAAGATCGGCCATCGGACGTTTCGCATGCTGATATTTTCATAGGTCAGATTTTCCACCAGGCCGGCCCGGCCGGAATTGGATTTCAGGCGTATGCCGGCCGTGGTGTGATCAAAGGTGCAATCCTTCACCAGCAGATTGCGGATTCCGCCGCTGGTGAAACTGCCAATGGACATACCGTGTCCATATCCGAAGGCGCAATGGGAAATGACAATATTCTGACTTTCAAAATATGTTTGGCTGCGATGGCCGCTGCCGCCAATGGCAATACAGTCATCGCCGTCGGAGATGCGGCAATGCGTAATGAGAATATTGTGGCCGGAAAGATCAATGCCGTCGGTGTTGGGTGAATTGTGAGGCGTGTGAATGACAATGTGTTCGATCGTGACATCTTTGCATGCGTTTTGAATTGAAATATGCGTATTGGCGGGGTCCTGCAGGCGTATGCCGGAAATGACTAATCGGGTGATATTATTCATGGAAAGCATCTGCGGGCGATGCGGCAGCCTGGGTACCGTGCCATTGGGGCGGCGGCGGTACATCGCCCACCAGCGGGAGCCTTGCCCGTTGATGGTTCCGTGGCCTGTGATGGCAACATCGTGCAAGTTGGATGCCCGGATAAAATCAGGATATTTTCCCCCGATAAAGGGGTACTTGCCGTAGGGAAGCATCTTCAACAGCGCACCTTTGGCCAGACGCAGGTCTACATGATCCGCCAGGCGAATCGGTCCGCAGAGAAACGTACCGGACGGAATCAATACGGTGCCGCCACCGGCGCGGGTACAGATATTGATTGCCTTCTGGATGGCTGCGGTCGCAGGAATTGCGGCATTGGCCACCGCACCATATCTGGTAATATTCAATACCCGACCGGGAATCCGCGGCAAGGGCGGAACGGATGATGCCACCGCCCCGGCAACTGTGGCTGCGGGCAGAGCCCAGATCATCGCGAGGCAAGTGGAGATTACCAATCTGCTGCAATAACGTGACACCATAAGATCAGACTCCTGAAAATAAAACATTGGTCCGCTGCGTCAATGAACATACTACGATTAATAACGCACATTGAAAGCGATTGGGGTTGTACTTTCAGCCAAATCTATTGCAGGATCAGCCGGGGGCCGACAAATTGGGGCATACGCACGTGCTATTCGCCGGTGTGGTCGCGGTTCGAACTTGGCAACACCGGTGTTCGTGGTTTTCCGGGACATGGTCAGGGACCAACGGTTTGTGCACAAGATCCGTCAGATTCCACACAGAAACACCATTGTGAAACTTCGACGGACGCTTTAGAGTTCACAACCCGGTTTAAATCTTTCTACAGTGGATCCGGATTTCGGAGAATATTAAACAAGGATACCATGATGAGACGTGCACGAGGCAACCAATTACCCCTTTTTCTGCTGACAGTGGCGATGCTCCTGCTTGGCATTTACGCGGTTCCGGAGACTCGGGGCTTGGCAGTTCCGCCAACTGTAGACCATCCCGTTAAGATTGTGCTGGTGGGCGACTCAACGGTCATCGACCGCTCCGGATGGGGATTGGGGTTCAAACAATATCTCAACAACAAGGCTGTTTGCGTGAACCTCGCGCACGGCGGATGCAGCACACTCAGCTACATGCGCGAGGGCCTCTGGAAAAAAGCGTTGGCATTGCATGGAAATTACTACCTGATACTCTTTGGTGCCAACAACCAGCCCGGCAAACCGGGACGGTCCACCAGCATGGCCACGTTCATTTCCAATTTGAAGCAATACGTGCGCGATACCCGGCGTATCGGTGCGATTCCGGTGCTCATTACACCGATGACTCGCCGAGAGTGGGATAAGGCCCATCCGGGAAAAATAAAATCAAGCCTGGCACCATGGGCGGCTGCGGTTCGTCACATCGCTCTGGAAATGCACGTCCCGCTGATTGACCTGCAGGCGATGAGTATTCGACTCTGCGAGAAACTCGGCCCCATGAAGTGCTTGGAATTCAGCCCGATTAAATATGTCCATGGTAAGAAGCGCTATGACGGCACACACCTGAATGCAATGGGAAGCATGATTTTTGGCCGGCTGGTTGCAACCGCCTTGGGCAAAGCCGTGCCTTCCCTCGGTTCGGTGTTGCGCTCCGCCCCGCCACCGGGTGACCCGGTTGCCCATACAACAGCGTTTAACGAAGTAGTTTCACACGACAGCACAGAAAATGACGGCCGCCTCCGCAACGCAATCAGGCTCGCCCCCGATAACAGCAGGAAACCATACAAAATCCTTATCGAGCCGGGAATCTATACCGGCCCCTTCATTGTGCCGAAGGGAAAAAACAACATCGAGTTAATCGGCGAAAATCCGGCGACAACCATTATTACGTTTCCGTTTAATGTGTATGAGCACGTCAGGCGTGAGACGTATCAGTTCAACCCTGGATTTGAAGTGCTGGGCAATAATTTTCGGGCCGAGAACATCACGTTTCAGAATACCTCGGGCGATCATGGACAGGCCTTGGCCCTGCGCGTTGATGGCGACCGGGAGGTATTCAGAAACTGCCGCATACTGGGCTGGCAGGATACGCTGATGGTCAATAATGGCCGCGATTATTTCAAAAATTGCTATATCGCCGGCCGTGTAGACTTCATATATGGTTCAGCCACGGCGGTTTTCGACCATTGCACTATTTTCAGTCGCAACGGGGGCCACTATACGGCGGCCAGCACGCCGAAAAATAAGCCATTTGGCTTTGTTTTCCTGCATTGCCGGCTCACCGGAAATTCCAGGCCGTGGATCGGCCCCAATGGAAAGCCCGCCCACGCCAGCACAGATCCGATGGTAGATCTTGGACGTCCGTGGCGGCCTTACGCGAGCGTGGCATACATTGATTGCTGGATGGGCAAGAATGTTGCACCGTACGGCTGGAACAACTGGGGAAAAATCTCCAATGAGAAAACCGCGCGATATTCCGAATATCACAGCACTGGTCCCGGCGCAGACCCCGGCGCACGGGTGAAGTGGGCACGTCAATTAACTTCCCGGCAGGCTGGGGCGTACACAGTAAAGCACATTCTCGGCGGCCCGGACCACTGGAATCCAGATCGCTCACAATAGGCTTGTCACTCTACGCCGCGACGGGTTGGTCGTGTATGTATTCCGAAATTTCTCCTGCTGATCGCTGGCGAAGCAGGCATCTACACGGGTATTTATATGCCATAGTCATATACGCGTATCGATATTTCATTATACAACCTATGCTTTATCACCAAAAATAATTCCCCGGCCACTGGTGCCCAGATATACGCGGCCATAAATACGGGGATCGCCGGTAATGGCATTAATGGTGAAAAACTGGTGCTGATAATCGTTGATGCGCACCCAAGTGCTGCCCGCATCATCGGAACGGAAAAAGCCATAAATACCGTTCAGCCGGCCCACTATGAAAATGGCGGGATAATTCATCGCCGGCGCGGCCCGGCCAAAACCGATGTGATGGGCTGAATCAATGCCGGCAACGCGCACAGCGGTCACAGCAGAAGCGCTGTGAAAATACAAACCATGCGCGGAAGCCAGCCATAAATCGCCGGATTGTCCGGGAACACTGCGCAACGCCGCATTGCCGCGCGGGAACATTCGGCCCATGCGATGAAACGATACGCCGGCATCTGAACTTATATAAACGCGGCCCTCCCGCGGACTAAACGCATAAAACTTCCGCGGATCAACGCGATCGGAAATCACCTGCCAGCTTGCCTGCAGCCCACGGCAAGCTTTCCAGGATTCACCGCGATCATGTGTGACATGTGCGATCCGGTCAGGGCCGTTCCAAGGCCCCGACCCGGCGGTCCAGACAATGGCTTTGGCATCCGTTGAAACCGCAATTCTGCCGTACATGGCACCGCTCGGAGCGTTCTTGAAGGGGATCCAGATTGTACCGCCGTCCGTAGAGTACGCCGCATTCACGGGCCGGCCGCCAAACACGCGCACCATAAATGATGGATCATGCTCGGCAAAATCAATGCTGGTGTTGTTGCCATAATTGGGATTTAACATGCCGTCCGGAGGTGATATCCGTAAATTATCGTGCTTGAACCCACCAATATCCCCCAGAGAACTCAGCAAATGCGCCCCGGCCGGCGGACTGATTAAATCCAGAACGACTGTTTCCTCAACGCCGTCGCAATAGAATCGCCAATGCGTCGGCGAGCCGGAGTCGGCCGCCGCAACGTCCGTGCTTTCAAAAATGCCCCAGCCGGTGGTGTACAAAACGCGCTGGGAGTTGTGAGGATCAATCTGCAGACTTCCAATCCAGTTCGTGACCATCGGATGCGGTGAATGAAAATTCAACCATGGAGCCGATTCCACCGACCAGATACCGCCATGGTTGGGACTGATAGGAATCCAGCTTTTTCCGCCATTTGTTGAGCGAAAAATAATATCGCCGCCGTTCCACCGGCAGAAGGTTCCGGCCATGACGGTGCCGGGATATTGGACATCAATGGCGACCGTACCGTAACCAAAGCTGCGATGATCTTTTTCAGGCGACAGCGGTGTAATGTCGGTCCACTGACAATTGCGGGTGTTACATTTCCAGACCGCTCCATCGGTCATGGAATTGGGGCCGGCCTGCTTGCCATAACTGACGTAAAGTGAACCATCCGCCGCCAGCGCCGCATGGTTGGGACGCAGCCCAAGCGGTTGGCCTGGAAGCTTGTGCCAGGTGGCTCCGGCATCGATACTGCGATAGATCCCACCGTGCGGTGTGGAAACGCCGACATACATAACAGCCGTGCTCTGCCCGCGCTTGCCACTATGGATGTCATAGATGACAAAAACCGTCCCGACTCCAGCGGTATGTCGCGGCACGGGAAAGCCTTCAACCCGATGCCACGACTGGCCGTGGTCAACTGTTTTCCACAGCCCGTTATGCCGTGAACCAAAATAAAGTATCGAAGGCTCATTGGGATCCACGGCGAGGCGCTCACCATTAAATCGTCCCGCTTCGTTGCCACCAAGCTTGATCGGCAGACTGGTTTTCTGCCAGGTCCGGCCCTGATCGAGAGATCGCAAAATAGCTCCATTGGGTGCCCAACGCTGACTGTACATCCCTGCGGCAATGTAAACACGGTTTTTATCCGTCGGGTCAAGAGCTATACTTTCAATACCGGAAAGATTCGAGTCCGGCCCACCGATCCAATCCGTGATGGGCTGCCAACGATTGCTGCCGGGATCAAGCCGATAGGCACCGCCGACATCGGTACGGGCATAAATCAGTCCGCGCACAGTCGGGTGCGGGATAATACCCACAACAAACCCGCCTCCGTGGATGGCGACATTTTTCCAGCGATAACTCGATGGATTCCGGAAACCCGGACTTCCCATCGCCTGTGCCGCCGCATTTGAGGCGTTGCCGCCAACACCCGACGCCTTCAGCGCTGCAATTGCCGTGGCCGCGGTCAGGACTTGCCGCCGGGAAAAAAGCCTTGCCATGGGTCGTTCCGATACATATTTTGACTTCATCTCAATGCAATCCTGTTAACAGTTTTAAAGGAATTTAGAACGATTATTCAATGCAATCAGCAAAGGCTGATCAACACCACTACTTCTTATTTATCGCCGTTGCGGCCATGGCCTTGCTGCAGGGGCGCAACAGCACCTGATCGATCAGATGATCTCCCGTGCCCGGCGAATCGAGGCGATTCGGACAAGGTCACAATCAACGGCTCGCTGAGATTCTGCCACTCCATGTGCCATCCTTCCGATATTTCCCTTGATTCCCGAGCGTTAATCAGACCGGCAACGGAGCGGCAATGTCGCAGAATAACACTGACATGTTTCGGCTTGCCATCAGATTTGAATACAATCTCGCCGGCCCGGCACCGAACATGGAATACCGCCTGCTCTCCATTGGCTGCCGCAACACGTACATTAACTTCAGCTTCCAGGTCCAGATCGAAAACATCCAGCGTTAATGGTTCCGCCAATGACCAATGCGGTCGTTGCGTTTCGGCGGACACGGGAATAATTGAATTGCTTTTTACAAACAGCGGCAGATTCATAAAGTCCATTTTTTCCCGTCGCCAACCGCCACCTTCCACTACACGGTTGGTTAATAAGTCTGTCCATAAACCATTTGGCAGATAATATTCCGCCACTGAATCGGCACGGAATACCGGTGAGACCAATATGGACGAGCCGAGCATATACTGCCGGTCCAAATACCGGCAGGCTGGATCGTCCGGATATTCCAATACCATTGCCCGTAATACCGGCCAGCCATTCTGCGCCGCGTCCTGAGCGGCGGAAAACAGGTAGGGGAAAAGGCGATTTTTCAATGTTGTGAAATGCCGCATAACATCGACTGATTCGTCATCAAACAGCCAAGGCACACGGTACGATTCCGATCCGTGCAGGCGGCTGTGGGTGGATAAAAGCCCAAACGCGATCCAGCGCTTATACAGTCCCGCATCGGCTTTGCCGGTAAAGCCGCCGATATCATGACTCCAGAATGCCGGTCCGGACATGCAGAAACTTAAGCCGCCCCGTAAATCTTCGGCCATGGATTCATACGTGGCTTCACAATCGCCCCCCCAGGAAACGGGAAATTTCTGAATTCCCGTCGTACCGGAGCGTCCAAACACCAGAGCATTGCCTTTGCCATGATGCGCTTCAAGCAGTTCAAACACGCATTTGTTATAGAGATAGCTATAGTAGTTGTGCATGCGATGCGGATCAGAACCGTCAAAATACCGCACATCATCCACGGGAATAAATTCACCGAAATCGGTCTTGAATGCGTCGACGCCCATGTCCAGCAGTTGCCGCAACCTGCCGCAGTACCACTGGCGCGCCATCGGATTGGTGAAATCCACCAGTGCCATTCCCGGTTGCCAGGCATCGCGCTGAAAGACAGAACCGTCCTGCCGCCGGATGAAATAATGGTTGTCCCTTCCTTCAGAGAACAATGGCGAGAGTTGCGAAATGTAGGGATTAATCCATACACATATTTTCAACCCTTTGTCCTTCAGACGCCTGAGCATCCCTTCCGGATCAGGAAACGCATCACGATCCCACTGGAAATCACACCATTGGCGCTCTTTCATCCAGAAGCAGTCAAAATGAAAGACACTTAATGGAATGCCACGGCTGGCCATGGCGTCCACAAATTCCATCACCGTTTTTTCATCATATTGCGTGGTAAAAGAGGTGCTGAGCCACAGGCCGAACGACCAGGCCGGTGGAACCGCCGGCCGCCCGCTGATCAGCGTGTATTTATTCAGAACCTCCTTGAGATCCGGGCCGTAAAACAGGTAATAGTCGAGTTCCTCTCCCGCGACGCTGAATTGCATCTGTGAAACGCGCTCGGTGCCGATTTCAAAATCCACCTTGCCCGGTGAATTCACCAGCACACCGTATCCGCGGCTGGAAAGATAAAAGGGAATATTTTTATATGCCAGATCACTGGCGGTTCCGCCATCCTCATTCCATATGACGACATTCTGGCCATTTTTCACCAGCGGCCCGAAGCGCTCACCTAGACCATAAATGCACTCCCCCACCGCCATCGTCAGGCGCTGCATCATAAACGCCCCCGCGGACTTTACCCGCATGTAACCGACGCTCTCTCTTCCGGCTTGCGTAATGATGCAGCCATTTGAATCCAGAAAGCTCATTTGCCAGTCGTTTTTATTAATGGTAACGCCAAGATTTCCCGTAGTCAGGTAAATGCATGCGCCATGATCATCAACCTTCCAACTGGAACTTACCGCCTGATAATCCAGATCAAATCCCGCGGGAACCGCATCGGCAGGCTGATGATGGCGCAGTTGCACACGCAGAACGTCCGGCATGGGGGAAGAGATTCGCCATTCCAGAACCGTTCCCTCAAACCGGTCTGCCCCGTCCGTACCGTTATGATCCAGCGTCCAAAGTCGAACAGCGTTTTTTTCAATACGGTAGCGATACAACCGCCTGACCACTGAGGGAATCACATCCGGCCGCCAAAGCCATGCTCCATGTCTGAACTTCATATCGCACACCATTTACAATCACATTCGACACCGCTGCGAGACAATCCTTAAACTTCAATCGGCACATATTGCCGCAGATAAGAATGTTTTCTCTTCAGAGCGGTAATGGCGAGGAGCGCTGGCGTTAACATAACGTGCAGATCTGCCCGCATCCCGCGAAGATTATCGGCTTCACCCATTTTTCCACCTGCGGAAAACGTTGCAATGCCGAGCGGCATATATTTTCAGGAACACTTTTGCCGCACCGCCAACCCATAAGTTTACGGCTTTGCAAACATTTCACCACTGCGTACAGCGCAAAAATTTTTACGGTTGGCGCAAAATATCGGCGGGCCAACCCAGCGAGTCCCGCCGATATCGCATCAGGAGATACCGTCACGCAACCCCAACCGTAGCGGGGTACACGATGCTGTTGCACTCAGGCCGATTTACGTCGCCGTCCAAGCAATAGCAGGCCCAATCCACCAATGGCCAGCAAGCCAATGGATGCCGGTTCGGGAACGGAGGTGACCGGGTTGGCAAACTGGATATTACCAACATCGAAGGTCCATGGGGCCGAAGTTCCGCTGTCATAACTAGGGTAGATGTTAAGCAGCACCTGAAACCAGCCACCCGGCAAAACGGCCGGCGCCACCTGTGAAATCGGGATGGTGACGGGTACGAGCGTTGTCGACGCATTGGAAGATGGCACGGCTGGATAAATGGCCGTAGCAAGGCTTGCCACCGTCTGCGTTTGGCTGGCACCCTGATAGCCAACACCTGCAACCTCAACAGACGTACCGGGGTAAGCGGGCGGTGTGGTCGTATTGGGGAACAGGACATCAAGCGTAATGTCCTGGTAGCTGTTCCAATTCTGCGGAGTAGTCGCTGCCGTCTGAATCTGAAACACGCCATAATATTGACTGCTGGTTGTGATCTGCAGCATATTTCCGTCGGCCGTTCCCGAGTTTACTACACTAAACGCCTGAGACGCCCATCCCCCGATTTCGGACGGTGCAGCGCCGACGGCATCTTGGCTGAAATTGTCAATTACCACGCTGCTGGGAATTGCAGTGGCACGAGCAGCACCGGACATCAGCCCAACGCAGGCCAGCGCCGCCGCGCCAGCCATCGGTCCGGCCAGCGGGATCCGTGAGAAAATTGAAGATCGCAGAAACATAACCATTCTCCTTCCAGAGAAAAACAGAAACTACGCAAGGTACAACCACCGGGAAACACTCCCAGTATCGCTGCAACTTGCACGTTCAATCGAATGTTCAGAAACGCTCGCTCCGCCAGCCATCGGACACAATCAGGCGGAACCAGTTAATTGTTACTGATCTACTCTATAGAACTTGAATGGCCCACACCACTGCGTACAGCGCAGAAATATATGCGTACAGCGCAAAATGCACTTAGAGCCTGTTTGGAAAACTCCGCCGGGAGCGCCTTGGAGCGGCAAACGGCCGTCTGCGGCGTGCTGGATCCTCAACATATTCCGGAATATGCTTCGGATCTGCGTGCTTGCATCCAACCATTTGCCCCCCCCCGATCCACCCGCATCGGACATTTCAAACAGGCTCTTATTTGCTATCGCGTAAAAACGGATAAATCAATCGTATTTGGAAGTTTGCCACCATAATGGCTTTCTGGAGCATTTTGTTTCTGTGCACACCTAAACGCCATGACGCAGCATTGCCAGAAGGCGATGCTGATATTCCTGCATCGTCAGGTGCCCGTGTGGCTGGACCACCACAAGAACATCAATACCCGGCGGAAATTCATGCTGCTTGAGCCGCCACGCCTCGCGCACGCGGCGGCGGATGGAATTTCTTTCCACGGCGGAACCGCATTTTTTGGCGATGGATATGGCCACACGGGCCGGCCCGGAATCAGTTCGCCGCAGCACGCAGGCCATCAAAGGCTTGTGCCGCCGGCGGTGGCCGGTTTTATATACGGTGTCAATAAGTTTTTTTCCGGAAAGTCGATGAGATTTCAGGAACCGCAACGATTTTGCACTTTCAGCGGCAGGGACCGGCACGCCCGGGGTGATGGAATGATTATTGGCACAGTTCATGATGTTACTTTAACTCCCCGTTGCGGCGATGCAACAGACCATTCAACCGCAGATTGTGTTTTTCCAGAAAAAAGCCCAAACACACGGGCATTCCGCGGCAAATTATGGTATCTTGGATGGTCTTTGGTTTTGCGCAAAAAGGGTCGCCGGATTATGTCGCTTTTATCGGTCAAGAATGTCAGCAAGGCGTATGGCTTACGTCATGTATTGGAAAACATCACCATGGATGTGCAGGCGGGTGATCGCATTGGCCTCATAGGCCCCAATGGCGCCGGAAAATCCACGCTGGTAAAAATTATCGCGGGGGTGGAGGAGCCTGATCATGGCACGGCCACACTGGCCAGCGACGCCACCATGAGCTACGCCGCGCAGCAACCCCGCCTGGATGTAACTCAAACCGTCAGGCAGCAGGTGGAACTGGTCTTTGCCCATGTGCGGGAAATCGAACAGCAACTGCAACTTGCGGCCGAGGAACTCGCACGCGATCCGGACGGCCCGGAGCATGATGCGGCGCTAAAACATTACGATCATTTACAACATCAATTTCAGCACCTGGAAGGTTGGGATATTCAACGCCGGGTTCAGATGGTTCTGGAACAGCTCGGATTTACCGATGGGGAAATGGATAAACCGGTGGCCAATCTTTCCGGTGGGCAAAAGTCCCGCATTCAACTTGCCCGCATGTTGCTGGAAGGAGCCGATTTACTGCTGCTGGATGAACCAACCAATCATCTGGATATTCCCATGCTGACGTGGCTGGAAAACACCCTTTCCGGCCTTGATGATACCGCCATGATTATCGTCAGCCATGACCGCTATTTCCTGGATCGGGTGGTAAACAAGGTTATTGATCTGCGATCCGCGGGCATTGAAGAATATGTCGGCAATTATTCAGCGTACATGACACAGAGGGCCGAACGCCTGCTCACGCAGCAACGCGTTTATGAGCAGCAAAAAGCATTTATCGCAAAGCAGGAAGAATACATACGCCGCTTTTCAGCGGGCCAACGCGCCATGCAGGCGCGCGGACGCAAAACACGTCTGGAGCGATTCAAAAACGAATCGGCCATCGGCAAGCCCGGCGGCGACGCGGCCCGCATGATTCTGAATCTGGAACTTGAGAAGCCCAGCGGGCAGCATGTGCTGAAGCTGCGGGATTTATCCAAAGCTTTCGGCGAAAAAATTCTCTTTGACACTATCACCCTTGAACTGACCCGCGGAGATCGGCTGGGCATTGTTGGCCCCAATGGATCGGGCAAAAGCACACTGCTGAATATTCTCGCCGGAAAGCAGCCGCCGGATACGGGAGAAATGATCTGGGGGCACGGAACGACGGTGCAATATTTTCAGCAGGAACATCAGGACCTGAATCCCGATAACACCGTGATGGAGGAAATTCACAGCGTCAAACCCGTTACACCGCCTCAGGATATCCGTGAACTTGCGGCTCTGTTTCTATTTTCCGGCGATGACATATTCAAAAAAGTCGGCACGTTATCCGGTGGAGAAAAGGCCCGTGTGGCCATGGCAAAAATGCTGCTCAAGCCCGCCAACGTCATTCTCATGGACGAACCGACCAATCATCTGGATATGAACACCTGTGAAGTTGTGGAAGCGGCTCTGGAAAGTTATGACGGAACACTGATTGTCGTATCCCATGACCGCTATTTTCTCGCCAATGTCTGCGATCGAATCCTGGCCATGGAACCGGATCAAACGGCACCGGGCGGATGGCGACTGGTGGATGGCACGTTTGATGATTACGTGGCGGATCGGGAAAAGCGGACGCGCAATAAGGCGGCCGCAGCAAAGGCGGCGGCTACAGCGAGCGCCAAACAGACCAAGGCAACGCCGGCAGCCAAGGCCCAGATTGCAAAGCAAGCGGTGGCGGAAAAGCCCAAGTTGCCCTGGCACCTGGAGAAACTTTCAGCCGAGGAACTGGAAAAAATGATCCAGACCAAAGAGCAGGAACTTGGCAAATTGGAATCACAATTTGCCGATCCCGCCATTGCCGCAGTGCCAGCGAAGCTCAAAAAGCATCAGCAGGAATATGAAAAGCTCCAGTCGCAAATCGCCGAAGCAATGAACGCATGGGAAGTCAAAGCCGCAAAATAGCTGCCGCTTTGAAGCAACGCCGGGCAACAATGCGTATGTTGCACCGGGCCTGAAACGGCGGAAATTTTGGCTGCGTTTACCGACGGCACATGGCCGCTTGCCAGAATTCGCCGGTATCGTACAATAATGGGTCTCGCGTGAAACGCGGGAGGGAAACACTCCCTTTCTGAGGCCGTAGCTCAGCTGGTAGAGCAACAGACTTTTAATCTGTGGGTCCTGGGTTCGATCCCCAGCGGCCTCATTTTTTCGTGGGGTTCAGAATCACCGCTATTATCGCGTGTCTCGCCGCTATCCATGTGGGTTTGCCTCACGTTGTCCGGATATGGCGCATTCGACAATTTGGGACGGCTTTTTCCACCAAGCGGCGGTAAAACCGTAGCAGAGAGCGTAGCACAGGAATTGGCGTCATCCGTTCCGGTCTTAACGGCCCGCCGGGGTGCTGCCGCTACTCAACGCGGCGGACGTTCAATTGCTCCTGCGGTGGGCAGCAAACTGGAGACCCGCCAGCAATGCGGCTGCCCAGGTGAGCCAGTGGCTGCCGGATGTCTGGAAAAGTCGGCAACTCAGTGAAAACAAAAGCGTTCAGGTTCAGGCCGCCGTATAACCGCAAGTACTTCATGCCCAAACATTATGCACATCCGGAAGATATGCGGC
>JAJZJL010000052.1 GCA_021810145.1 Planctomycetota bacterium | reverse complement strand
CGGGGCTAAACTCTGGTTTAACGGCGCGTCGTTCACTTAAAGCTGTAATGACATCCATTGATTTTAACCCTTAAAAAAATAGTCTACATCCAAACTATTGATGACTATAGGCCGATTTTTTACATAGTCAACTATGGGTATAGCCGGTGAAAAAGCAGTGGCAGCGAGTCAACAAATTGTATCTGGCGCAAAAAAAAGCCCCGCCGGCGAAAAGCCAGCGGGGCCGATTCTTACGCAATGACATTATTGCCCGGGCGGCGGACCGCCCGGTCCATTGCCACCCGGCCCACCATTACCACCAGGACCGCCGGGGCCACCGGGGCCACCGGGGCCACCGGGGCCGCCGGGAGGATGATGCCCCTTTCTCAATGAAATGGTACCTGCATCCGCCGTGCCACCCGATTTAACCACTACCGGCTTATTAATGTGGCCAAAGCCCTTACGGCGTTTCATTGCCACAATTCCATAACGGCCCACCGGCGCATTGTTGAGCACAAACGTGCCATCGGTTCGGGTTTTTGTCATTCCCATGACCATCATATGTTGAATCCAAACCGACTGGCCGGGCTTTACCTTGGTACGGCCATGAGGCCCAGGCCCGTTGGGGCCTCCGAAAGCAGGGCCACCAAATCCTGGCGGCCCGCCCGGCCCGCCGCCGGGGCCACCAGCACCGCCCGGGCCTCCGGGGCCGCGTGGTCCTCCACCGGGTCCGCCGCGAGGCGGCAGGTTGACGCCCCTGGGCAGGCGCATAACACGTACCATCGCTCCGCTTACAGGATTACCATTGGCATCAACAACCTTACCGGTAATGGTCCCGGTCTTACCGGCGGTCGAACCATCCCGGGCGGATGCAACCATTGGCATAGCCAAAGCCATGATCCCCGCCAGGGCAATTCCAACAAATTCCAAACTTAACCGTCGCATCGGCAGACTCCTTTTTCTTGAGTTCTCTGAACTACGGACGGACAATCCGGACCGTCCGGGTTGCCGTGCCGAGCTTACGTGCCTCGTGTCGTTATCAGCGCACTGGGGCTGCCCGATTTCAGGTTCCGCGGCCCCCAAATCAGGCGGATGCCGAAAACGCCGCAAGGCACTGCATCGCACTGAGTTAGTGCCAGGTCAGACCCCGGCGGTTTCAAAACAATTTTGCGGAGCGTGGAGCTAAATGTTGATCGTTCGGGGCGCAAAACCGGAAAAGTGTTCAGCGGCAAACCGATGACACATTCGAATTCCTGCTCAACGCAGCAGCAACGGCATGGGTTGCTTTGAAGTCTTGTTCGATACCGGCCCAAGGCTTAAGCTGCTGATTTCGGCCTTCCATGCATGTTATTGGACGTGCCAACGGTCGATTTGTACCTGTATGCCCGCCGGTAACGTGCCTGAATTCCGCCAAAATAACGGATTACGGCATTGACCTGATTGAATCTGACCGATATAACGCAGGTACTTTCGTCACGGATTGTACCCGCTGATGAGCCGAAACAGACGGCATTCTGCGCCAGACTCGGCGCACGCGATGCGTGCGGGTACCATGAAGTAAAATGAAAACGGGTAAAAAGGGCTTGCAATGATTATGTATCAAATGCGGAGAAGAGTAATAACCGTCATGCTGGCGGCCTGCGCGGTAACGACCACTATGGGTTTGGCCCATGCGCAAGGCCCCGGGTCGGCGCAGCATCTGCTGGCCGGGCAACTTATTGATGACGCGCGGACAGTTGGTCGAAATCTTAATTTGCCGGCCGGTCTCGCCGCCAAACAGGCGCTGACGTTGCTTGAGGAGGCGCAAAGCGTTGACGCGAAGTCGGCAACGGCTCTTCGGCTTTTGGCTGAAGCAGCGCATGCCAATGGCAATGATGTGCTGCGGGCGCAGGTTTTGCAGAAACTGGTAAATCTTAAACCGGATAATATCACCGCACAGGTGCAACTCTTTGATGCCATTGCCGCGCAGCGGCAAACCGTTGCGGGTCGCATCAGCGTATATCGCACGGTGCTGGCCCAAAAAACGTTTAATGATCAGGTCCGCAGCGCCATGGCCCAGCGCATCGGCGGTCTGCTGGAAGCGCAGGGACGTAAGGCTTCCGCTGCGAACATGTACATTCGCGCAGTTAAACTCAACGCGGCCAATCTAACGGCCTGGCAGGCCCTTGCTCGTACGCTGGCCGCGGAAAATGCGCCGGTGTCACAGCGGCTGTATGCCCTGCTGCACGCTTTGCGGGCGGACCCGTATCAGCCCGATGCGCTTTCGGCAATAGCTGAAATTCTTGCCGGTGCCCATGATTACGATCAGGCTGCAACCTGGGCTAACGCCGCAATCCGCCAATATCAGCAGGCCCGGATGAGCATATCTCCCTCGCTGGCGGCCAACTTGGCCGCGTATTGGGCGATCGCGGGGAAAAATGACCAGTATCAGGCATATATGGGTGAATTACTGGCCATGAAGCATCCTTCCACGGAAGTGCTGATGATCGCGCTGACACATCGGACCGGCGGAAAATTTGTTTCCGGCCCCACCTCCCGGGCGTTATTGGCCCGTATACACGGCCGCCTGGCCGCTGCGATGAAAGCCGATCCGGAAAATACCTCCCTGCAGGCCGATGATCTGTGGCTGGATCTGTTTTACAACCCGAAGCTTCCCGCGGATGTTGCGCATCGTGTCGCGCAACTGGACAAAAAACTGCCGGCCGGATCGCCGGAATATTATCGCCTGCGCGGCTGGCAGTTGCTGCGACAAGGATACAACGCCGCGGCTTTGACGCATTTGAATAAAGCCGGCGACGATCCTTATGCGCTGCTGGGTGTTGCACGGATTTTAGCTGATAGTCATCAGTCGGCGCAGGCGGGAAAAATTCTCCAGAAACTCTGGGCTTCTTCCCTTCCACCCCTGCCCACGCTTGACGTGAGGCAGGCGGCTTCCAGTCTGGGCGTTACGCTTACGCAGCCACAGCCTGACGCGGCCATCAGTGCCACGGTTGCCGCTTACCCCAAGTTAATGCTTGATGCGGTGGATCATCCCGGAGACATCGTACTGGTTACCACGGACTGGTCCAACCGGTTTATCACCGCCGGCGATCCAATGTATATCCACGTGCACTATTACAATACCTCGCCATACACACTGGCCGTCGGGCCTGATACGGCCATTTCCACCGCCGTTGCCATAGCGGGAAGCATTCAGGGTGTTAATAATTCGGCGCTGGGTGTTTATGCCGTGGACAATAATCCCCCCGTGCTGCGCCTGGAACCGCAGGGCAGCATCACTGTGCGGTATCGCGTGGATCAAGGCGAACTGCGAAGACTGATTTTAACCAATCCGATTTCCATTCTCGGCGGGCAGGTGGAGATCATTACCAATCCGCTGGCAATGTCATCAGCCGTTGTCCCGGGTTTGGGCGGCATGGAACTGAACGCGGGGTATTTTAATGTTGACGGATTCTGTGCCGGCGATCCGCAATCGCTTAAGGATCTCGCGGAAAGTCTGACTTCCGTACCCGCACGGCGGCAGATGCTGGCGGCTGGAGTGCTGGCCAGAAGTCTTACGATGTTATCTGGAATTGAAGGTTCCGCCGCTCCCAGCGCATCGGCTGCGGATCAGACCAAGGCCCTGAATAAACTCAAATCAGCCATTACCGCATCGCTGATGAATATCATGAACACCCCTGACGATTATTATGCCCAGGCATGGCTGGCGCGCTGGGCACCTCTGGCGGACTCCCCGCAGGATCTGTCCCGCGCTCTTCTGGCCGCCACACAGTCCGATCACTCTGTGGTGCGCATGGAAGCCTATTGGCGTATTCTGGCAATTGCGGAAAAGTCCAACAAGGCGGATGCCCTGGCGGCTGCGGCCAAGCAATTATCCGCCTTGGCGCATGCGGATAAAAATAAACGTGCATCGACTTGGGCGACGGAACTTGCCGCTCAGGCCGCCTTGGGTCCGGTGAAACAACCGACCGCTCCGGCGGGCAAGAAATAAACAGAACGGTTGTGTTTATCGCCAGGCTGGCCGCTGAATCCTGATGCCTGCACGCCCGAATGCACAGCGTTGCAAAATGACGCCCGGCAAACAAGAGGGCCGTGGGTCGCGTGATTAAATACGTGCGGTTCCATTTCGTACAGGGAGGCGTTCAATGAAGTGTTCCAGAAGAATCGCGTTGCTCAATGTGGTCGGTGCGATTGCGGCCGTTGCGGGTTGCGCCACGCGCCCGTTGACACGTATGACCGCGGCTGTCACCTCGCCGCTGGCCCGCTTAATGCGGGGCAACGCGCGGTTTGTCCGGGGGAAAATGGCGCATGCGGATGTTGATGCCGCCCGCCGCACCGAATTGGTTTCCGGTCAGCACCCCTTTGCCGTGATCGTGGCCTGCTCGGATTCGCGATCGTCTCCGGCAATTATTTTTGACCAGGGATTGGGGCAATTGTTTGTCGTACGGGTGGCCGGCGAGGTAGTCGATGACACGGCGGCTGAAAGTGTGCAATATGCCGTTGAACATCTGCACGTTCATCTCGTGATGGTACTGGGACATGACGATTGCGGCGCAGTCAAGGCGGCGCTGAATCCCAGTGCGGCCAATGCGGAGCTTGCCGCCATTATCAAGCAAATGCAGCCGGCCATTAAGGAAGCGGACGCGGAAAGCCCGCCAAACCGTCTGAATCGTGCCATTAATCTTAATGCGAAGCTCCAGGCTCAAAAGCTGGCGCGTTTGCCGGCGCTGGAAAAACGCGTGCGCAGCGGCGAATTAAAAATTGTTGCCGCCCGCTACAAGCTGGCGACCGGACAAGTACAACTGCTTCCGGACAACTTGCTGTAATCGCTTCGTTCCCCATACACAGGCATCGATCTTCATTAATATCGTGCTGCCGGCGGCCACGGGAGAACCGCGGCGTTTTTTTTGTCGGCAGACATATTGTGATCTGCGCTATAAATAACCGCAGAATCTGCGGCTTGCATGGCGTATCCGCCGCCGCTGGCAAGGGCATGGCAGGCTGATTTACCTATCAACGCATCTAAATAATCTTCTTAATGAATTTCATTGCAACTCAAACCAAATTTTAGTATCGCCTTAACACGCAGTTAGCGCAGAGAGGTTCTGATACCCCCAGTTGGATATGGGTTTCGACATTGCGACGGGTTCGGGAGTTCCGGCCGGCAAAGACGAACGTAAGGAAAGGAACATGATAATGTTCAAGGCACTGCGTAATGGTATTTTGGCCGCCATGGCTGCGGCGTTGGTCACCACGGGATTGACCACAACGGTCAAGGCCGTTGAAATTCAGGGTGCGGGTTCAACCTTTGTTGCTCCCATCATGCTCAAGAAGTGGATTCCCCATTTCATGGCCACCCACCCGAATATCAAGGTTGATTATCAACCGATCGGTTCCGGTGGCGGTATTAATGGCCTGATCAACAAAACCATCAACTTCTGCGGATCAGACGCGGCCATGACCAATTCCCAGATCACCGCGGCCGGCGGACATGTTCTGCATATGCCGGAAGTGGCCGGACCGGAAGTTATGAGCTACAACCTGCCGATGATTCACAAACCGCTGGTTATGAACGGCAAACTGATCGCCGATATTTATCTCGGCAAGGTGACCCACTGGAACGCCCCCGAAATTCAGGCATTAAACCCCGGTGTTAATCTGCCGGATCTGCGTATTCTGGTGGCGCACCGCTCGGATGGTTCCGGTACAACTTATATTTTCACCGGTTATCTGTGCAAAGTAAGCCATCAGTGGAAAACACAGGTCGGCCAATCCACCTCCGTTCAATGGCCGGTTGGTCGCGGCGGCAAGGGCAACCCGGGTGTTGCCGCTCTTATCGACAAAACCGTCGGCGGGCTGGGCTATCTGGAATATGCCTATGCCATCATGGGGCACTTCCCCACCGCCACACTGATCAACAAGGACGGCTTTAAAATCCGTCCCTCGATTCCGGCTGTCATCGCGGCACAGAAGGCAGTTGTTGCCAATCTCCCGGCTGATTTCCGTCTGCCGATCATCAACCCGACCGGCCGCGCTGCGTATCCGATTTCGGGTTTCACGTATCTGATTGTTGACCGCGATCTGGGCTACATGAGCAAAGCCAAAGCCAAAGCCACGGTTGAGTTTATCCACTGGGTGCTCACGACGGGTCAGAAGTATGCCAAGAGCATGCAATACATCAAACTTGGCTCGCTGATGCGGAAAAAGGTTCTCGCAGAGTTGTCCCATGTGACCTGGAAAGGTCAGCCGTTGAACTAATGACCAATAATCCGGCCGCAGGTTGGACTATGCCGCAGCGGCAGTCGTCAAATTGAAGTTACGGGGGTCCCCGGAATGCGTCATGGCACGGGGACTCCCTTTCGCTTTTGATTGATGTGGGTAAGCTGCCGGCAGGTGGGAAAGTTACAGTGAGCGCCTTGCGTATGAATGATGCAGATAATCCTTCGCCGTTGCAAAATCCGTTTATCGACGTTCCGCAGAATGCCGCGCGGCGGCTTGTGGACCGGATCACCAAGGCTGCGGCCCTCGGTGGCGTACTGCTGACCATCTCGATCCTGGCGATTATTTTTATCGTTCTGATTCATGGATCCTGGATGGCGCTACGCCAGATCGGCTGGCATTTTTTTACTACCCAGGCATGGAATCCGGTGCCCGGCCGCGATAAGTACGGCGTGCTGTCGTTTCTTTACGGCACCGGAGTGACCACCTTTTTGGCGCTGCTTTTTGGCGTGCCACTGAGTATTGGAACCGCTGTATTCATCACCCGTATTGCGCCGCGCTGGCTGGCCGGACCGGTCTCCTTTCTGGTGGAATTGCTGGCCGCCATTCCCAGTATTGCCTACGGCTTATGGGGCTGCTTTGTCATGTCCCCATGGCTGCAGAACTACCTTGAGCCGGTGATTTATGACGCGTTGCGGCATATTGCCATTATTCCCGTGGGTAAATATCCCAGCGGACGCATTGAGTATTTCCCCGCCAATCTGGTGCGCGGTGGACCCTCCGGCAGCGATTTTCTCGCCGGCGGCCTGATTCTGACCATTATGATTCTCCCGATTATTACAGCCATTACGCGGGACGTGCTGCAGCAGTTTCCCGCGGAAATTGAACAAGGTGCCTACGGCCTGGGGGCCACATGGTGGCAAACCACCCGCCTGGCCCTGGCGTACTGTCGTGCGGGTATTTTCGGCGCAATCATGCTGGGCATGGCCCGTGCGATCGGTGAAACCATGGCCGTTATCATGGTCATCGGAAATACCGACCACATCAGCGCCAGTTTATTTGCCGGTGGCCAAACCATGTCCGGTGTGCTGGCCAATGAATTCATGGAAGCGGATCACCCGATATATTTAAGCGCCATGTTTTATGTCGCGCTGGTGCTGATGTTGAGTTCGCTGGTGACCAACGTCATCGCCCGCGGACTACTGGCAAAAATTCAAACGGAACGAAAAGCGGCGTGAGCCGCACATTCTGACAGGATAACAACCATGAGCGCGCAGCAAATCGCAACAACCGAAAACCCGTTTGCCGGACGCAGTCCGGGACGCCGCTGGATCAGTCGGGGGGCCATGGCTCTTTGCACGTTTGCAACAGCCGTGGCCCTGGCGGTTTTATTTGTGGTGCTGGCCTATATCGGTATACGCGGAATCGAATACATGACGCCGGCATTTTTCACCAATTTGCCGCTTCAATCGCCGGAAGGTATGCGAAACTGCATCATCGGCACGGTTATTCTGGTGGGACTGGCCAGTGTGCTGGGTGTCCCGCTTGGCATGTTGTGCGGCATTTACATGGCTGAATATGCCGGCAGGGGGTGGTTTACGTATCTGACCCAACTGGTCATGGATTTGCTGGCCGGCACGCCGACGATTCTGCTGGGTGTCATCGCCTGGCAACTGGTGGTGGTGCCCATGCACCAGCAATCGGGATGGTCCGGTGCCTTGGCGCTGGCGTTTATCATGGTTCCGATTGTCGCGCGGGCTTCCGAGGAAATGCTGCGACTTGTGCCGCATCCGCACCGCGAGGCTTCGGCAGGGTTGGGAGCATCCAAATCGCAAACCCTTTTTATGGTTATTCTGCCGGCCGCAAAAGCCGGTATTGCCACCGGTATCATGCTGGCGATTGCCCGGGTTGCGGGAGAAACGGCGCCGTTGCTGTTTACCGCACTGGGAAACGATCAGGCGGTTTATAACCCCAGTGAGCCTTATCCATCGTTGACGTTAAAAATTTGGCAGTACTCCCAATCCGCCGAGTTGGCATGGCGGCATCAGGCCTGGACGGCTGTGCTCGTGCTGGTTGCAATGGTGCTGGTTTTTACCGCCGCCGTGCGTTTTGCCGTCCGGGGCCGGAAGGTTCATGTCGTTTAATCTGTGGCACGTTTGCGCCACCGTTGCAGCACTTTGGCTCCGATCTGCCGGGCCTGACGAAACCGCCGCAGCGCCACGGTACGATTTACCACATACCACTTGCCGTTGAATTTTATGCGCTGTGGCTGATGGCCATGGGGCAGTGGCTCGTTGTTGGTCCAGTTGGTAAGCATTTTTCGCAGACCGGGCGACGGGGACATATTCCATAATTCGTGCAGCATCGAGAGTTCCACGGTTACGCTTGGATCCATCAGTAGTCGGTGCACCAGCCAGACACGCTGGGGGTCATGCAATTTGGGGGCAACCGCCACCGCTCGCAATCGCTGCGCGGGCCGGTATGACATCGTGATTCGCATGAGTTCAACATCCTGCCTGCGGAATCGGGCCCAGTTCAATATGGCCCGGCTTTCTTGCGGCGGAAGTTGGGCAATTAGGTAAATCCAGCGCGACATAGCCGCGTTAAATGTCATGATCTGCAACAATTGCTTCTGCCACGCCAGATCTGAAGCTACCGCAATGAGCGTACGATATTGTGCCGTCAGAGCGGCCTTCACCGGCTTGTTTGACGCCGGGTGGCTTTCCATCGTGGCCAGGGCTTGGGAAAAATCCCGCATCCGATCCCGTATCGCCGCGATATCCGCCTTGGAACTGACATGGCGCGCCGGGACCGCCAACGTGGCCTTGGCCCTGGCAGGTTCCGGTGCTGCCGCGGTTGCGGTCGCCGGGGAGTGCAGCAGTACCATCGCGGCAAATTTCCGTGTCAGGATCAGATCGGTTTGCCGGTTCATTCGATACAGTGCCGGCTCGGCATTAACCGCCTGCCGGCCAAATAAAAACAGTTTCCAATGCCTGTTCCCGGCGATTCGCTCCAGATGCTTCGCGGAAGCCCAGCGCTGGAGAATCGCCCTTTCCGCGGGAGTCGGTTGCCGTTGATACAACGCCGCCATGGCCGAAAGCCGTACCCAGAAAGTGCGATCATGAAGCAATCGCTCGATGATGGCATCGGCAAATGCTCCGGGCATTGCCGCCAGAGAATGCAGTGCCCCCACACGGTGATTGGCCCATCGTGAAAACGTCTTGTTGACCACAGATAAATGCCCGTGCCGCAGACCCCAGTTGAACATGGCCGGCCGCTGCCTGCGCGGAAATGTCATCACCGCTGCCGCCCACCGCCCCAGTTGCGCATTGTATCGCAGCGCATCACATAACAGTGTCCGGTTTTTTCCGCGCCGTAACGCCGCATAATCACTTAGTTGCCCCAATTCTCCGGCCAGAGCCTGTTCAATAACCGCTGTTCGCGTGGTGCGCCCGGTACCCGGTGGAACCGCGTGATTCAACGCTTTTTGATACGTGACAACCGCGGAATCCGGCAGGCTGTATTCTCCTCGCATAATGGGCCACAACCAGATAGCCAGAATAATCAGCACAATGGGTATAATCACCATCGCCGCGGACAGCACCCATGATTGTTCTTCCTTCGCTGGACGCATCGTCACTCCGTTGACCTGTGCACCGCCATTATTCGGACAATTCCGCCATGGCTGAAACAATTTTCCAATATTCATCCGGCACCGGCATAACCGACAATCTCCCCAATCGCGGCAGTTCCCACGGTGCAAGCAGCGGATGCGCCTTCACCGCGGCCAGCGTGACGGGGTAACGCAGCCTGGTCCCGGCTTTAATATCCACAACCGTCTGTTTGTCACTCGTGCCGCCGGGATCGCTGTACGCATCGGAAACCGCCGTGGCCAGTCCCACAATCGCCTTTTCCGTGCCGGTATGATAAATCATCAGGCCGTCTCCCTTTTTTATCTGCCGGAGATATTTCAGCGCAAGATTGTTGTTTACGCCGTTCCAGGTGGTTTTGCCGTCGCGCACAAGATCATCAAAGCTGTAATCGCCCGGTTCGGTTTTCACAAGCCACTTGGCCATGGATTTGCTCCTTGCATGAATTCATTGGAATGACACGCACCGTATCGCCGATGGCTCCCCGCTTGACGAAAAACGATGTTCACAACCCCGCTGACGGCGGCCGGGGTGGCTGCGGCCGGTTATCAGGATGCGGGGCTTCGCGGGGCGGTCGATTCTGGCTCTGGTGTTGCTGCGATTGCTGTGGGCCGCGATTGCCGCGATTTCTACCCTTGCCGGGGGCAGGGTTGTTGCTGTTGCCGCGCTGCGGCTGATTGCCGGCATTTCTCGGGTTTCGACGCGGTTGGTTTTGCGGTGTATTGGCCGCCGGTCCGCCCGGGCGAACCGAACCCTGTTCCGGCGGTTTGCGGTTTTCCGGGCCGCGGCGCGGCAATTCCGGCGCGGCATCCTGCCCGTCGCCGGGAAATTGCATCGTCCGTCCGCTGGCGTTCACCGGTTTGGCCAGATCAAAGGCTTCAATGCTTTCCATCGGCACCGCGGCCTGATTGCCGTTGTCATATTCCAGCAACACCAGTTGGGTGAGAATCTGTCCATCGAGCACCCAGGCTTCCCCATTCGCGGTGCGAACGCGTGAATGTTTCCGTGGCAGCCGTTTTCGCAAATCCTCATAGGTTTCATCTTCATAACGCAGGCAGCACATCAGCCGTCCGCAGCGACCGCTGATTTTTGCCGGATCCAGCGTGGCTTTCTGCACTTTTGCGGCGCGCATGGAAATGGGGGTAAGCACCTTGAGAAATTGTTTGCAGCAGCAATGCTGTCCGCACTTTTCGTAATCCGCAACCAGCCGGGCCTCATCCCTTGCGCCGACCTGCCGCAGATCAATGCGGGCATGAAGCTGATGGGCCATATCCCGTACCAGAGACCGGAAATCCACCCGATGCTCACTGATAAAGTAAAAAATAACCTTCTCGCCGCCAAGCAGAAATTCCACATCCACGATTTTCATCGGCACGCGGTGTACTTCCACCATGCTGCGGGAAATTTTCAGGTATTCCCCGCGCTGACTGTCGAGTCGCTGCTGCTCGGCAAGATCTTGCGCCGTGGCCACCCGCAAAACCCGGCCGCTGTCGGAAAAGGGAAAATCCCTGCCGCCGGATTGATCAATATAATCCAGAAGTTTGTCGCGCGTTATGGATTTGTTGCAGCCGCCATTGCCGCAGACCGTCGTGAGCATCTCCGCCATTTCCACGCCCCGGCCTGTGCGCACCACCAGGCGTGTGCCGCAGCCTACTTTCTCCTTGATCTCACTTTGAAATTCACCGATAAGTTTAAGGTAGCCATAACGTACCACCATTGTTTTTGGCGGCGGCGGGGGGGGATCTACCGGATCCAGCGGCATAATTTCCAGCGAAAGCGGCATAGCTTTTTGTCCGATCAAATGACCACGTGGCGGACTCAACAACATCCATCTATGCGTATTGTAATGACCTTCCCGCCAGATTAAAACCGGACGGAAAAAACCGATGCGTTCACACACCGGTGGGCAGCTTTTCCCGCGCGCCAAGCGCTGCCGCGGATGGCGTATTTCCGCTGTTGCGGGCGTAATGATGAAACGTTGTTGTAAGCTGCCGGGTGATCGGTCCGACTTTACCATCACCGATCATGCGATTGTCCACACTGGTAACCGGTACGACTTCCGCGCCGGTGCCGGTGAGGAAGCATTCATCGGCGGTGTATAAATCATAGCGGGTCAGATTGCTTTGCCGCGTTGGAATGCCGGCGGCCACGGCAAGTTCCAGCACCACTTCCCGCGTGATGCCCAGAAGAATGCCGCTTTCTTCCGCGGGTGTCAGCAGGTGGCCGTCCCGGACGATAAAAATATTGTCTGCGGTGCATTCACAGATAAATCCCATCGCATTAAGCATGACCGCCTCGGGCACGCCGGCGTCAATGGCTTCCCATTTGGCCATGATGTTATTTAAATAATTCAGGCTTTTAATTCGCGGCGACAGGGCGGCGGCGGCGATGCGCGGGGTGCTGGCGGTTATGATGGCCATGCCGTCGCGGTAGGTCTCTTCGGAATACATCTTGATGGCGTCGGCAATGATAACAATGGAAGGCTTGCTGCATGTGGCTGGTGATATGCCCAATGCCCCGACTCCGCGGGTTACCAGCAGGCGAATATAAGAATCCGTAAGTTTATTGGCCTGCAGCGTGGCCGCCACCGCTTCACCCATATCATGCTGTGAAAGTGGAATCTCCAGGCGAATGGCTTTGGCCGAGTTATAAAGCCGTTTAAGATGCTCCGCCATGCGGAAAACGTGTCCATTGTATTGTCTCAAACCCTCAAATACGCCATCGCCATAAAGCAACCCATGGTCAAAGACACTCACCGCCGCCTGTTCCATCGGAACCAGCCGACCATCCATCCACACCGTTTTGCTCATAACCGAACCGCCTGTTCACAACCGATACAGAATCGGCCATTTTAATCGCAAGAGGCAGTGGACGCAAAAAAGGTATGATTTTCCAGCCTCCGGCACTCTCCAGTGGACTGTGGCCCGATTGTGATGTTGGCAGCCCGCGGCGGATGAGGTGTCTGAATGTTGCCAAAGTGGCGTAAAAGCGGCTCGATTATCTTGATGCTCGTTGTCGCGCTTGGCTGAAAAATAGGGATGCACCGGGCTGACAAACCCCGGTTTGCCGGTTCCGGCATTTGCAATGCGGTGCACTGTTCGCCTAATATAAATGACGCGAAAGTCCATGGGATCTTCTGCGAACAACGGCCCGGATGACGCGGTTATGTTTTCCGGTGCATGGCCCATTGGCTTTCGTTGACGGATAGTCGTTTTGTACACAAGGCTGCCTGGTATTTATGAGCACGCTTACCGAAGCTTCTTCGCCGGCTCTTGCCGGGCAAACTGTCAGCGATGCCACCATGCCAGTCTCTTTTTTATCAGACCTTATGGAATTGGCTAAAATCCGCCTGACCGGCATGGTCGTTATTACCACCATGGTCGGATTCTGGCTTGGCGGAGCCAGTGGCATCGGCTGGCTTAAATTAATCTGGGTGGCGGTGGGCACATGGACGCTTGCGGCCAGCGCTGCCACGCTGAATCAATTATTTGAAATCTCACGCGATGCGCTCATGCCGCGCACCGCCAACCGCCCGCTGCCCGCGGGCCGCATTTTGCCCTCCACGGCCATCATGTTTGCCATCTTCACCGCCGCGATGGGAATGGCGATGCTTTGGCTTGGAACCAATCCGCTAACCGCGCTGCTGGGATTAACCAATCTGGTTATCTATGCATTTATCTACACTCCCATGAAGCGGCTTTCCACGCTTAATACGTTGGTCGGCGCCATTTGCGGCGGCATTCCGCCGGTCATGGGTTACACCGCCGCCACCGGACATCTTGCCCCGGCCGCCATTGCGGTGGGCGTTCTGTTACTTGTCTGGCAGATACCACATTTTCTCGCCCTGGCCTGGCTTTATCGCGATCAATATGAAAAAGCCGGATTTAAGATGTTGCCGGTCGTAGATCGTTCCGGTCGATTCACGTGTCGAATGATACTGCTGTACAGCGTGCTATTGATCCCGGCGGCATTGGCGGAAACCGTGCTGGGCGGTGCCGGCGTATGGTATACGCTGGTTGCGGTATTACTCGGAGCGGTGATGGTTTTTCTGGCGACCGTCTTATTACGCGACCCCAGCCGCACCGGTGCCCGAAAAGTTTTTCTGGCCAGTGTGATTTATCTGCCGTTGTTGCTGATGGCCATGGTGGCCGATACATCGCCCGGCGCTGGGGCAGCACATGCGGTGACAATCCATAAGCTGGGCGGCTTAAATTCCGGGCTGATTCCCGGCTCTGTGAACAGTTCTGCCAACAAGTAGGTGAAATGCTCAATCAGCCTCCCCGGCCGCATCGCGCTTGATGCCAAGCTTGAAGTAATGTCATGAAAAATAAATTCACCGCTTTTTTTTCCTCCGGCTTGTGGATTATTGTCCTGCTGGCTTTAA
Source organism: Planctomycetota bacterium (assembly GCA_021810145.1). Classification (GTDB taxonomy): domain Bacteria; phylum Planctomycetota; class Phycisphaerae; order WQYP01; family WQYP01; genus JAMDCX01. The sequence goes on along the minus strand of JAJZJL010000052.1, from coordinate 17,540 downwards.
CCACAGTAGGCCTGGCATTCAAAGAAATCATCATTCCGCTGGCCAATGGCGACTTCACCCGCACCATCGGTGATGGTGTGCATGTCGCCAGTTACGATTTTAATCTGCACCCGCTGCTGGTTAATCGTAAACTTCTGGTAGCTTCCGGCAACAGTAAAGATGGCCTCAACGCCTTGAGCCGTCCGAAGCTGCTTACGCCGGCGCAGGTCAGCAAGATTAACAATGCCCGCCGTGATGCCGGTGGATTTATTCAGGGGCCGGATCGGGTGGTGGGGGTGGTCATCCACGGGCAGGCCAGAGCCTACCCGTTGCCTATGATGAATTGGCATGAGGTGTGCAATGACCGTCTTGGCGGTAAGGCCATTGCTGTGATTTGGGATGGCTTTTGCGATACGGCTCTGGTCGTAAGCCGCCGGGTGAATCATCAGATTCTCCGTTTTGGTTACAGCGGCCTGGTCTACAACGGTAATGCCCTGATTTATGACCATCAGCCCAAAGTATCCGAGGAAAGTTTATTTAGTCCCATTGCCGGGCGAGCCATTGCCGGTCCCATGGCCGCTGAGCATGAAAAGTTAACCCCGCTTCCCTGCCAGGTCGTTACCTGGCGCAACTGGAAAAGCATGTATCCGAAAACCACGATGATCGCCGGCGTAAGTGCTCTTTACGCGGCCTATCGGAAGGATGTGTATGGCCCTTATGATCACAGTCCCGCGGGGCCGCGCTATCCTGTAAAGCCTCTCTGGAACCATCGCGACCTGAAACTTAAATCCAGCCTGATTCTTCTGCGGATCAAACACCATTGGCATCCACTGGTATTTTCGCAGCTATTTGCCCGGCAAAATCGCGCCGGCGTTGTGCACGTGCGACTTGCAGGTCTGCCGGTGGTGCTGCAATGCTTCAAAGAACCGCAATGGCGAACCGTGACGGTTATTTCCCCACAACAACTCCCCACCGCCTACGGCTTTCTCTTCGCCTGGTATGCCCAGCATCCCGGAGATTTCACATTCCACTAACTCCATGCGCTGATCCGAAAAACTTTCACGATCCTGATAAAATGCCCGTTGAGCCACGAGTGCACTGATCTTTTTGTAAATCTGGAATTGTTCGCCGACGATACGCCGATCATGCCAGATGTCATAAGATGCCGCAGAAGCAATGGATCCCCAGCGCGGCGAAGCCGCAACCAAACATCACATAGCCGCCGGCTTGCCGGCGGTAACCCTCCGCCAAAAGCGCTGTGTGCCGATCTGGAATTTCTTCGCAGATCGCGAAGAATCTGACAGATTGTGGCACGGTTATGCCGCCGCACTGAAAACGCTGAGGTCGTTGGTTAAAGCAATCAACATTACCATTTCATGGGATCCACATTGTGGCATGCCGGGAGAGCTGATGTGTATGAAAATGCAGCCAATTCGCGTGTTTTATTAATAAAATGTTCGTATTTATAAAATAAATCTTAACACAATCTTAACACAAACTTAATACTAAGATACTGTTAGTTTATCTATAGTATTGCGTAAGCATCGGGAGAAGTTCCGGCGTTTGGTAGTTCGGTACGCCCTTTTTCGATGTTTTTGACGCGGAGAAACAATACATGGCAGCCGCAGTGAATAACACCGTTCATGCCCACGAGGTTACGGAAGCTCTTAATGAAGTAAAATTCAGCGGCTTTCACCTCCGCGCCATCATCACAGCCGGTATGGGCTTTTTCACCTCGGCCTATGATCTGGCAATCATAGGAACGGCCGTGGGCCTGGCCAATGAAAGCTGGAAGGCCGGTCCGACGGAGGTCGGCCTGATCGCATCGTCATCTTTGTTTGCGACATTTATCGGTGCCATTTTATTTGGCACATTGGCTGATCGTATTGGCCGGAAAAGTGTTTATGGTCTGGAAGCTGTTCTGATGACCATTGGGGCCCTTGGCAGTGCCTTTTCATTTGGCGTCTGGCAACTTGTGGCGTGGCGCGTGATCATGGGTTTGGGGATCGGTGGAGATTATCCGCTTTCCGCTGTGATCATGAGCGAATACGCCAACCGTAAAGACCGCGGCAAAATGGTGGGCATGGTATTTTCCTGCCAGGCCTTGGGCTTTCTGGCTGGCCCGATTGTCATTCTTACGCTTCTGGCGGCGGGAGTTAATCATGATCTGGCGTGGCGACTTGCACTGGGCGTTGGGGCACTGCCCGCCGCCGGCGTGATCCTGTTGCGGCGGGCAATGCCGGAATCGCCGCGCTGGCAGGCCCGTGCAAAGGGCAAAGCCGCGCAGGCCGCCAAGGATATGGCCAATTACACGCAAGGCCTGGCCCGCTCGGTTGCTACGACAACCAGTGTCGTACGCGAACCCTTGGGCAAGTATGCTTTGACGCTTCTGGGTACGGCAGGCTGCTGGTTTGTTTTTGATTACGCTTATTACGGCAACACCATCGGTATGCCGGCAATTATCAGTTCCGTTGCTCCGCACGCTTCCATGATTACCACGGTGGCGTGGAACGTCATTATTTTTGGTTTGTTCGCGGTTCCCGGATACGTTTTTGCATTCATGTTCAGCGACAAACTCGGGCGAAAATTTATTCAAATGACGGGCTTTGCACTTATGACCCTGATGTTTCTGGTGCTCGGACTTGTGCCGGCCCTGAGCCATGATGCCGCCGCGTTTATCACCGTTTTCGGTTTAAGTTATTTCTTTTCCGAATTTGGGCCTAATGTCACCACCTTTGTTCTGGCGGCGGAATTGTTTCCCGTTAATCTGCGCACCACGGGTCATGGTATTTCATCCGGTGTCGCCAAGTTTGGCGCGTTTCTCGGCGTGCTGTTCCTCAACGGCATTCTGGCCAAACTCGGCTTTGGCGGCGGCATGTTGCTTTCCGCGGGCATGTCGGTCGTCGGTCTGATCTTGACCGCTTTGTGCATCAAGGAACCGGCTGGAAAATCACTGGAAATGGCCAGTATGGAATCTCATCCTGAGACCGTTCCATTTTCAGACAGCCTGCACGGCCAAAGTGAAACGGGTTTTGGCGCTTCAACCGGACGCATGCTAAGCTCCGACACCGAGGAAGACACTGCCGAGGAACTTGTTGGCGCCTGACGCTTGCCGGCTTAAGAGCCTGCTTGGAAAGTCCGATGCAGGTGGATTGGGAGGGGGCAAATGGATGGATGCAAGGACGCAGATCCGAGGCATATTCCGGAATATGTTGAGGATCGAGGACGCCGCAGACGGCCGTTTGCCGCCCCAAGGCACTCCCGGCGGAGTTTCCAAACAGGCTCTAAAACAATCTCGCGCACGCTTTGACTTTATCAGCCGCCGGCGCAAAGACCGCCGGCTACTGTTGCACAGCTGATTTTTTTTTAATCGCTTATCCGCCCCGGAATCGGCTTTGCGCGCAATGTTCCGCCTTCGTCAATCATCCCATATGGCCGATAGCGCGTATATTTCATATTTCGGACGAAGCATTTCCAACACCTGAGTTGGCAAACCAATACCGCAGTCCACGGCATTACACCAAAAATCCAAGGCGAACCGAGATCGCAGCTACCCGCCGCGGCAGCAATGTTCGCCGGTGAATGGGGGCTTTGCAGCGCTTCGCTGTGAACCGGGGCTTCGTCTGCGGTGCCCGGTGGGCGCAAAGCATTTCCGTGCCTTTGGCATGAACAATCATGAGTTGGCGTTATGCACAAAGACGGGGATGTGGTATTTTTATAGTGTCTTTTATTCTGGAGATTGCACGTGAGCGCAGAAAACAACTCGACCGAAAGTATGGAACTATCACCGCAGGAACTCCAGAGCGTGGAGAAACTCCAGGACGGTTTCAAAAAAATCCGGCAGGAATTGGCGAAAACCGTGGTCGGCCAGGATCAGGTCATTGAAGAACTGCTGATCGCCCTGTTCTGCCGCGGGCATTGTCTGCTCGTGGGTGTACCGGGTCTGGCCAAGACGCTGCTGGTATCAACCTTGTCCAAAACATTGAATTTAAGCTTTAACCGCGTGCAGTTCACGCCTGATCTGATGCCATCGGACATCACCGGCACAGAAGTCATTGAGGAAGATAAATCCACCGGGCAGCGTTCGTTGCGGTATGTTAAAGGGCCTATTTTCGCCAATGCCGTTCTGGCGGATGAAATCAATCGCACGCCGCCTAAAACACAGGCCGCCTTGCTGGAAGCGATGCAGGAGCACCAGGTTACCGCGGGCGGTGTGCAGCGGCGATTACCAGAACCTTTCTTTGTCATGGCTACGCAAAACCCCATTGAACAGGAAGGCACCTATCCACTGCCTGAAGCGCAATTGGATCGGTTTATGTTTAATGTGCTGGTCAGCTATCCTACAGAGCAGGAAGAATTTGACATTGTCCGCCTTACCACTGCCCCGCGGCATGTGCAGGTGGAACATGTGCTGACGGCGGAAGAGGTGCTGCAACTGCAGGAACTTGTGCGGAAAGTGCCCGTGCCGGATCATGTGGTGCGCTACGCGTTGCGCTTAACGCGCCAGACACGCGTGTCCCAGGCCGATGCTCCCAAATTTGTAAAAGATTACGTGGCGTGGGGTGCCGGGCCGCGGGCCTCACAATATCTGGTTCTGGCCGGCAAAGCCCGGGCGCTGTTGCAGGGGCGGTATCATGTCAGCACCGAAGACATCCGCGCGGTGGCCTATCCAACGCTTCGCCACCGTGTGCTGACAAACTTTAATGCCGAAGCGGAAGGTATTCATTCCGATGATATTATCCGCATGCTCATCGAACATACCGACCGCGATGATCAAAGCGCCAGGGTAACCGCGGGCATGCCGAAGGTATTGCACAGCGCGTAACCGGACCGGAGAGAGAGAATTGTTTTGAGTCAAAAGCAGGATTTTAAGTGTGTGCGTCCGTGAGTGTAGAAGTTCCGCAGAAGACGGATTATAAAAAATATCTCGATCCGCGCACGCTTGCCAAGGTTGCCGCTCTGGATGTGCGCGCCCGACTGATTGTCGAAGGTTTTATCACCGGTATGCACCGTTCGCCCTATAAGGGCTTTTCCATTGAATTTGCCCAGCATCGCCCCTATACCAGCGGCGACGATATCAAGTATGTGGATTGGAAAGTCTTCGGCCGCACCGATCGGCATTACATCAAACAGTACGAGGAAGAAACCAACCTGCAGGTCATGCTCGTGGTGGATGCCTCGAACTCCATGAATTATGCGGGGCAGTTCAACCCGCAATGGCGAAAGTTTGATCACGCCATCAGTATCGCGGCCAGCATGGCGTATGTGGCCATTCACCAGCAGGATGGAGCCGGGCTGGCCGTGTTTGACCAGAAAATCCGCAAACTTTTGCGCCCCAGCAACAGTCCGCGGCATTGGCGCACCATTATTGAAGAACTGTCCAATTCTCCCGGCGGCCCCAAAACCGGAACCGGACAGGTATTGGAGGAAATTGCCGAGGAAATCCGCCATCGCAGCCTGTTTATCGTTATCGGAGATATGTTTGACGACCCGGCGGGGATTATCAAGGGAATTCGCCATCTGCGATATCGTCGGCATGATGTCATTGTCATGCAGGTTCTTGACCACGATGAATTGGAATTTCCATTCCGGAATACCACGATGTTCAAGGGCATGGAAGACCTCGCTGAAGTGGTGGTGGAACCACAGGCATTGCGGGAGGCGTATCTGGAGGAATTTCAGAAACATACGGAGGCCCTGCGGACCGCGTGCCATAAATTGCAGGTAGATTTTCTGCAGATTGATACCAGCGTGCCACTGGATGTCTCATTGCCGGGATTCCTGGCCAATCGGGCGGCGCGGATTCACTGAGCCGGAAAATCCGGCATGGAGAGTCAGGAACTGGAATAAGGAATATGGAAATACATTTGGAGTCACGTTGAGTTTGTTGTTGCCCATGGGTGTGTTGCCTTTTGTTACGCCGTGGCTTTTTGCCGCGGGGGCGGCGTCCGTATCGATACCGATTGTGATTCATCTGCTGAATCGGCGGCGCTTTCGAATTCAGGCTTGGGCGGCAATGGAATTTCTCCTGGCGGCCCATCGGCGCAATGTACGTAAACTTAAATTGCAGCGCTGGCTGTTGTTGCTGTTGCGCTGCCTGGCGCTATTGCTGCTGGCCGCGGGCATTGCGCAGTTTCTGCCGCCGGGAGCTGTTCTGGGTGCCATTCTCGGCAATGCCAGCCGCCTGACGGTGGTGGTCTGGGACAACGCCTATACCACGCAATATCGCCCGGCCGGGCAGAAAACGGTTTTTGTCCGTTCCCGATCGTTGCTCACGCATTGGCTTGATGGCACCGGCACGCAAGGCCGCGTGGCGATTATCAGCGGCTCGAAAAATCCGCATGGTCTGCTCGATGCGCCCGCTCCGGCCCTCGCCGCGGTAAGCCGTCTGGTTTCCAACCAGAAAGCAACGGATGCCGCCGTAGACCTGGCAGCAGGATTAAAACGCGCCTTAACCCTGCTGCAGAAACAAAAAACACGGGCCAACCGCAAACGTCTGTGGCTGATTACCGATGGCGCTCAAGCCGCGTTCAATCCATTAAATGCGGCGGATACCGCCACGCGGGCCGGAACCGCGGACCGGTTGAAAACCCTGATCAGTGAAATCCGGAAAACCGGCGCTACGGTGCGCGTGTTCGATGTCGGCGATCCGCATGCGGGTAATATGGCCATTACACACTTAACCCTGGCCCGCCATTTTGCCCTGATTAACCGTCCATTACGCGTGCGGGTCTCGGTATTCAATGCTACCGCCATGCCGCAGGCCCGCGTAATTGTTCGATTGTTTCTTGATCAGGTGGCGGCAGGCGCTGTAACGCTGCCCCGTATTAATCCCGGTTCGCAGGTAACCGTGGAGGCCACATTGGGCGCGGATATTGCCGTTGCCGGTATGCACACCATCACCGCCCGGCTCCCATCCGACGGCTTGACGATCGACAACACCCGGCGGCTTGTTGTGCATGCCCATCGGCGTATGCGGGTGCTGCTTGTGGACGGCGCACCGGGTGATCCCATGGCCCATCGCCTGGCCAGCACGGCGTGGTTATCAACCGCGCTGGCTCCACTGGCGCAGGACAATACCTTTGCCCCGCATGTAATCAGTACCATTGAATTGTCATCACAATCACTGCGGCATTATGCGGCGGTAATCTTCAGCGATGCTCCGGCCCCGGGATCAGGCAGTGCCAAACGCCTGCGAGCTTTTGTGCATGCCGGTGGCCTGCTGCTGATTTTCCCCGGGCCGGCTGTCACCGGCGGAAGCTGGAGTGCCGCTCTGAAAACCGGCCGCACCGGATTGCTCCCGGCGGTAATGGGCAGGGTCATCGAACCGGCCAAGGCTCTGCATTTTAATCTCACCGCCGGCAATGCGATTACCGAACCATTTATCGCGGCGCGGCAAAGCGGCATTCACACCGGCATCGGTTCTGTGGCAATCACGCGCTATCTGGCTTTACACGTCATAAATCCGGATCGCTCCCGCACGCTGCTGAGCTTCAGCAATGCCGAGCCTGCTTTGGTCAGCCGCCGGGCGGGCCGGGGTGAAGTCATGGTGGCGGCCTTTACCTGTGACACGCGCTGGACTGATTTTCCGGCCCAGCCATCATTTCTGCCGTTTGTATACCAAATGATGTATTTCGGCATTCCAGATCGCAACGCCCGCTGGAATCTGCATGTGGGTGAACGCTTTACCCTGCCCGCGGGCAGCGCGCAGGCCATTGTCGGTCCCGATGACAAACCGGTGGTACTGCGGGATCAGCATATCGGATCGCGTCTGGTTGTCAGCAGTCCCCGCCTCTGGCATGCGGGCCTTTATCGTAATGCCTCGCGCCGCCGCCTGATCGCGGTGAACGTGGATCCGGCTGATGCGGATATCCGGCATCTTTCAGCCGCCCGCATTGCGGCGCTGCTGGGCGTGCCGGCGGCTGATGTGATCAGCGATCCGCGGCGGCTGGGGCATGTCCGCGTCAATCAGGCCTCCATCGGGGGTAATGCGGGACAGCGTTTACTGCTTCTGGCATTGCTGATACTGCTGGCTGAAACGCTATTGGCCCGGGCGTTTTCGCGCTATGATCACGGCGGCGCAAAAGCCGAAAAGCGGGGGAGCCGACCATGACATTCAGCCCTGTCTTACCGGTAATGGATCCGTTTCTTGCCGTCAGCACCGGCCGCTGGGCCTTGGGCACCGCTCATCCCTGGTTGATGATACTGCTGATGCTGGCCGTTGCGGCTGCAGGCTGGTGGAGCTATCGGCATCAGACCGCCACCGCGGGCCTGAAACTGGCCATGGCCATAACCCGCGCCGCCATTCTCGCCACCGTTGTGTTGCTGCTGGCAAAACCGATTTTTGTCATGATTCACACCCTTCGGCGACCGGCGGTGGTGGCTGTCTGGGTGGACAGCTCCCGCTCCATGACTTTGCGGGATGCATATAAAAGTCCGTCCAAACTCAAACTCATCGAATCTGTGCGGCAGGCGCTTCCGGCGGCGCAAGGCAAATTGCGCCCCACCCGCTTTGACGTTGCCTGCTTCAGCCTCGATCAGGCGGCCAAAACATGGCTTGGCGCGATTGCCAAAAACCAGAGTGTTGCCATATTTACCGGCGGTACGCATGCCCGGCTGCTGGGAGTGGCCAATTCCCCCGCACAATTGGAGCCGCTGCTGAAAAGACTTGCGGGCATAAAACCGGTCGCCAACGCCACCGATGTCCCCGGCGTGGTAGCCGGGATATTCAATGCTCTGCAGGGGCGGCCCATCAGCGCCGTTCTGGCTTATACGGACGGGCGATCCACCGGACCGGCACCGGTCAATCTCGTTACGCATCTGGCCAAGGCCGGCGCGACCCCGGTCTTGGCGGTGCCCATCGGGCAGATTCATCCGCCGTTTAATATCGAGTTTGCCAATGCGCAAGTCCCCCGTCACGCCTTTGTGCAGGATCCGGTGGCGGTAACGGCGCAACTTCATATCACCGGCGCAACGTCCGTGCAAAGTACCACCGTTCGTTTGTTTGAACAAACCGGCGATCACCACCGGGGCAGAGAATTGGCCAGCCGCCGCATTACCATCCGTCCCGGCACGGCGCGGCAGACCGTCAGCCTGATGTTTCATCCGTCCAAGCCGGGAAATTATCACCTGAAGCTGGCGGTTGACCCCTTGCCGCATGAATTAACGCACCGGGGGAATACCTCCAGCAGTCTGTGGACGCGCGTGGTACGGGCCAAAGTGCGGATTTTGTATGTGGAAGGGTATCCGCGTTGGGAATACCGCTACCTGAAAAATGATCTGATGCGCGAAAAAACCACGTTGCTGAGTTGCCTGCTGCTGTCGGCTGATAACCGCTTTGCGCAGGAAGGCAACATTCCCATCAACCGCTTTCCGGATACGCAGGCCGAGATGAACCGTTATGACGTGCTGGTGTTGGGAGATGTCAATCCGGATTATTTTTCCGCCGCACAGGAGAAAATTATTCTCCGGTTTGTTGGACGGTACGGCGGCGGTCTGGGCATGATCGCCGGGCCGGATTACGCCCCGGATGCCTATCGCCACACACCGCTGGCCCCTTTGCTGCCGGTTATCGCCGGAAATCCCGACAATCCGATGCTTGCGCCTCCGCCCAATGCGCCTTTTGAATTGCATCTTACGGCCATCGGCAGGCAGAGCATGCTGTTTCATTTCTTCAACAGCATGCGCCAGAATCTGCGGCAGGTTGCGAATCTGCCGCCGCTGTACTGGTTTGAGCCGGTCGCCGGCCTGCAACCCAGCGCTACCGTGCTGGCGGATTTGCCCAGCCATCGTATCGATGGCCGTCCGGCGCCGCTGCTGGTCTTCGGCCGCTACGGTGCCGGCCGCACCATGTTTTCCGCCATTGCGGATACCTGGCGCTGGCGCTATTACCATGGCGCACCGTTGTATAAAAGCTACTGGCTGGAAATGATGCGTGAACTGGCCCGCCAGCGTGTGTTCGGTGGCGCGCACAGCCTGGTGCTGCGTACCGGGGCACCGCGCGTGCAGGTGGGGCAGAGCAATCGCATTTTTCTTTCCGTGCGTGATCCGCAGTTAATCAGTCAGATGCCCGCATCGATTCCCATCGTGATGACTTCCGCCAACGGCCGGCAGACCCTCATGCTGGCACCGGTAAGCGCCGGGCGGCGGCAATACGAGGGAGAAGTCACGCCCTGGGTGGTGGGGCATTATACGCTCTCGGCCCAGCCCGGCGTTTTGCCCGCCGCTGTTAAACCTGTGCAGATGGATGTTGCCGCTTCCATGCGTGAATTTGCCTCACTGACCGCCGATCCCGCCGCACTGGCCCGGATGGTCAGCGGCACGGGCGGTGCGGTGGTGCCGCTGGCGGGGCAGCAGGCCTTGGCGCAGCTGATTCCAGATCGCAGCGTGGAAGTGCCCATCCGCCAATCGCGGCAGCTTTGGAATAAACCCTGGGCGCTGGCGCTGCTGATACTGCTGTTGACGGTAGAATGGATACTTAGAAAACGCGCGGGGCTGATCTGATCACCCCGCGGAATTGCTCGCACGGAGAATCGTCCATCATGGAGAACCCCGCATCAGCCCCGGCCCTGTTGCAGCGCATCAGCCAGCTGCGCCGGACGCTGCGCGCCGCACTGGTGCTCCATGGCGTGGCTCTGGTGCTTTCGGCACTGCTTTGGGTTGCTTTGATTTTGACCCTGGGAGATTATTTTTTCCACTTCCCCGGGCTGCTGCGACTGATACTGCTCGTGGCTGTGCTGGGGGCAACGGCCTATCTGCTCTGGCGGGATGTTATCGCCCGGATGCTGCGGCCCATTCCCGATCAGTTTCTCGCCGGCGTATTGCAAAATACCGCATCCCTGCAGCACGAACAATTGCAATCTGCCGTTGAATTTATGGAAAACCGTACCGATCGGCTCAATGTTCTGGCGGCTAAGGCCATTCTGGATGCCGATCAAAGCTCGCAATCGGTGCAGGTGAAAAACGCCCTGACCTGGCGGCCTGTTCTGAGGTTGTGGACGGCCGCCGGCCTGGCGGTGCTGGTATCGGCACTGGTCATCGCGCTATGTCCCGCCGATGCCGCGCTTTCATTGCAGCGCTGGGTCAACCCGTTGGCCCACAACCCCTGGCCCTTAAGCCAGCATGTGGAACTGCTCTGGAATACGCCCGATCATCAGCCCCCGGCCATTTGGCCGCAGGGACAGGCGTTAACCGTGCGGGCGGTGGTCAAAAAAGGCTTCAGCCCGGATTTGCGTGTGTGGCTGCAGGTGCGCGGTGCCGATGCCGCCGTAACTTCCCAGCTCATGACCTGGCAGGGGGCGGCACACGGACATTTATATGAAAAGGTTCTTCTTCCGCAGGGAAAATCCATTCAAGTTCGGCCCATCGCCGGAGATGATCATCGTGAACCGTGGCTTACCATTAATTTAATGCCCCGCCCGCGCATCATCGCCATGACCGCCAGCATCGCCCCGCCCGCGTATGCCAAAAAGGCCCCGACCTTCAAAATCAATTTTCTTGATCGGCGGGTCAGTGTGATTCGCGGTTCCACCATTACCATGACCATCACCGCTGATCAACCCCTCCAATCCGCAGCGCACGGCACCGGCTTTGCCTTTGTCGATGCCGTCAGCAAATTGCCTGTATCCGTTGGGGCGCACGTTGAGCATCGCTCGGCTGATGCGATGACCATCCGCTGGCGGGCGGAAAAATCCATCTCCGGGCGCGTGCGGATTATCAGTAAGTCCGGCCTGCGCAATCGTCGGGGAGGAGATATTCAATTATCCGTCGTTGCGGATTCACTGCCCACTGTGGTTATCGCGCATCCGCAACATGCCGTTGAACTGACACCTGATGGCTCGCTTCATTTGACCATTCAAGGCAGCGACGACCTGGGTCTGACGCGACTGTTTTTAGCCGGAACTCGCACCGACCTGAAGGGCCGCAGCACACCCGCTTTCCGCACGCAACTGACGTGGCAAACGCTGGCCTATGATGCGCAAACCCGGCTTGAGCAGGGCAGCCGTACCACGCGATGGTCCCCGGAAAAACTGCACCTCGTGCCGGGAGACAGCGTGGAACTTGTGGCTTTGGCGGGAGATAATTATCAGATCACGTTGCCGGGTGGTGCCGTTAAGCGCCACCCGCTGGTAAAATCCGCCCGCCTGCTGGTGATGATCCGGGCACGACAGGCCATTGCCGCGGAATTAACCGCGGACCTGCAATCTGTGCGCCGGGCCATCAAAGCGCTGCTGGCGCGGCAGATCAATACATTTGCGCAAACCGCCGCCATTGAACAATCCATCAAAAGCGCCGGTAAAGCCACCCCGCAGCAGCAAACCGCACTGTCTGATCTCGCCTCGCGGCAGGCGGATCAGGCGGCACGGGCGGACCAGATCACGCGCACGCTGGGGCATATTGATCGCATCGCCCGCCGCAACAAGCTGGATCAATCCGCCGCCGGGAAATTGGCACAGCTTGCCACCGAAAAAATGGGACAGGTCGGGCGGATCAACATGCCCGCCGCGGCCAATGCCATTGTCCGTGGCGGTGATCTAACGCGCCGTCATGCCGCCGCTGCGGCCGCAAAGCAACTCGCGAAAGCGGGATCCGCGCAGAATCAGGCCATGCAAACCATGCGGGAATTGCTCAATCGCCTGGGCGCACAGGGAGAATTTGACGCTCTGGTTGCCCAGACCCGCAAAATGCTCCAACGCCAGCAACTGCTCCAGAACCAGCTCAAGGCTCTGGCCGCCAAAACCATTGGCATGAATATGAACCAACTGCCGGCCGCGTTGCAGAAAGCGCTGAAAAATTTGGCCCAAAAGCAGAACGCCCTGGCCAATCAGGCCGCCCAACTTGCCAGTAAGCTTCAGCAGGCCGCGCAGGCTTTGAACAAAAGCAATCCGGCCCTGGCGGCGGCTTTGGCGCAAGCCGCTAAAATCGCGCAGAATGATGCCGTCAGTTCCGCCATGCGGCTGGCCGCCGGTGCGATCAATAACAATCAGATGCAGTCCGGAGCATCGAGTCAGGCCCAATCGCACCAGGGCTTAAGTGATATGCTCAAAGCCCTCAACAGCGCGCGCAATAAATCGCTGCGTGAACTGGCTCGGCAGTTGCGGGACATGATCCGGATTGTCTCCGCCTTAATTCTGCGGCAAAAAGCGCTTATCGCCGTCACCACACAAGCCGGAGTCCACGCGCCTGAAACAGCCCTGGCCGCCCCCGCCAACCGTGAAAGCCGGTTGCAACTCGATACCCTGGCCGCCGCCCCGCAGGCGGATCATGTCGATCCATCCGGCCATGTTGGCGAACTGCTGCGCCTGGCCGGAGCCGATATGGGCCGCGCCACCGGTTCGCTGCTGCGCGACCATCAGAGCCATGCGTTAACCGGTCAGAACACGGCTTTGCATCATTTGCAACAGGCGCTGGCGTTGCTGCAAAAGCAACTTGAGAAAGTGCGGAACAAACAGCGCCAGAATCAGATCGCCAGCTTGAAAAAGCAGTATCAATTGCTGCTGAAAGCCCAGCAATCGCTATTGAATCAAACCAGCGCTCTGCGTGAAGCGCGGGTGGCTCAGGGAATATTGAACCGGCCGCAGCAGTTGCGGGCGGTGGGAATTGCCCGCGCCCAGCAGTTGCTTATCGCCGAGCTTGCCGCGCTGAGTCAGGTTGAATCCCGCACGGCACCGCTGCTGGCCTGGCTCAATGGCAAGATCATCGACGATATGCGTATTGCCGCCAATACGCTCGCCGGAGCCACCGCCAATCAGGCCGTGCTGGATGAACAAACTTCCGCCATCGCCAAAATTAAGGATATTATCGACGCCCTCAAACAGCAGCAGCATCCGAAACCAAATGGAGGCGGCGGTGGTGGCGGGGGTGGGGGCGGCAAGCAGCAGCTTATGCCGCCGGCGGCTCAGTTGAAACTGCTGAAATTACTGCAATTGCAGATTAATGCGGATTCCGCTTTTCTCAATAACCAGTTGCGGCATGCCGCCAATGACACGCAGAAAAACTCTCTGCGCACCATAGTCCGGCACCTCGGCGGAATGCAGAGCGACATCGCCGCGCAGGCCCGTCACGTTGTGCAATCCATGAAAAAATAGCCGGCCCGTCGGAAATACATCCGACAGACCGGCGAGCGTGTAGATAACATTGCCGGTATTTCTGTTCTTACATCCGGCAATGTGCCGCAGTCCCTGCGGACTTAATGCCAGTCATGCCGCCGGGCGAAATCGCGATGCCTGTCCCAGCCGCCCCGGTGACCCCACGCGTGATACTCATGGTGCGGCTGCCGCCATCCACCCCATTGCCCTCTGAACACCACCCGTGGCCGATATATGGGATGATAGAAAACCGGACGCGGGGCCGGATAAGCCGCCGGCGGCGGACAATAGGCCTGCGAGGAATAATACAGCGGCTGTGGAGCCGGGTAGACCGCCGGTGCCGGAACTGGTGCATACGCCGGTTGATAATCATTCACCGGCGGAGCGTAGTAAATCGGCCGCGGTTGCACATACGTTGGAACCGGTGTGAAGATCGGAATGGAAAATCCAAAACCGATCTGCACGCCGGCGTGCGCCGGAGCCGCCGCGAGCATGGCCACCGTTGCGCCAGCCAGCAACCCCATTTTCAAGCCCATTGCCTTGCCACCCAAAAACCGCATTGAATTTTGCCAGAACATAAAATTCTCCTTTTAACATCTGGCCCGGACGAGCTTTCCGCGGTTTCAACCGCGGGCCAATCAACCCGTCTGATCAGCCAAACGCACCGGTATGTTAATAGTTGCAAAGTGTAAACTATTTTTAATTGTAAATTAACAAATCCGTATAAGCGAATAAAACGCTGTATATTTACAAACTATAAGCTGCACTACCAGCGACCAATAACACCGCACCACCGCAAGCACCACCGCAACCCCCGATCCCCACCGAGACCGCAAGACTTGCAAGACTACGAGAATACCCCCGTCCCCCGCAGCCGCGTGATGGAAATCCGCGGCCGCCTCCGCGAACGCGGCCACCGAAAACATTCGCACCGCATCCGCGCGCAACAGCCACGGGATTCCTACTCCCGATCCCCACCGAGACTGCATTATGCCGACCTAACCACCGCCCGGCTCGCCTCGCGGGGGACCAAGGTGAAAATCTGCGGGAAGTTGTTACACTGGTGCGGAATTCGCTTGTGACCGGTGCAGGGCGCTACGCGTCGCTTATTCCGCACAGGCTCGTAGCGCCCGTGAAACGCCGGCAGAATTATGAAATCTGGTTCCGAGTTGGAGGTTAAGGAAATGCCAACGGCCGACCTGCATACAGCCATCGTGGAGATTTTGCAGGCCTGCCGGCCGGGCAAGCGCCACGGGGGAAAAAATCACCCCTATTTTTTCGTCGTGGGAGCGGGCGTTTCCTACCCGTCCGTCCCGCTTGCCGCCGAGATAATTACGAAATGCCAGGCGAAGGTGAGGAAAGATTTCCGCGCATCGTCCATCCGCAAGCCCGGTCCAGGCCCAATGGCCCAATATTCGTATTGGATGTCAACGGCCTTCCCCCATGCCAAAATGCGGCAGGAGTACATCGAGGGGCTCATAAGAAATAAGCCTTTATCGCTGGCCAATTTGCGCCTCGCCCACATCCTGAGTTCGGGCAAACTCGCGAGGCTCGTGGTAACGCCGAATTTTGACGACCACCTGTCGCGGGCACTTCGTTTGTTTGGAATCGATTCCGTAATCTGCGACCACCCGGCCGTGACGGCCCGTGTGTCGCTGGAGCGGGACTCTCCGATAACAATTGTGCATGTACACGGTACCCACTGGTTCTACGACTGCCGCAACCTCGACGGCGAGATCCGCGAGCGTGCGGCACCTCCCACGCCCGGCCGGGACCCGGCACCCGCAGCCTCGCCGATGGCGGAAATTCTGGGGCAAATGCTCCAGGAGTCATCCCCCCTTGTCGTAGGATACTCGGGATGGGAGGAAGACGTGATCATGCGGGCCCTGAAACAAAAGCTTATTGGCAACACTATGCTCCCGTACAACCTCTACTGGTTCTGTTACAGTTCGAGCGACGCCGAATCTCTTCCGGCGTGGCTCAAAACGCATCAATCAGTGGTTATCGTTGCGCCGCACAACCCCTTGGCCACAGGCCTCTCCGCCAGATCCGGCGATGGTGCGAAATTCACCGGAAGCGAACAAATTTCAAGAACTCAGGAACCCGAAGTGATCCCTGCACAGATGGTGTTTGACGAAATAATACGCCAATTTGAACTACCAACTCCGCTGCTGATAACCGACCCCCTGGAAAGTTTCATCAGCGCGTTCAACGCCGCGATAAATGTTGACAGTGAGTCGGAAAACGAAATATACAAGTTCAAGGATGTCGAGGCGCAAATCCTGCGTGCAAAGGAACTCCTCAACGATGATAAATCCGTTCCCGCGAAGACCAAACTGGACGAGGCGGCTGATTACGTGCAGCAGGCCAGGTACGCAGAGGCACTCAAGCTGCTCCGGGACGTGGCCACCGACCAGATCAGCGAGCCAGTGGCGGACCGGGTTCTTGGGTGGCTTAAACTTTCGCTCGGTTCCTTGCCGGACAGTAATCAGGCGATCGAAGCGTGCGACTCCGCCATCGCGGTTTCGGATATCCTCTCCCGCTCCGAACTCCGACCGGAGCAGAAACGCGAAGCGAAAGTTCTTTGCGCCAGGGCACTGCTGCGGAAATCGGATGCCTTGGATACGCTGGGGAAGCATTCGGAGGAGCTTGAGCAATACGATCAGATAACTCGCCGCTTTGGTGACGCCACTGAGCCGGAGCTGCGTGAGCTGGTTGCCAGGTCGCTCATTGGAAAGGGTGTCGCGCTCTCGCAAGCTGGAAAAGCCGAGGACGCGATCGCGACCTTCCGGGGAGTGGTTGGGCGCTTCGGTGGCGCGGAGGGTCCGGCACTGCCTGAACAGGTTGCCTTGGCGCTGTTTAACGCGGGTGTCGCGCTCATGCAGGCTGGAAAACTTGGCGAGGCGATCGCAGCCTACAACGAGGCGGTTGTCCGCCTCGGCGGCGCTAAGAAGTCGGCACTGCGTGGGCTGGTTGCCAAGGCACTGGTTAACAAGGGAGTCGCGCTGAGGCGGGCTGGCAGACCTGAAGAGGCGGTCGCAGCTCATGGGGAAGCTATTAGCCGCTTCGGTGACGCCACGGAGCCGGGGTTGCGTGAACAGGTTGCCATGGCAATGACTAACAAGGGGATCACGCTGTGGGAGGCCGAAAAATCGGATGAGGCGATCGCGGCGTTCCGGGAGGTGGTTAGCCGCTTCGGTGACGCAACGGAGCCGGCACTGCGTGAATGGGCTGCCAAGGCGCTGGTTAACAAGGGGATCACGCTGGGGCAGATCGGAAAACCGGATGGGGCGGTCGCAGTTTACGACGAAGTTATTCGCCGTTTCGGTGACGCCACGGAGCCGGGGTTGCGTGAACAGGTTGCCATGGCGATGTTTAACAAGGGGATCACGCTGGGGCAGATCGGAAAACCGGAGGAGGAGATCTCAGCTTACGAGGAAGTTATTCGCCGTTTCGGTGACGCCACGGAGCCGG
>JAJZJL010000175.1 GCA_021810145.1 Planctomycetota bacterium | reverse complement strand
CCAGGCTAGCCCGGGGATCGGAGCGAGGTTCCAGTTCTTGCAATGCGATTTCCACCACCGGGGAGCCAACTGGCATCACCACCGATCTCAAGGATTTAACGGATAACGCGCAAACCATTCCCTTTCAGAAACCATTCCCGTATCCGCGTAGTCCGCTTAGGGAGTTTACCCCGTGCGCGCCGGGGTGGTCCGTCCCACCCTGCAAGGAGATCAATCCGATCCGCCATCGCATATACCCGCCGCACCCACAAATCAGTTTGCTCGTTGCTTCCCGGCGCGCCGGGACTCGTTGTTCGTTCGTAGCTGCCCCCCGGCGCGCCGGGGATCGTTGAGCGTGACTCATTGGCCCTTTTCTCATGGTGTTCGCAGGCAATTGCATCCATTTTGCGGAAGCGGTCACAGAACCGTTCGCAAATGACCGCACAAACTGGACTTTCCTTTCCGGGCAATAAACGTATAATGGATTATCTTGGAGAATCTACTCATGCGGCTGAATGTTACACGTTTGTCTGTCCCCATTATTTCTATCCTTGTCCTGGTATCGGCCACGGTTCCCGGCAGCGATTCAAATGCCGCTGCGGCATTTCAGAAGGTTCAACCCGCGCCGCGTCCTTACATGGGCTGGAGCAGTTGGAGTTCCATGCGCCGCCATGTCACCGCCGCAAAAATTGAGGCCCAGGCGAGGGTGATGGCGGCGCGTTTGAAAAAATATGGTTATACCTATATCAACATTGACTCCGGCTGGTCCAACGGCTATTACCCAAATGGTAAAAATCATCCCAATTCATTTGACCGGTACGGCCGCCCCATGCCCAACGCGTATGAATTTCCCCACGGTATCAAGGCGGTGGCCGCCTATGTTCATTCCCTGGGATTAAAATTGGGTATCTACATGAGTCCGGGGCTGAAGATACCGGTTTGGAAGGCCAATTGCCGGATATTCGGCACGCCGTACCGCGTACGGGATATAGCCGATCCGAAGCGTTGGGGAAGCACCTTTCCACACGGCAGGGCGCAACGTTATCGCGGCAGCTACGCCATTAACTATAACCGGCCGGGAGCACAGGCGTATATCCAGAGCGAAGCCAATCTGTTTGCGTCCTGGGGTGTTGATTTTATTAAAATGGACTGGGTGGCCGTGCGCGGCGGAAAGCATGGCGTCGATAACCGTGCGGATATCAGACATTGGGCGATGGCACTGAAAAATACAGGCCGGCCGATCTGGCTTGAACTTTCCGCGAAGCAGAATGTCAAATATGCCAGATTCTGGACCACCTACGCCAATGGCTGCCGCCTTGACAGCGATATTGAAGCCTACGGCACGCCACGCCTGACGAGTTGGCAACACATTCTTTACCGCTTCCATGATGCTCCACCCTGGGCCAGATACGCCGGCCCGGGATACTGGAATGATCTGGATTCGCTGGAAGTCGGCAATGGCAAACGCGACGGATTAAGCCGTATTGAGCGGCAAACCGCCGTGACGCTCTGGTGCATCAGTTGTTCGCCGATATATCTGGGGGCAAACCTCCTTCACCTGACCGCAGGAGATTACAAAATGGTCACCAATCGATCCGTATTAGCCATTGATCAGGACGGAAGGGTTTCCACGCCGATTTCGCAGGCTACGCCGCAACAGGTTTGGAGAGTCAAAAACGCCAATGGTTCCTATACGGTGGCATTGTTTAATTTAGCCAATGTTCCAGCCCGGGTTGCCGCACGCTGGCGGAAGGTGGGCTTTCACGGCAGGGCCAACGTGCGGGATTTATGGCTGCACCGAAATTTAGGACTATTCACCGGTGGCTTTTCTGCCACGCTGGCGGCGCATGCATCCCGATTGCTGACCGTAACGCCGGTCGCTACGCCGCAAATTACCAGGCAAAGATAATGCCATTCATGACATAATGAACTTTAATCTGTGACATAGGTTTCCATGACACCGAGCCGTCGTTGTATAGTTCATGGGCTCCATCGGGCAAATAATTGTTATTCGGCGTATCCACGTGGTTTGATCCCGGCTGAAATGCTGAATGGTTGCTGCCAACAGCGTAGTCGAAATTGGCTCCGATGTACGGTGGCTGATAATCACCAACATATCCACCATTCGGACTGATGACCACAATATCCGAAGCCAGAAGAGAACCGGGGTTGGATTGCCGATTTTCCGCAGGCATGTGGCTGGTGTCGTAATTGTTGGGAAATTGATAGGAAGAGTAATTAGGAAGACGTTGTCCGCCCAATTCATTTACCCGAATATCGTATGCTTTGCTGTACCCAACGGGGAAGTTTGAGCCGGCGGGGGCTGGGCCTGTACCGCGATCCACCCAATAGCAATAGCCGGCATAGAAATTCCACTGTTTAAGCAGGCCGATGGGGTTGTGATGGCCCGTGCCGTAATAACTGGGCAAAATCTGGTTGGGCATGCTGATATCGCCGGGCTGCGTGGAGAAGATCATGGAAACACCCTGCGCCGTGGGCGTAAGAATGCCCGGTCGCACATTAACCATGCGTGCGCCGCTGCTTAGGGAGTTGCCGTTACTGGCGCCAAACGAATCATAGTACAGCATGGAGGGTCCCCATTCCGCCATTGTGTTAAATGCGCAGCGGAATCCACCGAAGGGATAAAATGCGTTATTCGTCATCGGATAGTTGCCGTATTCATTGGCATATTCCTGCATGGCGGTACCCATCTGTTTCAGGTTTGATGCGCATTGGATTTGCAGAGCTAAGCTTCTCGCCCGTGCCAAAGCTGGCAGTAAAAGCGAGATCAGCAATGCGATAATGGAGATTACCACCAGCAATTCAATAAGCGTGAATCCCAATTGCCGGCGATGGCAATCAGTACCTGATTTAGTATATCGGCTTGGCAGCATGACCAACCTCCTTGCGTAAATTGCACTCTACGGAACTGAACATCACTCATAACAAGCCGCCCGAAGACTCCGGGCCAACTCATCTTGTATATCAGTTTATTTAATTCACGCCTGCAAAGGAAGTCCCATTTTTCATCAATTTCAGTGTCAAAATTCGTCAATTTTCTTATTCCCAACAAGGTCCATAACCGCCGGTCGGCAATGGATGCTGCACGCGCGCAATCCAGCATCGGATTTTGGCGGTATTTCAGTGCTGATCCGCAGGATTAACCGGGGGTGGAATTGGGCTTTTTGTGCCTGCGGCCGTTAGCGCCGCGGCGGATGTTTCCGTAGCGGCGGCGGATTCACGGGCATAAGTTCTGCCGGCGGCGGTAACTTTGGATACACCGGATGCGGTTGGGTCTGATACCAGTAGGCCACGGAAGCGTACGCCGCCCGGACGTTGTCCCATGGGCCGACTTGAATGGTGAATCGGATGGATTTTTTGAACGGAATAGCGTCCTCAATGTGCCAGCGATAGGCGCTTACCCGGCCCAGTTTGGCGTTTTTTATCAAACACCCGTGGTACGGTGCGGAATAGGGTCCGTGATCAAAGTACCAGCCGCTGCAAAAGTAATCTTCCGTTCCGGTGCCTTCAATTGCCGGCATAAATTGCCCCGGCTTGGGAGGGCCGATGCCTTGATAATAGTTTTCCTTTTTCTTGCCATCGATATACACCATTTCATTGCCTTCCAGAAAGCCAAATCCACGGTTCTGAAGATTCTGCATGAACAACGCGGTGCCGACATACTGCCCGCGACCGGTGGTGTTGAGAATGACATAATTGTGTCCCGCCGGTACCGGATTTTCCTGGTGCCAGAGGGCGTGAAATTCCAGCATGCGGCTGGACACTTTTTTGTAGGCGTCAAAACCGATGTTCCAGTAGAAGCCTCTGACCGGCTTATTGGTCTCATTGGTAACGGTCCAATAAGCGGATTTATGGAACGGCATGGGCCAGAAGCAGTTATATCCACCGCTGGTTTCTTCAAGCGGTGCGGATTTATAGTCCACCTGCTGCCCGAATCCGACACCGAAAAATGCCCCCAGCGGCACGCGCACACTGGGGTGTTTTTCGCCATCCCAATACATCCGCAGGATCAGTTGGCATCGCACCCGGGTATTTCCGGGAAAGGTACACCAGAATCGGCGGATAATTCCGGCTCCCTTATAATTCAACAGCACAAGCGACTGGCCCGGAGCAATCGTCCGGCAGTCATCATTGCGGCCTGAACGATTCCAACTGCCGGCATGTTTGGCGGTACCGCTGCGCTCAAGCGGCAAGCCGCTTAAAGGACTGCCCAGGCCGGGAACGGGTTCGACCGTCTGCCCCTTGGCCGCCGGCGACATCAGCACCAGCGGACATACCACTGCAAACGCGATCAAAAAGCCAAAAATCCGCATGGTGTTCTCCTGCAAGGGCAGACCGGGGACAACCACCAGTCTAAGCGCCGCTCTAAATACCCTACCATAAGGCCAGCCGATGGCCGTACCGCTCAGCGGCCATGGCCGCAATATCCCGCGGTTCCTTGACCGCGCTCAAAGCCCGCCGGACCGTTGGCCGTTATGGATAATAAAGCCACGGCTCAATTTTCGGGCGCGGTTCGCCGGCTTCGACCATGCGTTGAATCAGACGTTGCCGCAAGTGCGCGGTGATCTGCCGCATGGACCGATCGCCGATATAATGCACGATGCCGGGCGGGTCAACACGTCCGCAAAGGTTAAACAACTGAGCCGGATCGGCGCGGTTATTATACAACTGATAGTCCTGATAATGCATGCTGTGAGCACTGTTGACCCCGGGAGCCAGTGCCACATACGTCCACTCCGGCGTGCGCAGTGCCCGTCCGGTCTCTGATTCGCTGATCTGCACAAAAACCTCTTCCGGCCAGGCGGCACGGGCTGCGGGATCATGCACCAGCGGCAGCAGACTGTGTCCCATCAAGAAATCGGGGATTGGTGCGCCCGCGGCGTCCAGCAGTGTGGGGGCCACATCAATGATATTGACCAGTTGTGAAATTATCTGGCTGTTGTCAAATCCGGGTCCCTGAATCATCAGCGGAATGTGGATGGAACTGTCGTGCGGGCTGCGTTTGTATTCCGTATTCCGAGTGCGGAAGTGACAGCCATGATCACTGAGAAACATGACAATGGTGTTCTGATCCAGATTCTGTTCCTTGAGCGTTTTGAAAATTCGCCCCATGGAATCATCAATCGCCTTGCAATCGCCGTAATATTTATTGAGCGTATGGGGCCAGTCGCCCGGCAAGGGTCGAAGATCAGGTGGCACGTAAGCATTGCGTAACTTTTCGGCAAATCCCCGTGGCGGCACAAACCCGCTGCCGTTCTGTTGATGGGGTTCTAATTGCGACAGCACCAGGAAGAATGGCTTGTCATGCTTTTGTCGTAGAAACTGCTCCGCCTGATCCGTTAGAAAATCAACGCGATAAACATCTTCGCCATAGTGCACGGGGTTGCCGGCGTTATCCCAGAATTGACTGTCATAAGGCTTTGTGCTGACTTCAGGAACATTCGCGGCTAACCAGAAACCGGTAAAGCCGTACCGATATTCCGGCGGAACAGGCCCCTTGCCCTTCCGCCCCGGGTTCGGTGCCAGATGCCATTTGCCGATGTAATTGGTACTGTATCCGGCCTTCCCCAGCAGTGTTCCGAGCGTTACGGCATCCGGGCGCAATCCCAACTGAAGCCGCCATAGACCGGTCTGTGTCGCATATTGCCCGGTGAACAGGCATGCGCGGGAAGGGGAGCATAACGGCTGATTGGTCATCGCGTTCTGAAACACGGTGCCCCGGCGGTACATCGCATCAAGATTCGGTGTAAGAGCCATGGAGTTCTGGCTGGCGGCACAAATAAAATCGGAGCGAAATTGATCCGAAATGACCATCAGGATATTCGGCTGCCGCACCGGCTTTGATGCAGTATCCGATGCGCCCGCCATTGCCGCGGCCGCAGTTCGTGGCTTATTAAGCAGCGGAGAGGCCGCGGCCAACGCCGAGGTGAGCAAAAAATTCCGCCGCGTACCGCCTTGGCCACCCGCCGTACGTTCTACGGTATTAACCGAATTATTTTCCTTAACCATGGTACAGGTACCTCCGGTAAATAGATAACACCCCAATATTGATTCGTGCACATTTCATATTGCACTTCTGAAACTTCACTGCGCCATAATCTGCGCATTGCTGACCGTACGAATCTTCAGCGTTTGGGCGGGCAGGCCATGAGCTTTGGCGGTAAGGGTAATGGTTCCCGGATGATCTCCCGCCCTGACCACGACCATGCACAGGCCATGAAACGCCCGCACCTGATGCCCCACATTGGACTCATGACTGGTCGGATTGCCATTATTGACTCCGGCAATCGATC
>JAJZJL010000051.1 GCA_021810145.1 Planctomycetota bacterium | reverse complement strand
CGGGGATGGCAGGGCGTAGGGGCGGAATTTTTCCATTACGCCCTGTTCTTCACTGCATGACAACGCGCGGTAAAAGCCCAGATTATTGGCGGCGGGCGAGTCAATTAAACTGCTGGAATCCGATGCGCTCATTTGAAACAGCACACGGTTATCAAATTCTCTTTGAATGGAGCGTTCAAAGGTGCGTTCCAATGATGCCAATGTATCTACCCATGTCAGCACATGAATGCCAACGCCGGGGCCGTCACGGATAATTTCGGAGAATTCCCTGGCCGGATTGGGCGCTTTGGCTTCATCACCGCCGGACATTGAAAAGCTGAAATCATCATCGCTTTTGCGCAACATGCGATAACGCTGCAGGCCATAAATAAAGAGAAATATTTCCGCGGCCCCGGGCGATTCCTCCGCCAGCCGCTGGTGCACCTGTTCATTGATGGCGTGAATGGTATCTGCAATGGCACGCCATTCAATGATTTGCGCATCGGTTCCCAGAACCGGCTTGAGGCGTTCAAAGGTTCCGGCCAGACGGGAATCCGCCGGCGAACCATCCATGATGTAACAATTCAATCCGCCCGGCGGATATTGTGCCGCCAGAGATATCAAGGACCAGATCATCACCGAAAGCGACTGTTCCTCCTGTTGTCCAACCAGCAGCACATTGGACCCGCTCTGCCGGCGCAGGGTTAAAACAGTGGGATCCTTGATGGCCACAGGCTCGCCGATCCAGGCGTGCGCCGAGGTGGGAATGCTCGAAACTCCGGCGGCATTGAGCCGTGCGTTTAACGGCTTATTTAATTCGGCATCGGCCGGTGCATTGCCTTCAAAAATCACGGGCGGTTCGTGCCGTATGGCCGCCTCGGTGGCCATACGGCTGATATGCTCAAGATAGACTTCCCGCTTTTCATCCGGCAGCCAGGCGACTTGAAACGGACTGTTGGCCTCCACCAGACCGCCGGCATCGTTGTAAATGGCGGCTCCGGGGCGGGAAAGCAGACGTGCCGCGGAGTTGTTATCTCCAAGAATAATCTGCGAATCCGCTTCACTGACCTGCAATGCGATGCGCACGGCCATTTGTCCAATGGTGCTGCGGGCCAAACCGGATGTGCCGCCGATGGTCTGCGATCCCAGCAGCAGATGAATACCAAATGCGCGGCCCTGCCGCACCAGCCGGTCCATCAGCAATCCCGCCTGTTGGGCCAGCTTGTCATCTTCCGAGAAAAATTCCTGAAATTCATCGATAACCAGCAGCGTTCGCGGCAGCGATGGTGCTCCGGGACTGCGGCGATAGGCGGGCATATCCTGCACTCCGGCCTTGCGGAACAATTCGCCGCGCCGGGCCAACTCCACATCCAGACGTTCCAGCACACTTAAGCCGAATTCACGGTCACTTTCCACGGCGATGGCTCGCGCATGAGGCAGATGATGCGTGGCGTAGGTTTTGAATTCCACACCCTTTTTGAAGTCAATAAGATACAACTCAATTTGATCCGGGGAATACCACATGGCGAGATTGGTGATAATCGCATGCAGGAGCGTTGATTTTCCCGAGCCGGTTTTGCCGGCCAGCAAACCGTGCTGTGCCATGGCCTTTCCCAGGCGCAACATCTGTAATCGCGTTGCGCCCATGCGGCCGATGGGGACGGCCAGGCCGTCCGAGCTGTCGAGTGTCCAGAATTCCTCACCCGATGGCGCGATGGCATCAAATGAAACTTCCACATTCTGACTGGCTTTGGCGGCTTTACCTATTTTATCCAACAGTGGGGTAAAGACTTCTTCGGACGGCGGCTCATCAAGGGCCAGGGGAAACTGGCCGAACACGTCATCCTTCCACGAGAATACTTCTTCCTTCTGCACAAGATTGACACAGTGCGACGCAATATCGTCCATCTGTGCCGCCGAGGCCGCGGGAATCTGCAAATCTCCCGCCGCCAGCAGATACACACCGCATCGCGCGCCGGTGGCGGCAATGCTGGCGAGCCGGCGGAGCGAATCGCGTTCAAAGCCGGTGGGGAAATCGGCGATAACAACAAAGCGATAGGGTTCAGCCAATTCACCGGCTTGAGCGTTGTAATCATCAATGGTGGCAAATTCATTGCGCAAATACTTCTGAATCACGGTTTCCATGTGTTCCGTAAGGTCGGACAGCCGTTGTTCAATTTGCTCCGGGCGGGTCCAGATTCTCCCCCCCACCAGTGCTTCATCATGATCAGCCAACCGCATAAACCCGGCAAAATTCTGGCCCAGTCCTACGGGATCGATGATGGTGAATCTTGCCCGGCCCGGCGGCAGTTGGGTAAGAATGCTCATCATGACGCTTTGAATCATGCTTAATGCTCTGGCCCGCCCGGTACGATCATAGCGCACCAGCATGGACGCGCCGAACGGAAATTCCAGTGTTGCCGGCACGGTAAACGCCGCCGGAAACTGCAACTTCACCATGTTGCCGTTACCGCCCGCCGCAACCGCCCGCTTAAGTTCAACAATAAATTCGCCAAATCGGATGACTTTCGGGAATGTTTTTGACGCGGTCCAGTTTTCCCATGCGTGCGGGATTGAAGCTTTGCCGTTTTCCTTAACCGCTATATCGGCCGTTGCTTTTTCTTCAGGAACCGGTGCCCGCATGTGGTCCAAGCCGTTTTTCAGGCGGTTTTTCAGCGCCAGCATGGCTTGATCATATTGACTGCGATTTTTTTCCAGCGTCTGGTCATATTGTTCCCGGGCCGCCTGAATATCCGCCTGCCGCTGCCTCTCGGAGGCATCAGTCAGTGAATCGCTTTGCTGCTGTACGGCCGCGGTTGCAGCGGTGCGCTGAGAATCAATTTCGGTCTTGCCGAAGTCAAACTGGCGCTGCGCTTCCTGACGCTGGCTGCTGCGCCTGGCTTCAATATTCTGCGCCGCTGCCGCGGCCTTCTGCTTGAGTTCCTGCAGTTCCCGTAACGCTTTGGCGCGTGTATCGGCATAGTGCGCCTCATGACGCTTGGCCACATTATCAGCATGTTCTTTGGCGGCCTGCCGCGCCAGTTCAATGGCACGGGTTAATGGCTGATACACGGCAATTACTTTCGACCGGGCCAGCGCCCGCAAAATAAGGCCCAGGACTACCGCACCAACCAGCGTCCCCCCCGCCGCCATGGCGATGATATTGACCTTTACCGGATCTGCCCCGGTTAAACCGTATGCGATTCCCGCCGCGGCGGCACAGAGCAAAATCAGAAATATCCAGGGCGCAGCGCCAAAGACCAGACGGGGCAAGATCAGCCGGCGCAGCTGTGTCAGCGATTTTTCCGCCGCTTCCAATTGCCCGGTCATGGCGGCGCGCATATCCTGCCCGGCGAGTTGTGCGGCATAATCTTCAGACTGTTGCACCGGCGGGCGGCGGAAGCATCGGGCGATTAATGCCGCGGCGGATTGAGCCACGGTTGCCAGAGCCTGTTCATGTTCATGGAACACTTTGGACAGTTCTTCATCTTCAGCGCGAATCTGGTTTCGGGCGGTTTCCACTTCGCCTTCAGCGAGCCACTTGGCCTCCTCAACCTGATTGCGGACTTTTCGTTCAGATTCGTTGTGTTCCCATTTGATGCGTGCCTGCGCCTGCGTATATTCTTCGGTGCATTGCGCCATGCGGGATTCATATTCCGCAGCGATTTTTTCCAGCGCCTGTTGACGATCCGCGGTTTGCTTTTCCAGCCGCAACGCGAACTGATTTTCGATTTCCGTGTGCTTGATATCCAGATCTTTTCTGGCCTGATCATTGGCGAGCCGAAATTGACGTTCGATCTGGTCTTCACTGGCGGCGCACTGCGCGGCCAGGGTCATCAGGTCGCGCAAAACGGCTTTTTGCGCATCGCGCTGGCTGACCGACGCGCCCTGAGCTTGCGTTGCCGGCAAAGTTGGATCACGCTGCTGTTGTAGTTGACTCATTATTTATTCAGCCTTACCACCGGGTTACTGACAATCGCGCCGCACCTGCGTAAGCACCATGGCAATGTGCTCCATGGCATTGGCAGCCGCATGCAGGTCCGTTCCCAGCGGCTCAAGGTATTTCTTCTCAAAGCGGGCGCTGGCGGCGTCGTTCCATCCGACCTTCACTTCTTCCCAGTTAAGTTGAAGGTGATTAAACGCCTTGGCCAATTGTCCACGCCCTTCATAAACGCCCATCGACGGTCCGCCTTATTTAAAGCATCGGGTATTAACCACCAGCGGCTGGAAAACGCTCATGACCGCATCTACGCCACATCCCGCCCTTGCGGGTCCTGCAACTTCACCCGTCCATCGGTATTCAATATAACCGAAAAGCCCGCGGGAAGTTTCAGGATATTAAGCCAAATCTCATTTTCGCGCAAAATTTCGGCAACCGTCATGCATTGCCACTGCACCGCCGATCCGCCCAGGGGCACAGCGCACCAGCCGCTGTCCAGCGTGGATTGCGGCTCAAGCCGCCGCAGAAGCAATGACTGGGCGGGATCGGCTGGCTGTCCCAGCGTTACTTTTGCGGCTGGATCCGGAGCCTGAACATCGGAGATAATCCGGGAAAGTATCAGCATCTGCGCTTCGCTGAATTTCGGGGCAGGCACCGGCCAATGCGCCAGTGCTGTGGCGTTACGGCGCGCTTCGGCGTCCGGCAGAACCGGCTGGCCTTCAGTGATATCCGCGGGAGACACCTCCTGTGAAGACGTTCCACGCGACATCGCCGCATCGCCGGGAGCGGAAGCAGAAGCAAACGCCCCGGCCGTTTCGCCGCCGGCCGCGGATTGTGTTGCGATAGCCGCATACGCCTGCAGTTCCGCCACCAGGCGGTCCAGATGTGCCACACCCGCGGGCACCAGAGACTCCACACTTGTGGCCAGACGTTGCACCGAACCTTTATACAACTCCACTTCTTTCTGCAGCGCCCGTACCCAGCGCCGAACGTTGGCCAGCTTTTGTTCCGCCTCCGCCAGACGCACCATGGCCCGCTGCAATTCCTTCTGTTCTTCCACCGCGGATTGGGGGCGGCCGGAATGATCTCTGAAAAGTTTTTTCATTCGCACCGCTTCCTTGGCCCGCTCAACGGCGGCATGGCGTTTGCGAATCTGATCTTTCCAGAAATTGTCCTGTTCTATTTCCAGCCACATCATGGTGCGCCGCAGTTCGGAGTCCGCATCTTCCAGTGCGGCATTGGCGGCGGCCTGAAATTTCCACAGCACCGCCTGAAAGCCGGTCAGCATCTCCAAAGATTCAACGCGAGCGCTTTCGGCCATAATACATTCCTACCGCTCGTTAAGATATTTTTCGATGTGCTGGGCTTTTTTCATAAGCACCTTGGCGTGCTCCGTTGAAACTTCCATAAATCGTCCCAGCGACTGGGCGGCTTGATCAAAGGTTTCGGCAAATTTCTGCTGTTCCTGATCCCGCCAGGTTGATTCCAGCGACCTCATGCGGGAATTCAATGCGGACATAAGCCCCTGAAGGTCATTGTTAAACTGTATAAGCCCCTGGGCAAATCGACGCAACTCCGCCGGATCAACACTTGCTTTGGCCATAGGATTCGTCTCCGTGCATGCCGACTAATCAAGCATTGATAGCTTACCACCATGTGCATCGCTCTCCAAGCCGCACGCGACACATTGCGGCTGAGAACCGATCAACACCGTCAGGGTATAACGCGCCTTTGCCTTGCGGCGTTCCCCGGTATCGCGGGCCGGTGCGGTTTGAGCTGGGATTGCATTGCGGCATATTTCCGATCTGGATCATTACAGGCTGTGGCGTTTCAGGCCGGACGAGTTGGAAGCCGAGCGGCGGCACGGAGGATAAAAATGGTGTGGCGGAAGTCGGAGGCTTGCTGAATTTCAATCGGCGGCATATATTTCCCGCTATTGGTATTTGTTTATGTTTCATATACGGAGGTATCAACCGATGCCACAGCAATCCAAGAGTGTGCGAAAGCTCTCCCGACGTTCGTTTCTGGCCGCTTCCGGCGTAGCCGCCGCGTGGGCAATGACCGGCTGCAAGAGCATGTCCGGAACGGATGTCAGCAGCCTGCCCCGGAAAAGCGCGATGTACAAAGCGCTGTTCGGCACGCTGCCGGATGGTCAGAAGGTGTATCAGTACACGCTGACGAATTCCAATGGGATGATTGTGCAGTTAATTACCTACGGTGCTCGACTGCAGCGCATTCAGGCGGCGGATCGCAACGGCACGCCGGGCGATGTTATTCTCGGTTTTGACAACCTTCCCTCGTATGCCACGCATCATGCGATGGATCCCTATTTCGGTGCCACCATCGGCCGCTATGCCAACCGCATTGCCAATGGTAAATTCACCCTTAACGGCGTGACCTATCATTTGCCGATCAATGATTCACCCTATCCCAACACCCTGCACGGCGGGCCGCATTCATGGGATCAAAAAGTCTGGACCGCAACGGAAGTTACGGAACTTGGCGCCCCGGGCGTGCGTTTTAATCTTTTCAGCCCGGCGATGGAAAATGGCTTCCCCGCTGATATGGAAGTGGCGGCCACGTATACGCTTAATGAAAAGAACGAGTTGCATGTTCACTTCCGCGCCAATGCGAATGCACCAACCGTTATTAACATGTGCAACCATGCCTACTTCAACTTGAATAAGCCCGGAACGCACGTTCTGGATCACGTTGTCACCATTAATGCCGATCATTATACCCCGGTTAACGATGTTCTGATCCCGACCGGGCAGATCGCCCCGGTTGCCGGCACACCCTATGATTTCCGCAAGCCGGTGCTGTTGTCCACTCGCTTGAAGCCCGCGTATCACGGAAAATCGAACATTGCGTTTGATGAAGTTCCCTACGGCTATGATATGAACTGGTGCCTGAACAATCAGGATGAAACCAAACTGGCATTCGCGGCCCGCATTCAGGAAGGCAAGACGGGACGGGTGCTGGATTGCTATACCACGCAACCGGGCATTCAGGTTTACACCGGCAATTTCCTGAATGGCAAAATAAAGGGCATCGGCGGTCATTATCCGTATCACGGGGCCATTACGCTGGAAACACAGCATTATCCGAATTCTCCCAATCAGCCTAATTTTCCGTCGACCGTTTTGAATCCGGGAGAAGCTTATTTCCAGCGAACGGTATACAAATTCAGCACGATGTGATCGCGGCTGGCGGTTACACTGAAAAAGCGTTTTTAAGCCGATCGGGAAATCCCGATCGGCTTTTTTTTTGCAACATCCCTTGAGTTGTCATGCGTGATGTTGCCGGGCGATACCGGCAACAGGCAATGACCATTGACCGGGTATCGTCACTGCATGCGCGAAATGATCAAATGATGATGCGGAACCGATTTGGTTAACCGTTGGCCGGAGAAATTGCCGGAGCCTGCTTCGCCACCGAGCGGGCGGAATGAAAGGACGTATCCACCAGAATGGATATTGCCAGGCCGATCAGAGCCATAACGGGAATGCACTCATATCCCACGAGATGTACCAACCAGCCGGCGAGATACGTTCCTGCAACCGTTCCGACGCCATTGGCGGCATTGTTTAGCCCTTGTGCCGCCCCTTGACTGATCGGACTTAATTCGGAAGTCAGCTCGGTTCCGGTAACGCTGAGGATGGGCCACGCCAAAACCACTACCGCGAATCCCAGTAAAGCCATAAGGTTATCGCCGGGAATTTTCCGAAACAGCAGCGGAAGAAGCAGCAATATAAAGCCCATGAAGCGGAGAATTCGCCCGAAGAAATAGATTTTTTGAGCACCGATTCTCTGTGCCCAGACGCCTGATAAGTTATACAGTGCAATTCCACAGCCCGCCGCCACGGCGTAAGTAAGCGAGGTCGTGGCCGGGAGTACGCCAAAACTCTGTTTGAGGAAAATTGGAAAATAGGCGAAAAATCCCGCCACACCCAGAAAGACGAAGAACCAGGACATGAGAAATCGGCCAAAACGCGTAGGCAGCAATCGCGAAATGCTTTTGAGACCGGCGATATTCAGCAGGTGCAAATGCTTGAGCATTCCGCCACCAACCAGTTCGACCCGCGCGAAACGTGCCAGCGCGTAAAAATCCAGACCGATCACAGCCTCAGCGGCACTGCGAACCGATGGCTCTTCCTTGGACAACCGCGGCAGAAAAATCAACCCAACGCCAATGGCCGCCGCCAATATTCCGGCTCCCATCCACAGCCCGAAGCGATAGCCAATCGCGACAAAAGCCCCGGCCAGCAACAGACCGGTTACCTGACCGGCGCCATTGAAAGTCTGCAGCCAGCCAATGCGGCTGGTCCATTGTGCGGGCGGATAAAAATCGACAATTAACAGTGTTGCACAGGTGCTTACCGCCGCGCTGCCGGCTCCCATCACCAGCGCCAGAATCAGCCACGCGCCAAGATTGGCGGCCAGCGGGAAGACGATCATGGCGGTGAGTTCCAGCAGCAGGCCACCGCAAAATACCAGGCGGTAGGCTTTTTTTTGATCCGCCAGATTACCCCACAGCGGCGAAGTCAGCGAACCGAGGTTAAACGCACCCATTACGTATCCAACCGCGGCCAGCTCATGCGGGAGAAGCTGCACCATCATCAGCGGAAGGATAATGGGAATAAGCCCGGAGGACACCGCCCCCAGCAACGTGTATGCCGCGAACCACGGTGATATCCATTGCTTTGGGCCGCGGATGGTATCCCAGAATAGTTTATCGATACGACTCATGATGCGTTCTCAGTTGTTGGCCACAAAACCCACGCGCCGGGTTACCGCCTTGTAGCTGAACCACTGTTGCAGCAGGCTTTCATTAAGATGGCCCATCAGATACCGCCCAATTCCCGTCAGGCTGGTGGAGTCATGCAGAATATTCACCGGCACGGGCTTGGCATCCGCCAATTGCAGCACAAATACTTCCAGTTCTGAATCCAGGTTCACACTGGTGCACGGATGCGTTAACACAAGCTTGGCGACCGATTGCCCGCCGGTGCCGCTTTTTCCTTTCGGCGCCGCGGGGTTAATGGACACGTCCGTCACTTTCGATTTGGACAAAGCCTGGCGCGCCAGTAAAAATGCCGCATCCATAAGTTTGGCGCTGCGGACCTGTACTCCCGGCAGATGCCCGGGAACCAGAGCGTATTGCGGCTGACCATCCGGCGTTATGCCAACTAACTGATTTTCCAATGCCTTGAAGGATGCCGGACTCAATACCGCCAGGTGATATTTTTTCGCGGCCGCGGGTAAACCGATTTGCCCCGCCGCGGCGGCCAGTTTCACGCCATCTTGTTTATCGGCACGATACGCCGCAAGCAATTGAGCATCACGTACCACGGCGGAACGCACCATGGCCAGCGTTGCGGGGTTGTGCGCCTTGTCGACCGCAATAACACGATATAAATACATATTACCATGCGTATCCGTCAGCACCGGGCCGTTGTACCCGACCTGCAAATGCAGCAGCAATCCGATATTTTTGGAATTCGGATTCAAGGCATGAACCTTCATTGCCAGTACGCTTAAACCCAACGGCTGGGATAAACCCGCCTGATCCGTGGTGGCATCACCAATGCCGCGTAAACTCCCCAGAGCGCCGGCATCGAGCCAATGATTCCACCGCCCCACTTCCGGCGTGTAACCATATTGCTTACCCAGATCCGCTGCCAGTTTATCGTATGGCACCCATTGTGATTCAGGTATGGCTTTATGGTAGCCGTTCACGTCCACCGTGCTCCATGGCTTATCGGAAATGTTCCTCGCCCGATTCAACATGCGGCGGAACAACAGATCCACTCGCTTGATAAGCTGCTGCCGGATGAGTTTCTGCCGCACCTGATCAAACGTTTTGTATTGAGTCTTGGCCGCTTTGGCCGGCGCGGTTGTGGTAGCCGGGGGTGTGATTTCAAAATCGTCGCGATGGGCCTGATAATAGGCATACGCCGCTTGAATATCAGAAATGGTGGGCTTAAGCGTTGCCAGCACCGTGGCACGATCAAATTTTAAAAATTCAATCTTCACGCGATCCGGATAACGATACCCGAACGGATAGCGATGGCCGTTAATCAATGGCGGCGGAGTGGGACTTCCCTGGCTCCAGGGCAGTGTGGCGCGATAAGCGGCAAACAGGCTTTGCAGTTGGGCCGCTCCGGGTGCCGGCATGGAACCGGCCGTATCCGAAGCCCGCATCCGGGCGTAGCGCACTTGCACCGAGGTACCAAGTTCACTGATGAAATGCGCCAATTGCGGAGAGCTGGGACGGCAGGCACCACCGATAAATACCTGCAATTGGTCAATTGTGGTTAAATCTTCAAGGGCCTGGACGACATTGGGTTGGGCAAAATTGGAATTCGCCAGCAATTCTCCGATCTGCTTGCGCAGAGTTTTCTGTTTCACCAGCAGATTGATATCGCCGATATCGGGAAAAAATCCTGACTCCCGCGCTTCCCGCAGCAGCAGATAAAACTGAATCGCCGCACGGGTATCGCTGTGCCGGCTGAGCCACATTGGATACAGCCCCATTTCTCCCAGGGCCGGCAAATTTCGTAAAATGCGGATATCAATACGGGCCTGTGTGAGAGCGCCTTTGGTCAGCGGCTGGCCGTTAAGTTTTCCCAGCACAAACGCATCACCGGAACCGCCCATTCCGGATTGATAAGAATAGCCGACCAGAAACGTCACCATCAAAAGCACGCCCAGAACCGCCATCATGGGCTTGCTGTATTTTCGCATTAATTTTGTAGCCATAGGCTCATCACCGCGCAGTAACCATTAACCATAAAACAGACCTTTGAGCATAAACGATTCCGATCGCGGCGTAAATCCCGCGGGTGGGGAATTGTTGTACCGAAGCAGAAATATCGCCCCTTAGCCGAAATGGAAATGGCACCCCTGCCAGCCGGCAATCTGGTGTGCCGGAATGCCGATGTGTCCGGGGGCCGCGACATGCGCCCGCCGCCCTACATTCCGCGGCCCATCAAGGTTGCTGCTTGTGCGCAAGTCGATTGACGCCGGGCGCACGGCCTTTATACTCTTACGCTTTCCGCGTTCGCTGCACCGGCTGGGCGAACAGTCAGCGGATGGTCTGTTTTCACCGGTTTCGTTTTTCCCTGGAGGTACCCCAACGTGGTCGATAAACTCACATATTTCTTTGGTAATGGCAAAGCGGAAGGAAGCGCTAAAGATAAAGTTCTATTGGGCGGCAAAGGTGCGAACCTGGCTGAAATGACCAATATTGGTCTGCCGGTGCCCCCGGGCTTTACCATCAGCACGGAATGCTGCGCGGCGTATTACAAGAACGGCGAAAAGTTTCCCGCCGGCCTGGAGCAGCAGATTGATGAGAGCATCAAGCTGCTGGAAAAAGCGCTGGGCAAAAAGCTCGGCGATCCGGTCAATCCGCTGCTGGTTTCCTGCCGCAGCGGTGCCGCGGTATCCATGCCCGGCATGATGGATACGGTATTGAACATCGGCCTGACCGAAAAAATGATTGATCCATTTTCCAAATCATGCGGAAACCCGCGCTTCGCATGGGATGCGTGGCGGCGATTGATTAATATGTTCGGCGATACGGTTATGGGAGTGGATCACCATCACTTTGAAGCGGAACTTGCGGCGGTAAAGAAACAGCGCAAGGTCAAGCTGGATACCGATCTGGATGTTGATGGCCTGAAGGAAGTATGCCAGCGCTATCTGAAAGTTTACGAAAAGCATACCAAAGAAAAATTTCCCACCAGCCCGCGTGAGCAGATTTTGAAATCGGTCAAAGCCGTGTTTCAATCATGGATGAGCCCGCGGGCCATTAAATATCGACAAATTAATGAAATTTCCGGTCTTAACGGCACGGCCGTAAACGTGCAGGCCATGGTCTTCGGCAACATGGGCGAAGATTGCGCCACCGGCGTTTGTTTCACCCGCGATCCCTCCACGGGCGAAAATGTGTTCTACGGCGAATTTCTCATCAACGCCCAGGGTGAAGATGTGGTTGCCGGTATTCGCACGCCGCAGCCGATTGAACGCATGGGCGATACCCTGCCGGATGCGTATGCGGAATTGCTGCGGGTGAAGGACATTCTTGAAAAACATTTCAAGGATGTACAGGATATGGAATTCACCGTTGAGCACAATCATTTTTATATGCTGCAAACCCGCAACGGCAAGCGCACCGCTCAAGCCGCCGTTCGCATCGCAGTGGAAATGGTTACCGAGGGCCTGATCGATCAGAATACAGCCGTGCTGCGGGTTGAACCATCAAGCCTGGATCAGCTCCTGCACCCCTCATTTGACCCCAAAGCGCCGCGTGATCAGATTGCCAAGGGTCTGCCGGCATCGCCGGGCGCGGCCGTGGGCAAATTGGCCTTCACTGCGGAAGAGGCGGAGAAGCGCTTTGCCGATGGCGAAAAAGTTATTCTTGTGCGGAAGGAAACCTCACCGGAAGACATTGGCGGTATGCAGACGGCGGTGGGAATTCTCACCAGCACCGGCGGCATGACCAGCCACGCGGCTGTTGTGGCCCGCGGCATGGGCAAACCGTGCGTGGCCGGGTGCGGCGAACTGGATATTGACGCCAAGGCCGGAACGGTCATTATCAAAGCCGCTAATGGCAAGGCCCGCAAATTTAGCCGCAAGGACACCATTTCCATTGACGGCTCCACGGGTTGTGTATTCTCCGGCGCGGTTCCGACGGTTAAGCCGAAAGTCTCCGGCGATTTTGCCACGCTTATGGGCTGGGCGGATTCCATCCGCAAACTGCAGGTTCGCACGAATGCCGATACGCCTAATGATGCCAAAGTGGCCCGTGAATTCGGAGCACAGGGTATTGGCCTGTGCCGCACCGAGCATATGTTCTTTGAAGGGGATCGTATCGTAGCTGTGCGGGAAATGATTCTCGCCGACAATGAAAAAGATCGCCGGGCCGCGTTGAAAAAGCTGCTGCCGTATCAGAAGAAAGATTTTGTCGGCATATTCAAAGCGATGGATGGCCTGCCGGTAACAATCCGGTTGCTGGACCCGCCGTTGCATGAGTTCCTTCCGCATGAGGAAAAAAATCAGCGTGAAATGGCGCGTCAGATGAAAGTGCCGTTGGATCGAATCAAGCGGCGCGTGACAGAGCTGCATGAATCCAACCCGATGCTTGGCTTCCGCGGTTGCCGCCTGGCGGTCATATTCCCGGAAATTCAGGAAATGCAGGTTCGGGCGATTTTCCAGGCCGCCGTGGAAGTGGCCAAGAAGGGTGTCAAGGTTTACCCTGAAATCATGATTCCGATTGTCAACACGGTAAAGGAACTGGAATTTCTGCTTCCGCGTGTGCGGGCCGTGGCGGATGAAGTATTTGCCAAGGCCGGCAAGAAAGTGGAATACAAGGTCGGCACCATGATTGAATTGCCCCGCGCGGCCATCACCGCCGATCAGATCGCCAAAGAAGCGGAATTCTTCAGCTTCGGAACCAATGATCTTACGCAGATGACCTTCGGCTTCTCGCGTGATGATGTGGCATCATTTGTGCCGCGGTATGTTGAACTGGAAATTCTGCCCAAGGATCCATTTAACTCACTGGATCAGGACGGTGTTGGCGAACTGATTAAAATTGCCATTCAAAAAGGCCGCGGCACCCGCAACGATCTGAAGGTCGGTATTTGCGGTGAACATGGCGGCGATCCGGCATCGGTGGAATTCTGTCACCGTGTCGGGCTGAATTATGTCAGTTGCTCACCGTATCGTGTTCCGATCGCCCGGTTGGCGGCGGCGCAGGCCGTGGTGAAGGCCAACACCGGCGGAAGCTATTCCACGAAGTAATGGCGTTGTGGCATTGGCAATCATGCCGCACGGTTAACGTTTCAATCTCAAGGCCCGGCCGGTAATACCAGCCGGGCCTTTTTTTGTTGGTTTTTGCGGCATAATGTGCTTATAATTCACCCAGATTGGTGTTGAAGATCAGCTTTTGCGAGATTTGACCATGGCCCAGCGATTGCTAAAGAGAAATGGAAACTCTTCTCATCAACTCAAGCGCACGCGCGTGGCGGAACATCTGGCCCACCAACATTTCGACATTGATCAGGAAGTGGAACGTATCTTCCTGTTGAAAAAAGCGGGAGATGATCACAGCAATCATGAGCCGATTAAGTTGCTTGAGGTTAATCGAGCGACCGTTGAATGTGGGATTATGCCAGTCTATTTTGGACCGTCGCACGAGGTTCCTTATCCGCTGGTAATCGTGGAGGTATCGCGCCGTGAATTCGACAGACTGCGCAACGGGCGGCTAACACTGCCCGATGGTTGGAAGATTGCACGGGAGCTTACGAGGTGAGTTCAAGCAATGCGGTGATACGGGCTTGGTCGCAGGCTTACGCGAGCCAATCATATGCGGATTGGGAGACCTACCACGCCTTATGCCTCGCCCAAGGCCGCGTTGCGGAATGTGAGAGGCTGCATCATCTCCAAATGGCATGCGAGAAGTTATGCAAGGCCCACATGATGAAAGATGGAAGACAGAATTTCAACTGGAGGTCGCATAAATGCATTGCGAAAACGTTGCCAATTATTGTTCGAGATATTGCTTCCCGTACAACGGATCGGGGAACTAAATCGAACGTGGTATCGCATTTACTCCAAATCGCAAGGGCATTATCCCCGCATATCGAGTCTCTGGCACCGACATCTGATGCGCAGACGCCGAATGCCGAGTATCCCTGGCAGGACCAAAGTGGAGCTGTAGTCGTACCGGCTGAATATGACTTTTCCGAATTTGCTCCCTTGCGCACACCACGCGGTGCCCAGTTGATTAAACTATTGCAGCACGCGGCTCAGACACTTAAATAAGGTGCTAATATGGCAGCAACATCCTACAAACTGGGTTTCATCGGGGGCGGCAATATGGCGGAGGCCATTGCCCGCGGCGGCATCAGCGCCGGATTATTCAAGCCTGCGGAATTATTTGTCGCAGATCCATCCGAACAGCGCCGGGAATTGCTGGCGGGGCAATTGAGCATTGCCGCATCGGCGGACTCCGCGGAAGTGGTTGCGGCATCCGAGTCAGTACTGCTGGCGGTTAAGCCGCAGAAAATTGAAGAAGTATTGCAGCAGATTAAGCCCGTTATAAAACCGTCCACACTGCTGATATCCATTGTGGCGGCCATCTCCACGGGCTTTATTGAAAGACAACTGGGTTCCGCGGTACGTGTGGTACGGGTCATGCCCAATACCCCTGTGCTGGTCGGGGCGGGAGCCACCGGCATTTGCCGCGGAAGTGCGGCGACGGATGTTGATATGCGCTTTGCCGTGAGCATCTTCGGAGCCTGTGGAACGGTCGCAACGGTTCCGGAATCGCTGATGGATGCTGTCACGAGCCTGTCCGGATCAGGTCCGGCGTATGTGTTTTATCTGGCCGAAGCGATGACGGCGGCGGGTGTGAGTCTGGGACTCCCGCCGGCGGATGCGCAACTCCTGGCCCGCCAAACCATCATTGGTGCCGGCCGGCTGCTGGAGCAGTCAGAAGACTCCGCGGCGGAATTGCGCCGCAAGGTCACAAGTCCGGGTGGATTTACCGAAGCGGCCATAAACACTCTGGCCGGCCAGCGGTTTGCGGACATTATCGCGGCGGCATTATCCGCCGCGGTCAAGCGCGGCGCCGAATTGTCGCGTTAACTAAAATAGCGGAAAAAAAGATAATGTTTGCCATTGAAGTCCAAGCAACATTCTGCGCAACGCATCAATTGCGACTGCCCGGCGGCAAACTGGAACCGCAGCACGGCCACGACTGGCGTGTGACGGCGCGTGTGGCGTCCGGACAACTCGATGCCCTTGAAACCGTTATGGATTTTCACATGCTGGAATCCATGCTTAAGGAAATTTGCGCATCGTGGCATTACCGGCACATGAATGATATTGCCCCATTTGACCGCGCCATTAACCCATCCGCCGAGCGGATAGCCCAGCGTATTGCCGAACTTCTGGCACCGCAAATAGCGCCACCGGCCAAAGTGTTGAGTGTCTCAATTACCGAGGCTCCAGGGTGTGTGGCCATTTTCATGCCTGAATAACAGCGTATCGGCACCGCGTTACACCGATGCCATTTTCTTTACCGCCGCCGCAGGCTGAGCCAATGCTTTTTCAATGCCCGGCAGAACATAATCACGTGCCACAACTTCCCAGCTCATCCGCGAGGCGAGTTTGTAACCCTGCTGAAGCAGGCGGTCAAACTGCGATTCTGATCGCGGCAACCGGCGATGAATCTCGGCGGCGATGGTCTGCGCCACCGAGCCTTCAATGTAATCACGGTTGGCATGATCAATCAGCAGGCAATCCTGAATGCTGTGCGGATGCGCTTCGCCGGATTGGGTGTAATCAACTTCAATGACATTTTCCGTACCCGCCGATCCGGCAACATGGCGGACAAATCCCGCACACCCGCACAAGGCGGTATAAACGCAAATAGCTCCGAAGGAAATCGGTTCAATCTGGGCAATGCCAAACGGTTCATAAATGGATTGGCCGAATTCAAGATCCGATCCGTGCCGGATGTCCATAAATTCCATATCCGCGGGCATACGATCGCCGCAGGTGCGGCGGTCAAAGCCAAACTGATTGATGTAAACAATTTTGGCATTTCTGCTGCGGGCGTTGAATTCCTGCACGCCGGCATAAAATGCGGCTTCACCGCCGGTAAGATCCGGATAGCCTTCACGATGCGCAACGGGCCATTTGTATGATACCTCCATATTGCGCACATCATCGGTGCGCCGGGCGGAAGTTTCGGTGGAAA
This sequence comes from Planctomycetota bacterium, assembly GCA_021810145.1. GTDB lineage: Bacteria > Planctomycetota > Phycisphaerae > WQYP01 > WQYP01 > JAMDCX01. The sequence goes on along the minus strand of JAJZJL010000051.1, from coordinate 15,405 downwards.
GCACCAGCAGGACGGCGGACTGATTGCCATGCCGCAATAATTTTTCCAGATGCTCCATAACGCGCACATCGCGCCACAAGCCCTTGGAAAGAACCATGCGGGTAACATGCGTGAGAACAAAATCAGGACGGTATCCCAGCAAGGTCTCGCAATAATGCTGCAGGCGGTTGCGCGAGGTCATTTTCTCTTCCAGCGACAACTCAAACGCCGGCACGCCGTTATACGCCAGATCAATATTCTTCTTTTTGAATGCGGAATCCAGAAATCTGAATTCATCGACAATGTAATCCCCGACGGCAAATATATTGTCACAATGTTTGGCCGCATCAACCAGCGGGTATTTGTAGAAGAATTTCTGCGAACCAAACACATCATTGACATTCAGGCCCTCCCGCGTGGCCTGTCGCATGGCGTTGTAAAATGCAATGTCCTGGCCAGGATGAGATTCCACAATCCGGCGCATGGGTGCCACTTCATGGGCATAAAAGATGGTGCGAAAGTGCGCCGGCGCATTGAGCCGGGCCGCCAGAGCAGTGGGCATTCCCATATATTCATGGGAAAGAAGCACCGCCGGGTGCGACACACTGCCGCACCCGATGGCCAAAAGCGCATCAATGGCCGGTTCGGCAATACGCAGGTACTGCTCGTAATCCCAGACATATTCATACCGGTTGGATTCAATGCCGAACTTTTCAAACAGATGAAATTTAAACATCCCAATGCGGGACTGATCGAAATGATTCACGTTGATCAGCAGTACTTCCGGATGCGATGTTATGCCCGTGAATTTATCATGAAACGCCTTGCGGCCATAAATTAACTCCACATGATATTTCCGCTCCACCTCGGCCAGTGCCGAAGCCAGAGGATGGCCGGTAATGCCATCCATGGAACTGTAGAGCACTTCGCCATCATGTCCCAGCCGTAAATCCGCCGGACCGTCGGTGTTAAACAGCGGCCCGACGAGAATATTACGATCCACATGCTCGGAGTAATGTTTGGATGTCAGCAAGCCATGGAGAACCGCTCCGATTCCGCCAATTTTCTGTACGATTTCATGTGTGACGTGAACAACCGTCTTCATCATTTCTGTCAATCCTTTCATGTCCGGTACGGCGCAGGTCCCGGATAACAATTCACCATCATCATCGGTTATTTGATGAAATTGTCCACAGTATCCATAAAAGAATAAGTCCAACAGGCGCATGACCTGTGACGCGGCGGGCCGACGGCTGCGGATTTCCCTCCCGATGGCCATCGGGACTGACGGGAAAACCAACATCATCCGCGCTGAACTGATCGCTGCCGAGATGAAAACATGCCGCGGTGCAGCAGCGTCTCAATCCCAGCCGCCTGCAATGTCATGCCGTTTCGCCTGCTGTGCGGAAGGCGAAAAGAAAAGCGGTAATGAGGCGCTTTACGCCACTTCCGCCATTTCCGGAATGTTCAGCCATTGCGTGAGTTGTTCCGGTGCGGTGCGATGCACAAACTGCCGGAAGCTTTCATCATCATCGACGCGGTTGGATTTATAAGCTTCCACAATCTGCTGGATGGATTTATGAACATAATCGGCCGGAACTTTTTTCAGCGCGACTTTGGCAAAGCCCGCGTCAGCGCCCAGGCCGCCGCCAAGTACAATTTGATACGCTTCTGTTCCGCGCTGTCCGCGGAAGTTGCACACCACTCCCATCAGGCCGATGTCGGCAATCTGATATTGTGAGCAACTGTTGGGGCAACCGGTTACGCTGACCATAATGGGCGTATCAATGGCAACGTGCTTTTCAAGATGCTGGAGAATGCGATTCGCGCGTTCTTTGGTTTCCACAATCGCGAGATTGCAGAATTGCGTACCGGTGCAGGAAATCAGGTTCGTCCGCCAGAGCGGTGCGCGGGGCGGCAATCCGGCGGAATCAAGCTCACGGGTCATGGCCGGCACAGACTCGGTCGGGATATTGATAAATATAAGATTCTGCTTGTTGGAAAGCGCCAATTTGGAAAGCGCTTTGCCGGCAAATCGATTCGATATTTCCGCCGCCGCGCGCAGTTGCCTGCCGCTGATGCGACCGCGTTCCACCGGCACACCGATATACGAAAGCCCGGCCTGCTTCTGCAGACCCGAACCAAGGTGATCGGTATGGGGAGCAAATTCGGGTGCCGCAATGTTGTCATCATGCTCAAGCTTAAAGCCGATATCGGCTTCCAGATATTCGCGGAACTTTTCCCATCCCCAGTCCGCAACCAGGTATTTCATGCGTGCCCGCGTCCGTTTCTCGCGGTAACCATGATCGCGGAATATATGGGCGATTCCACGGCACACCGCCGGGACCTGTTCGGGCTTGATAAACACCCGTAACCCCTGACCGATATAGGGCTGACTGGATAATCCGCCGCCGACCGTTACACCGTAGCCGGCTTCTTCCTGCCCGGTGTGCGGGTTGATCCGCTTGACTCCGAACATGCCGATATCATTAATCTGCGGTTGATGACAATGCAGATGGCATCCGGCAATAGAGGTCTTGAACTTGCGGGGGAAATTGCTGAATTCCCTGTTACCGTCAAGGAACATCTGATTGGCCCTTTGTGCCACGCCCGAGGCATCAATAACTTCGTCGGCCAGATGACCGGCCAGCGGACAACCCACGACATTGCGCGGCGTATCACCGCAGGCAAATTTGCTCACCAGCCCAACGCGTTCCAGACGTGGAAGAATTTCCGCCAGGGCTTCAATGGTCAGCCAGTGGAGTTGAAAGCACTGCCGGGTGGTGATGTCGGCAAAACCGTTGGCATACTGATCAACAATATCCGCCACCTCCTGAAGCTGCGTGCCGGAAACAAAACCATTGGGAATACGAATACGCAGCATGAAATGGCAGAGATTGGGCAAGTGCTGATAAATTCCGAACCAGCGCAGGCGAACAAAATCCTCCTCGCATATTTTGGCCTTGCGCTTAGCGCTGCGAATAACCTCCGCACTGTCGGCATTGGGAATGGTCTTTTGAAAAAGCTCGTAATCCTTAGGGCTTAGCAGCTCTTCCAGCGGCTCGGGGACGTCGGCTTTGGCATAGAGGAAAATGTTCTCCCAAACATCCAAACCATCTTTGGCCAGTTTAACGGCTTCGACCTTGTTAAGTTTTTTGCCATCGGCGGTTAGTACGTTACCGGTTTCTGCGCTCATGATTTAAACAACTCCAAAAAACTAAATCCCATAATACCTATAGGAATTTAAATGGTCAACAAAAAATCAATATTTACGGCTTATATCAACCATAACAAAACCTAATGCCCACAAGTTTAATAGGTAATCCTTCATCTGGCTCAGGCGCTGGCCGAGTGTCCATCAGCCTGGGTGGCCGGCGGGTGGAGGGTTCCGGATTCGGCGGCAGGCGTGGCCATTTTTTCAATCAATTGTTCAACCGGAAGGTCAAGGGTCTGGGCGATTAATCGAAGCGTCTCCCGCTGGGGCCGCATGATTTCATTGCGTTCAATGCGGGCGATGGTTTTGGCGTCAATACCGGGGAATTCTTCCCGCGCCAACCGGCGTTCCTTACGGGTACGGCGAATCAGTCCGCCCAGCGTGTCATTTTCAGTGAGTTCCAAGCGGCGCAAGGTCCTGCGAAAATGAGCATCAAACGAACTGATAATCTGATGCGAAGCCCAGCGCCGCGAGCCGATTTTCACCACCGAACCATCTTCTTCGATTTTCAACGCTCGCATGTCGGTCAAACCGCTTTCTCCGCTTTGTTCAAACCAGTGCATTGGCAGACACAGGGCGGATAAATCGGCACGAAAGACCGTTACCGCCGCCAACGCCAGATCCGGCACGGCCCCGATCAACCGCGCTGACTCAGCGGCTTTAATGGCTTCACACAAGCGTTTGGTGTGGTCCGGAAAGGCGGATATCGCCAGGGGCAGCACACGGTGAAAGCCCCGAAGAAGAAAGGGAAATATCTCCGCACGCGGCAGCCATGGAATAACCAGCACGCCCGCTTTCCGCGGCGAACTGACCACGGCCTGCGCAATGGCATCCAGGCTGATTTCGTTGGCCGCCACAATCACTGAATTGAGCTTGCGCCGCGCCGCGAGCCGCGGCACTTCACCGGGATTTTCCACCAGCACCACCAGCCGCCGCCCGATGAGAGGCTCCGAGGCGGGAATTTGATTATTTGGTTCATTTCGGTTCATTGTCCGGGACCGCTCACATTGCGGAGCCTGTTTGAGATTAACGCGGCCACCCGCGATATTCTCAAACCCGCTCCCATATCCAATTTCTATCCTACGATAGTCTCAACGCAAATGCGAGCGCCGCGTGCACGTGTTTTCCGGTCTTATCCCGAAAATCGACCGTTACGGTGATTATCGGCGGATTTCAGGCGATGAGCACAGCGGTTATAGGGATCCGTGCCAAAGGCTCACTTCCGCAAGACGGTGCTACTGTCGATTCAGTCAAGGCCGAAAAGCGCCTGGGTATTTTCATCGCCGATGGAGAAGTTCCAGACCTCGCGTTGAGGAGCACCAAAGCAAGTTTAAAAAAACCGCGGCCACGCCCGGCTCCGTGGCAACCTGCAAACCGCTTGGCGGAGCCGAGCCTTGGCGGTATGATTTCAAGCCGGGTAGGCCTTAGCTGCATTGCAAATGTGCCACCGATAGAAACTGCCGAGAGAGCCGCGGGCGGGCGGTATGCGAATGTGCAGGCTATGATTTTATGCAATTGGCCGAAAATAAAACGGGCCGGAAAGGAACTCATGGGCGTCCCGATATCACAAATGTGGACTGTTGCAACGTATGTCATGTCACAGCGGCTCAAGGGCCGCAAACGATATCCGCTGGTTCTGATGCTCGAGCCGCTGTTTCGCTGCAATCTGGCGTGCGCCGGATGCGGTAAAATTCAGTATCCGCCGCACATTCTCAAATCAAACCTCACGCCGGAACAGTGCTTCAAGGCCGTTGAAGAATGCGGCGCCCCGATGGTCAGCATTCCCGGCGGCGAGCCGTTGCTGCACCCGCAGATCAAAGAAATTGTTGAGGGTTTGATCGCCCGCCGCAAATATATCTATCTGTGCACCAATGCGCTGCTGCTGAAGCAGAAAATCGATCTTTTCAAACCTTCCAAATATCTGACTTTCAGCGTTCACCTTGATGGCCAGAAAGAGCACCATGATTTCTCGGTCTGCCGTGAAGGCGGATATGACATTGCGGTTGAGGGCATTAAGGAAGCCGTCAAACGCGGATTTCGTGTCACGACCAATACCACACTCTTTGACGGAACCGATCCCGCAAGCGTGCGCGGATTCTTTGACGAAATGATGCAGCTCGGCGTAGAAGGCATGATGCTTTCACCGGGATACAGCTATGACAAAGCGCCGGACCAGCAGCACTTTCTGGGGCGCGCCAAAACCCGTCGGCTTTTCAGCACCATTCTGAGCAATCGGGACAAAAAATGGCGATTTAATCAAAGCCCGTTATTTCTGGAATTTCTCATGGGAAAGCGGTCGTATGCGTGCACACCATGGGGCATGCCCACGTACAACATTTTCGGCTGGCAGAAACCGTGTTATCTGCTGCAGGATGGTTACGCTGACACATTCAGTGAACTGCTGGAAACCACAAGCTGGGATAAATACGGGGCCGAATCGGGTAATCCCCGCTGCGCCAATTGCATGGTACACAGCGGTTATGAAGCCAGCGCGGTTAACGATACGTTTGGCTCATTGCGCGGCATGCTTTCAACCATTCGGGCCACGCTGTTCGGCGGCAGTTATGTGAACCGTGAAGCGCTCGAAGCTCTGCAACAGCCGCCGGAGCATTCGCGGCACAACTTCATTCCCTTGAGCATCAGCGCCGGTAAAATGGCTTCCGCCGATCATCCGGCCACGGAATCGACCGCACGGGCGAAGGATCAAATCGGCGTTTAATGTCTGTATCGTGTTAAAACGAGTTAAAACAGGTTCAAAAACTATATGACAGCACAAGAACACATTGCCGCAGCAGATTTCACCGCATCCACGGATACCGCCCCGGCAACCGAGTATGAAAATCTTGAAGGCTACCACCCTCAACTCGATTCACTGCCCATGGTGCGCGATGTGGTGGAAAAGGCGTTCAGCTACCGCGGCGATGTGACGATAGTTCATCGCAAGGGCGAGGCGGTGGAAGGATACATCTTTGATCGCCAGGCCGATTCCGCCGACACCACCAAATGGATGCTGCGCTTAATTGTCAAGGATTCGACCAATCGATTGACCATCCGATATGAGGAAATTGAATCCATCAAATTTACGGGTAAGGACCCGGCGGCGGGCAAGAGCTTCCAGACCTGGCTGAAAAAATATCAGGAAAAAAAGGCGGCGGGCGAAAAAGATATCCGCATTGATCCTGAACCACTTTGACTTGACCTGCAAGCTGATCGGTACCGAGGGGTTCCATGTCGGTTTTTAAACACTTCAGAGGTGTTTCCAACCAGCGGACGTTTGCTTCGATGGTGAAAGGGCCTGAGGCTGACAGTATTCAGCGCCAGTACCGGGGGAAATACTCGGGCAACCCGGCAATTGGTCATAAGCGGAAGCAGGCGGTACTGCTGGCATTGGCCTGCTGGGGAACACTGTTAGCAGGTGGTTGCGAGTCGCCGTTCAGTCAACGGTCATCGTATTCCGGATGGGATAACTATGCTCAGTCCGTGCTGGCCCATCAGGTCAGCGATGGCCAGATATACAACATACAGAAAAAGGTCACGCCGGTGGATCAAGGTGTGCATGAATTCACCAGTGCCGGAACGACGAATATCGGTTCGGTGATTCCTGCTGGCACCGCTGTGGCCACGGCGAAATCATCCGGGGTTGGCACGGGGAAAGCGGCATCCGCGTTGTATCAAGGTGAGCCGATTTATCATCTGACGTTGCAGGATGCTGTGGCCATGGCCCTGGAACACAGCTTGGCCATCAAGGTGCAGGCGTATAATCCGGCTATTTCTCAGACGCAACTGGTACAGGCCCAGGCGGCCTTTGACGCGACCATTTTCGGTTCCACGGGCGTGACGCGAACGGATGTGCCGACCACATCGGGAATTCAAGTCGGTGCCGCGGGTGCCGTTCCCGGTGCCGGCAACAATAACAGTTTGACATGGGCGAATCAGGTGGGAGTCAGCAAACCACTGGGATGGGGTGGAACCGCGCAATTTTCCGCCACCAATAATTTTTTAAACGTGGCCAAAACCCCGGGCTTTCAACCGGATATTAATCCATCCAATGCGGATAATCTGGCATTGGCCATTACTCAACCGCTGTTGCGCGGCTTCGGGTCCGATGTGGTGCAATCCGGCATTTACATCGCCCGTACCAACAGAAGTATTTCGCTGGCGGCCTTTCGCAGTCAGGTGCAGACAGTCATTAAAAATGTCGAGCTGACCTATTACCTCCTGGCGCAGGCCGATGGCAATTTGCGCATTGAGCAGCGGTTGCTGGTCAACACCCGGCATACGCTGAGTCAGATCGAAAAGCGCGGCATTTTTGATGCCTCTTCGGTGCAGGTGGCTCAGGCTAAGGATGCGGTCGCCCAGAGCCGGGTGGCCGTAATTACCGCGCAGGCGAATGTGCGTACCACATCCGATGAACTCAAATCCCTGCTCAATGACCCCGCGTTGAATCTGCGCGGCAATGTGCTGCTGCTGCCAACGGATAAGCCCATTACCGAACCGGTTATGTTCAATGTGGCACAGGCCATTTCCACCGCTCTGGCGCAACGCAGCATTATGCGGGAGGACCGGTTGAAGCTGCATGAGGCGGATATCAACGTTCGTGTTGCCGCCAATACGTTGCTGCCGGATGCCAACCTGACACTTTCCACACAATCCAACGGCCTTTCGCAGGCCTTCGGCAACGCCTTTACCCAGACCATCAGCCCGGCACGATTCTGGAGTTATGCGGCGGGCCTGCAGGTATCGATTCCCATCGGCAATCGTGCCGCTGAAGCGGGCTACCGCGAGCAACGCCTGCTGCGCCGGCAGGAACTCACACAAATGCTTCTGGACGCCCAGAACATTATATTGGAGGTGAAAACAGCTCTGCGCGCCATGCTCTCAAGCTATCAGCAAATTGAAGCACAACGGCAGGCCCGCATGGCCGCCGGACAGGTGCTTGCGGCATTGGACGTTCAGCAGCAGGTCGGTGTAAGCCTCACGCCGACATTCTTAAATCTGAAATTAACCGCCGAACAGAACCTGGCATCCGCCCAGACGGCGGAATTGCAGGCGATGGTGAATTACTCGCAGGCTATTGTTAATCTTGAAGCAGCCAAGGGGACGCTGCTTACCTATGATCAGGTGCGAATCGAACCGGCCCCCATACGCGCGTCGCGCACTTCCGCAGCCGGGCGGTTTCTTGGCACCAGCTTTCCCTGATCTGGAAATTCAAAAAAGAGTCATCTTCCCGACAACATATTGGCTTAGCTGCCGCGCCTGGGTTTGAAGGCCGGCGAAGGATTGTCCGGCAAACTGATGTTGCCACTGCGCTGCGGCTTGTTGAATCAGCGAGCCGGTATCGGGAAGCACGTAGGAAATATGGAATGCCGATACCGCCGGCATTGGCACCACCGGTTGCGCAGCGCGGAACTGCATCCAGATCCCCAGTGCAACCGCCAACGCAACGGCCACGGAGGCAAGCTGCCAGTATGGCGACCGCGGCGCAGACCACGCGGATAATCCACGCGCAACAGTCGCTGCCCGCAGCCGACGTTGCGCGGCTTTGCGCATAATCTGGTCATGCAACGCCGGTGAAAATGGAGGCAACTGATTTTTCGCTTCGCGTTCAAGCCGGTCAATCCATTTCTGGTTATCCGAATTTTCGGCAGGATTCATAGTACAACTCCTTGTGCAACGCGGCTATCGGCTGAATTGCTGATCGATTCCGCGGCCGACGCTGAAAAGTGCGACTGCAATATTTTTTTGGCGCGGTATAGAATCAGCCGCGTCGTTGGGCGCGACTTTCCCAGAATTCTGGCGATGTCGTGACGATCCATTTCCTCGGCATACAACAGCCATACCGCCCGAAACTGTGTTGGCGTCAGAAGTCGCGCGGCGGCGTTCCAGAGATTCAGCGATTCATCATGATCTGCGGTGGAATCCCTTGGGCCTGCCGATGCGGTAACGCAACGATGTCGCAGATTTGCCATCAGGCGACTTTGAACGCTGTGATGCCGAATCTGATTGACAGCCACACGGCAGGTGATGGTCAGCAGCCAGCTTTTCAGCGGCCATGCGGGCCGGTATTTTCCGATGTTCTCAAACGCTCTAAGCAGGGATTCCTGTACAATATCTTCAGCGTCCGGGATGTTGGGAAAATTACGACGCACGAACCGCAGGAGAATAACCTGATATTGCCGGGCGATTCGGTCGAATGCCGCAACCTCGCCGGCTTGGGCCAGTCTGGCCAGACGTACATCATCTTCGGGTGCGGACATGATCAACTCCATCAGGTTTATTCCCCTGCCCATGGGTGTTACGGCGCGGGATGGGACTGCTTTTCAGGCCCGGCCAGAAGCTTCGGCAGCGACATGGACCAGTGAATGGCAACCACTTTTCCAATGGCACCGACATTCAAGCGATCCGCGATGCCTGCAATGAAGCGCTGGCGCGGTTTGACGTTGGCGTTCGTGGCACCAAGATCCATCATGGCCTGCCACCCCTGGGCCATTTGAACCATCTGAGCGGCCGAGTCGGCATCGATGAGATCAATGCGGGCACGGATATTGAGTCTTTCCTTTTTTACCCGTACCGCCAGCCAGGCGCCAGTAACCGATTTCATCCAGATGGGACCATGATGCCGCCCCGGGCGGTTGGCCAGTTGCGCCATATTGCTGTCCGCCATATACATCAGCACACCGGGACGCGCACCGACAAGCAGCGGATTGTCCGGAGCCATACCCCCGGATTTTGCCGCCAGAACATGCAGTTCATGCCGCAGCGATTTTTCGGTTCGCGACATGACAAAGGTCCCGGGACGGGGGGATGTTTCATAAATGGTCTGGCCTTTCTTATTCACCACTTTGATCATCCCGGGAACGGGTGTGGTTACAGTGATTTTACCGCGGTTGGCTTTAAGGAACCTGGCAATCTGGCTTTGCCGGGCGTGGGCGTGGATCACCACGACTCCATGATTTGGCCCGATGTGGCGGCCAAACAGCAGTACATCGTGAAAATCCCGGGGAAAATCCGCGCCCATGGCTATTTCCAGATTGGTCATATTTTTTTTAGCCCGCGGGTGAGTACGCATAAACGCGGAAAGCATTTTGCCGGCCGCGGGGTTTGCCATTGCCTGATCAATATTCATGTAAATGATCCATTTGGCGTCCGCGGGCACTTCCGCGGCCCTGAGGGCTGACTTGACCGGCTGCGCGGTGGCCGCACGGACAGAAGCTGCCCCGGCATTTGCCAGTTCCGTCGCAGCTATCAACAGAAGTGCACCAAGGGTAAATACTTTCCAACACATCAGAAATCTCCAGAGCAGTATACGGTCATTATAATCTATATACGCGCGCAAGAACCCCGGCGTTACTGAAGCGAAAAATATTTTCATCCGTTATCAGGCGGTACAGGTTCAATTCTCCGACCGCGGCCATACGAAATAGTTGGAAAACAGCCGGAATGATGGGCTCAGCAACTTGGCACATTTCACATGGCCCGCGACCAAGGTGCGTGGGAAAGCGCGGTTAGAGTTCCCCACCATTAGCCGGTGCGGAAAACAGGCAGCATGATATGCTCAAAGAGCGTTCATCGACATTATTGATGGGCGGTTGTTGTATGGATTCATTTAACACATGTAATACTGCCCAGTCCTTTATGCTTACCATTTACTCCAGGGCGGCCAGCGCGTCGTCGAGGGTGCGGCAGGTGGTGATTTGCATCTGGCGGCCGGCAGCGGCGGCGGCGGCTTTGTCGGTTTCGCTGCGGTGAATGGGTACCAGTAAGCGGCTGTAGCCGAGGCGGGCCGCTTCGCTGATGCGCTGGGCCAGCGAACCGATCTGCCGAAATTCCCCCAGCAGGCCCAACTCCCCCATCACCAGCGTGCGGCTGGAAAGGCCGCGCTTCATGCGGGCACCGGCGATCGCCAGGGCGATGGCGGCATCCGCAGCCGGATCGTTTACCCGCATCCCCCCCACCACATTGACGAAAATATCCTGATCCACCAGACGCAAACCGGAGCGCTTTTCCAGCACCGCAGTAATCATGGCGACACGATTGGCGTCGCAGCCGCTGACTTTCCGCCGGGCTGATCCCAGCATGCTGTCGGCGGTAAGGGCCTGAATTTCCAGTGCCAGCACGCGGGAGCCCTGGGTAACAGCGCAGATAACACTGCCAGGAGGTGATCCCGTGTGGGGTTGAATTAACAAAGCGGATGCGTCCTGCACACTCTCGAGGCCCGCGGCCCCCATTCGGAATAAGCCCACCTCCAGCGTATTGCCGTGCCGATTTTTGATGCAACGCACAATGCGATGATCATGGTGGGTGTCACCTTCAAAATACAGCACGGTATCAACAATATGCTCCAGAAGCTTCGGTCCCGCCAGCAGGCCCTGTTTGGTAACATGGCCCACCAGGCAGACCGCCGTTCCGCCGGCCTTGGCCAGATAAACCAGTTCGGTGGCGCAATCCCGGAGCTGGGAAACGCTGCCCGGGGGCGACGCGTTGGTGGGTTCATAAATCATCTGTACCGAGTCAATGACACACAAATGCGGCCGGAGTTTCTGAATTTGCCGCCCGATTTTTTCCAGGTTGGTTTGCGCGTAAATCAGCAGGCGGTCATCCGCAACGCCGAGACGTTTGGCCCGCAACTTGGTTTGCTGCGCGGATTCTTCACTGCTGACATACAGCACACGATGGCCCTGCCGGGCCATGCGGTCACCGGCCTGCAGCAGCAGCGTGGATTTACCAATACCCGGATCACCGCCAAGCAGCACCGCAGCGCCGGGAACAATTCCGCCGCCGAGCACCCGGTCAAATTCCGGCAGACCCGTGGGCATGCGGGGAATGTCCAATTCAGGGATTTCAGATAAAGGCCGGGCCGGGGCATCATCCTGCGCGGCAAATTGACCGGCGGTATTTTCCGGGGCCTCTTCTGATAAGGCACGAGGACGATGCGGATCGGCTGCAGCTTCGGTCATTTGCTCCAGACTATCCCATGAATTGCAATCCGGGCATTTTCCCATCCATTTGGGCTGTATTGCGCCACAATTGCGACAAACGAAGTAATTTCTTTGCTTGGCCATGCGGGCGATTATACCGGGATATTCCGTCTACGCGTTTCGTCCGCTCGAATTTCGCAATAGGCAATTTCTTTGAAATAAAAAAAATGGACATTTTTTACTTGTCTTTTACGAAAAAAAGGTCGAAGATGATAGCTGGATGAGCCTAACGGAGTTACCGAAAGGAGGTATCCCGACAAACAGCGTTCAATCAGAAATCGATTGAGCTGAAATTACCGCGCCAGCGGCCTTACATTTGAATTCCACCGGAACCAGTACGCTATTGTTCATTGTTTTTTCATAACCGGTGGCCTCGAATGAATGTCGTCGGGGCGGTTTTTCATGCGCCGAAAAAAACGCCCATGCCGTCCGATTAAGCCGGAACATCCCACGCCTGTGGCAAAACGCAACACCTGAATGCTTCAGAACCGTTCCAGTGGATCGGGCCGCAATGAAAGGGGTTTATCCAGAAGTTCACTTAATACAAACACACTGCGCAGGGCATTTGAATTATTCAATACCGCGCGAAGACTTTGCGCTGCGGTACGCGGAGCCGCGGCAGGCTTGGCTGAAGTTGCGGATCCCTTTGCCGGCGCGGAAGCTGCGGGCTGGGCAGTTGCAGGGGCCACAGCCCTGATTACGCCGCCACGCGTTTCTGAAGCTAAGCGTCTGGTGCCGGCGGCATCGGGAGCAGAGCCTCCGCCCGGACGGGCCTGCCGGCGTGGCGGGCGTGGGGAATTGCCGGAAGGTTTAACAACGACCCGTGCACCGGACGGATGGGCCGGGGCACCTGATGGCTTGGGGCGCGTGCGCATATTTTGGCGCAAGGCTTCCTGTGCGGCACGGCGCCGGGCCTGTTCGGCCTGCAACTGCTGAATACTCACGCGCCCGGCAAGAATATCCTGAGCGAGTTGCTGGGGATCTTTTGGAAGTTGTCCCATTTTTGCCGCCTCCGCTTTGATCATTACGTGCCGGCCGGCCGATTATCCGTACCGGAACCGGTGGCATTCGAACCGCCGATGGACTCGCGCATCTGCGTGTCCGCCTGCATATTTTTCATACGGTAATAATCCATAATCCCCAGATTGCCCTTGCGGAAGGCCTCGGCCATGGCCAGCGGCACCTGGGCTTCGGCTTCAATAACTTTGGCACGGTTAAATTGTGCCAGGGCCTTGTTTTCCTGCTCCTGGGCCACCGCCAAAGCCCGCCGCTTTTCAGCTTCGGCCTGTGCAAGTTGCTTGGCGGCTTCCGCCTGCGCGGTTTGCAGTCGGGCACCGATGTTTTCGCTTACATCCATATCGGCGATATCTATCGAGAGTATCTGAAAGGCCGTGCCGGCATCGAGCCCCTTGGCAAGAACCGTTTTACTGATCATGTCCGGCTGTTCCAGCACATGCTTATAGGTATCAGCTGAACCGATGGCCGCCACAATACCCTCACCGACGCGGGCGACGATGGTTTCTTCACCGGCACCGCTGACCAACTGGCGCATATTGGTGCGCACGGTTACCCGGGCTTTCACGCGCAACTGAATGCCATCTTTCGCCACGCCTTCGTGGGTCTGACGGCCACTGGCGGCGTTGGGGACATCAATTACCCGGGGATTGACGCTGGTCTGCACCGCTTCAAGCACATCGCGGCCGGCGAGATCAATGGCTGTGGCCTGATCCCAGGGCAATTCGATGTTGGCGCGGTGGGCGGCAATCATCGCCTTGGCAACATTTAACACATGGCCGCCGGACATGTAATGAGCCTGCAATTGATTGGTTTCCACCGGCAGGCCGGCTTGAACCATGGAAATTTTGGCCGTGACAATGGCACGCGCGTCCACTTTACGCAATTTCATACCGATGAGGTCGAAAAGACTGATATCGGCACCGGCGGAAAAAGCCTGCAACCAGAGATTAAACACATTGCCCACGGTGATCAGCACGATGATGATAACAACCAGTGCCACCACGAACAGAACAATTAAACCTGCCGACGGCATACATACCCCCAATATTCTTTCAAACAGCCCGCGAACAGAAAATCAGATCATCACAATAGGACTGCGGTGCCCCGGTGTCAATCAATGCTCGACGCCGGGGCCGAGCACGGGCGCAAGACATTTTACGCTCCAGGCAATCGGCGGCGGATTTCCAGCGCGTTGACAATAAGAACCGATATGCAAAAGTTATCCGCTGCGCGGGGTCGGGCCTCACAGCCTGTTTGAAAAGTCCGATGCGGGTTCATTGGCTTGGCAAATGGATCGATGCAAGGACGCAGATCCGAAGCATATTCCGGAATATGTTGAAAATCCAGGACGCCGCACACGGCCGTTTGCCGCCCCCAGGCGCTGCCGGCGGAGTTTCTAAACCAGCTCTTAATGGGAAGGTCGGGCGCGACTGTCGGGATCCGGGACATGACAGACCTGTCGCGGCGACTTGGCGTGTCACGCGGCTGAAGATACTGCGATTCCCCCTTACCCGGTGTCATGCGCCTGTTGCCCGGCCAAGGGCCTGTGACCGATTCTTCAAGGCCCTCATGGCCCTGATCCTTGGTTTTCTAACTCTGCCGTTACCGATAGCATCAGCCAAATCCATGCTCCAACCCAGCTCGGCGTCGCAGATACCCGCCGTACCCGCAAAACCAATTCCCCATTGCTCGTTGTTTGCCGGCGCGCCGGGACTCGTTGTTAGCGTTTCCCCCGTATCCGTTTTAATCCGTGGAATCCGTGGTCTTCTTTTGCCTCCAAATCAAGAGAAACGGCAAGAAACCGCCCCGGCGCACCACAAAACCGATCCAACCCGCCATCGCATATACCCGCCCGCGCCGGGATTCATTGTGGTACCCTCGGCTTCCTCCTTGTGAACAAAAACGTTTTTCACCACAAGGCCCAAAGCCACAAAGACAAAATATTTACCTGAACAATTCTTTGCGTCCTCTCGCTTCATTGCGGTTGGTTTTCTTTCGTCTCTTCCAGCTTCCAGATTCAACGCCAGATCGCCGGGAGCCATTGTTAATTGCTTTTCCCCGTATCCGCGTCATCCGCTTAGAGAGTTTACCCCGTGCGCGCCGGGGCGGTCCACGCCATCCTGTCAGGAAGCTAATCCGATTCGCCATCGCATATACCCGCCGCACCCACAAATCAGTTTGCCCGTTGCTTCCCGGGTGTGCCGAGGGGCACTGATC